>DATDAX010000239.1:0-4456 GCA_036525175.1 Terrimicrobiaceae bacterium | reverse complement strand
ATTCCGTGGCAATTCTTTCGCGAAGGTGTCGAGATCTATCGGTTGTATGGGGATGGAGTTTCCGGCCCAACGGCAGCCCTGATCCGCTATCGCGCAGCGGGAAGTATTCCGATGCATGAGCACACTGGCTACGAGCACATCCTCGTCTTGTCGGGTTCGCAGCGAGATCAGCACGGAACCGCCGCTGCCGGCACGTTGACCATCCACGCTCCAGGGACACGGCACAGCGTTGTCAGCGAGGCTGGCTGCATCGTCCTGGCGATTTATGAGAAGCCCGTAAGATTCGACGAGCCTGAATCAACCCGTGCCGGTTGACGCGTCTGACTGACGGAGTGGTTGAGTGTTCAGCTTCGTGAATGCCCCGACACACGGGATGACGCGGGAAAATCGCAGCTCCAATCGTCGTTCGCGAGCAGGATCCTGGCTTCATCCTTCCGATCCGAAGATCTGGCAGGGCCGCAAATTATGCCGTTGCCGGGGCAACCGTGCTTGTGTAGCTTTCGCATCCCCAACCCTCAACACAAACCATGGGCAGGATTTACAACAACATTGTCGAAACAGTCGGCAGAACACCGCTGGTAAAACTCAATAAGGTCACCGATGGCGTCGATGCGACGATCGCGCTCAAGTGCGAATTCTTCAATCCGCTGGGCAGCGTCAAGGACCGGATCGGTATGGCAATGATCGAGGACGCGGAAGCGAAGGGGATTCTTACGCACGAAACGGTGATCGTGGAGCCGACAAGCGGCAACACGGGAATAGCCCTTGCATTTGTGGCTGCTGCCAAGGGATACAAACTTATTCTCACCATGCCGGAAACAATGAGCCTCGAGCGCCGGACGTTGCTGGCGATGCTAGGCGCGAAACTTGTTCTTACTCCCGGGGCCGAGGGGATGAAGGGTGCGATTGCAAGGGCCGAGCAGATCGTCAAGGAGACGCCCAACTGCTGGATTCCGCAGCAATTCAACAATCCGGCCAACCCCGAGATTCACCGTAAGACCACGGCGGAGGAGATCTGGGAAGACACCGAGGGGAAGGTAGACGTACTGGTTGCCGCGGTCGGCACGGGCGGGACCATCAGCGGTTGCGTCGAGATTATTAAGCCGCGGAAGCCTTCGTTTCAGGCGATCGCTGTGGAACCGAAGGATTCTCCCGTGATTTCGCAGACACTTGCCGGTCAGCCGCTAAAACCGGGACCGCACAAGATCCAAGGCACCGGTGCCGGCTTTGTCCCTAACAATCTTCATCTCAAGGGTGAGAATGGCGACGACCAGATCACCGAGTGCATCCAGGTCAGCAATGAGGATGCCTTTGTCATGGCACGCCGTCTTGCCAAGGAAGAAGGCATATTGGCGGGCATAAGCTCAGGCGCAAACGTTTGGGCTGCCATACAGGTCGCCAAGCGTCCGGAGAATGCCGGGAAGCTGATCGTGACGATTGCATGCTCGACCGGTGAGCGTTACCTGAGCACGCCGCTGGCGGAAGCCGCGCGAGCTGAGGTTGGAGGCTAGAGACATGGCCTCCAAGAGTGACCAGCCTCCTGCTGATGATCGGGTTTACGACGTCGGAAGCTTTGAAGCTGAGCTTTTCTGGGAGAAGAATCGCTGGGTCATTCTCATTTGCATAGGAGTCGTTCTCGCCCTGGCCGCGGCCGTCGTCATGTGGCTTTTCAGCGCGCGCAATGCCCGCCAGGCGGCAGAATCACTCCTTGCCGAGGCCAACAATCCCGTCGGGTGGCGCGAACTGATTGCGAAATACCCTGATTCAGTGCCCGCCGGGAATGCCTATTTTCTGCTTGCCGATTCAATGCGCGAGCAAGGGAACCTGGAAGAATCCTCGGCTCTGTATCAAAAATTTCTGGCTGTTTTCCCCAAGAGTCCGTTGATTGGCGGTGCACGGCTTGGGCTTGCAGAGAACCTCGCGGTCCCAGGGAAGACGGACGAAGCGATCGCTGCTTTGCGCGAGGTGCAGGAAAAGGAGTCCAGCAGCTATGCCGCTCCGTTTGCCGCGCTCCTGGAAGGTCGCATCCTTATTCGCAGCGGTAAGTTTGAAGAAGCTCGTAAAGTGTTCTCGAACCTCGTTTCCACGTATCCGCGATCACCCGCCGGACGCGCAGCCGGAGCGCAGCTGGATGCGATTGTCCCCTTCTTGCCTCCGACCGTAGAGAAAACAGATTAGGCGGGTAGGGGATGTGCCCTATCGATAACGACGTCGAGTTCCTCCTCGTCGACCGGTTCGTGGCTATGGGTCGGCCGCACACAGCTCTGCGCGAGTAGGGTTCCGCCGCGCTCGACAACAACCGACTGCGCTGCGATCCGACCTTCAAGGAGTCCGCTCTTGTCAATCCAGATGCGGCCCGTGCATTCGAAGCTGCCCGCCACTTGGCCGTAAACGACCAGTTCGCCCGTCTTGATGGGATAGGACAGCTCAACCCGCGCTTCTTTTTCGATGACGATCGATCTCGCACTCATTTGGCAGCTTAGCCGCCCCGAGAAAGCCAAACGCAGTGCGCCCTCGCAGATGAGTGTTCCACTGATTCTTCCGGCAACCAGCGCTTCGTGGCATACGATGAGGGCACTGCTTATGTAAGCCGAAGGCGTGATGGTCAGATTGCCGCGCGTGTCAATCGGCTTCGAAGTTCTCGAGGAAATCGTTATGTCATAGAGTTCGATTGCCGCTTGACAGTTGGGACAGAAGGTCGTCCGGGCGTGCTCTGAGACCTCGTGGATCTGACTGCAATGGTAGCAGCGAACCTCGCGAGTTGGTCGCGTGGAAATCCGCCGCCTGGGACCTCGCTGGGCGTGACGCGAACGGCCTGGGAAGACCGGATTCGCGGAACTAGTGAATACCTTATAGTAGCTGCCACAGCCGCGGCAGTAGGTAGAAATAAGGTGCTCCGGCTCGTCCTGAACAAACCCGCAGTGGGGACAGCGGGAAGGCGCCTTGCGCGGAAGCTGCGGCATCAGGATTATGCGGTAACAGGATCCGGCTGAGTCTTGCGAGTTAGGTCCTGCGCCGCGGAAATTCCGGCACGGTCTGCCTTGGACTTTGGAGTCACCTCGGACTTCCCGATGAAAATCGCGCCCTCTTCGATGACGATGCGCATGGCCTTGAGATCCCCGGTAAGCTGCGACGTGGACTTGAGCTCAGCGCGCTCAAGCACGGCGATGTTCCCGTTGACCGTCCCGTAGACGACGATCGATTTGGTCTTCAGTTCACCATGAACATCGGCGTTCTTGCCCAAGGTAAGGCTTCCGCCTTCGGAAAAAATCTCCCCTTCCAGCTTGCCATCAAAAATCAGCTCAGTCTCGAATTTGATCGTTCCCTTGACGTCCACATCACTGGCGAGAACGTTTTTTGAGGACGTGGAAGTCGTGTCCGGCACGAAGCCGCTGGTCAGATTGTTCAGGTTCATAGGGAAGGATCTCATTTGATACTAATCGCAGTTTCTTTCAGGTCAATCCTGTAGGCGAGGGTGGATGGACCACTTTGTGCGTTCCGGGAAGGATCACGGCCGATTCCGGCGAAATTCCGGCCAGTTCTTCGGCAGGATAGAGCCAGATCTCGCTGAGAGTAGGGTGGTAGTGCGGCGTTGTGGCGAGTTGTCCTGCGGTCGCGCGAAAGCGCATGGCGACAACAACTTCATGGATCAATTCGGAGGCGTGCGGGCCGGCGGTGCAAGCGCCGAGTATCTCGCGTGTGGTCTTGTCCGCCAGCAGTTTCACGAAGCCCTCGGTTTCGTTCATGATGAGCGACTTGCCGTGATCGCAGAACGGATAGCTGGATACCAGGTAGTCGATGTTCCTTGCCTTCGCCTCTGTCTCCGAAAGGCCGACGACGGCGACTTGAGGTTCGGCGAAGACGACGTAAAGCTTGAGACGGTAGTCCATGCTCTCAAAGCTTGAATCACCCTTCAAGAGGCGGGCAGCATTGCGCGCAGCGCGTTCACCCTGTTCGATGGCGACATGAACGATCTCGAAGGGGCCCGAGCAATCCCCCGCTGCAAAAATATTTGTGGCCGAGGTCTGCTGATGAGCGTTGACCGCTACGGCCCCGTCTGCAATCTCGACGCCCGCATCTTCAAGTCCCAAGCCGGACACCTTCGGGCTGCGTCCCAGCGCGTTTAGGACGGCTCCAGCTTCAGCAGTCTTCTCGGCTCCCTCGTGTTCGAAGATGATGCGCCGAATGTTTTCTGTCCGTTCGATGCGCAGAATTTTCGCCTTCGTGAAGATCGTCATGCCGCGCTTGCGAAAGCTTTTTTCTACTATGCTGGCGGCGTCCTCGTCGACGCCCTTCAGCAGTTGCGCGCCGCGTTGCACAATGATGACGCGTGAGCCCAAGGCCTCGAGGTAGTGAGCCAGTTCAAGAGCAACAGGGCCGGCTCCGAGGACGATGATCGAGTCGGGGATCGTTTCAAGGCTTAGGATGTCGTCGCTGGTCAGGCATCCCGCTTCGG
>DATDAX010000238.1:0-5308 GCA_036525175.1 Terrimicrobiaceae bacterium | reverse complement strand
AAGGTCTATGACAACTGGGACTTCACCCACGCCTTGATGCGTTCGTGAACACCACGCGGCCGTGGACCTGCGGCCATCCGTAAAGACTTTCTCGATATCGACGTGAAGGACAACGAGATTTTCGTATTCTTCGGGCTGATTGATGCCAAGTCGCTGTTTGTGAATTCCAAGTCGCTGTTTCTTACGGCGAACGCGGATATCGTGTACGTCGATTTCCTCGACATCAGCAACGGGCCGACGGTGCTTGAGACGTCGCCTAAGGCTTTGGGCACCCCTCAATAATATGTGGCGATGGCATGACCTCGTAGGTGAGACGCCTCATAGCTGAAGTTCTGCGGGTTCCTTTTTTATTTTTCGTTTGCTTGCCACTTTGTGGCGTTGACCTGAGTTCCACTCTAACGCTTGCCGCGGGGAGCGGCGCAGGGTTTTTGGGGGCGCGTAGCCCCATCGAGCCGGTTCGTCCTCCTGCAGGCATACTCATTGGGGCCTGATAGCGAGCTGTGCGGACGACGCTCATTGTATTCGACACGCCAGCTTTCCAGTATAACGCGCGCCTCGTGCAGGATTGCCGAAGAGTTCCGCGGTTAAGAGATTCATCGCGAAGCTTGTTGTGAAAGCTCTCAATATGCCCGTCCTCCCAAGGGCTCCCCGGCTTGATGTAAAGCATCTTGATCTCCTGGGCTTCAGCCAGTCCTGGAGGGGAGGCGATAAACGCTATTTGGTTAGCGTTCAACGCGTCTACAAAACTTTTCCAGCTGGATACGCAAGGCAATGCCTGCGTCGCTCCGCACGCGACACGAGGACGGCGTGGCTCGGCGGATAAATGCGTGGTTCAGCCGCTATCAGCCCACTTGGGCGAGAATCGCATTACGGTTCACAAGCCTACGCTCCCTTGAGCGTCCTGTATCGGCGAATGAGGTTGTTTGTTGAGCTGTCGTGCTTGAGCTTGGGCGGCGTCTGGCTTTCGAGCTCCGGGATGATGCGTTGGGCAAGTGCCTTGCCGAGTTCGACACCCCATTGATCGAAGGAGTTGATGTTCCAGATGACGCCTTGGGTGAAGACGTAGTGTTCGTAGAGGGCCACGAGTTTGCCGAGCACTCCAGGGGTGAGTCGCTCTGCGAGAATGGTGTTGGAGGGCCGATTGCCTTCAAAGACTCGATGCGGGACGAGCCAATCGGGCGTGCCTTCGGCTTTAACCTGCTCTGCAGTTTTGCCAAAGGCGAGGGCCTCGGCCTGGGCAAAAACGTTTGCGATCAGCATGTCGTGATGCCGGCCAAGAGGCGTAAGTGCCTTGCCGAATGCGATGAAGTCGCACGGAATGAGCCGCGTGCCCTGATGGATGAGCTGGTAAAAAGAATGCTGACCATTGGTGCCCGGTTCACCCCAGTAAATCGGACCAGTCTGATAGTTCACGGTCGATCCGTCGAGGGTGACATGCTTTCCGTTGCTCTCCATCGTCAATTGCTGGAGATAGGCGGGAAAACGCTTGAGATATTGCTCATACGGTAGAACCGCAACCGTATCTGCTCCCAGGAATTCCGTGTTCCAAACGGAGAGCAAGCCCATGAGAACGGGCAGGTTCTTCTCGAATGGCGCACTTCGGAAGTGCTCGTCCATCTCGTGGAATCCGTCGAGCAACGCGCGAAAATCCTCAGGGCCTATCGCCAGCATCGTGGAAAGTCCAATCGCCGAGTCCATCGAATAACGTCCGCCTACCCAATCCCAGAAGCCGAACATGTTGGCGGTATCGATGCCAAAGGCGGACACTTTCTCGGCGTTTGTCGAAACTGCGACGAAGTGTTTGGCAACGGCCTTCTTGTCACCGCCGAGTCCTTTGAGCAACCAGTCGCGGGCGCTCTCGGCATTCGTCATGGTCTCGAGTGTCGTAAAGGTCTTTGAGGAAACCACGAAGAGAGTTTCCGCCGGATTAAGATCGAGAGTGGCTTCGACGAAATCGATGCCGTCCACGTTCGACACGAATCGAAACGTCAATGCGCGATCGCTGTAGTGCCGGAGCGCCTCGTAGGCCATTACCGGCCCAAGATCGGAGCCACCGATGCCGATATTGACGATATTCCGGATCCGCTTGCCGGTATGTCCCTTCCATGCGCCGCTGCGGACGCGCTTCGCAAACGCGGTCATTGCGTTAAGCACCGCATGCACCTCCGGAATCACATTCTTGCCGTCTACGATGATGGAGGCGTCTTTGGGTGCACGCAAAGCCACATGGAGGACGGCGCGCTTTTCGGTGATATTGATCTTTTCGCCGCTGAACATGGCAGAAATCCGCCCCCGAAGGTCGGATTCTCCGGCCAGTTGGATCAGAAACTTGATTGTCTCGTCGGTGACCCGATTCTTTGAGTAGTCGAGAAAGAGTCCTAGCGCTTCGCTTGTCAGACGCTGACCGCGTTTGGGGTCATCGGCAAAGAGCTTTGAAAGCGTAAGGCCCTTGATCTTCTTATGGTGAGCCGCAAGGGCCTTCCAGGCCGGGCGCTTCGTGAGGGGCTTAATGGTTGCAGTCATAGTGGGAGAAGTCAGCGTACAGTTCGGGAGTATGGCGGTATGTTGGAAGAGAAGTGTGCTTAAAGCGGGCGCATGGTGTCAGAAACCGCGGCTTTTGGGGAGGACGTTTTTGCCTTTAGAGAATTTGCAGCAGCAATCCATGGCCGGTTTTCCGCAGGATTGGACCTTTGTGTTTTACAAAAGGGTCCTGCGAGAGCAAATGTATCTCGGTTCGACGCTTGCCCCCTGACTTGTCGCAATTGTCGAATCGGACCCCGGGGCTAGCTCAGCGCAGGTTCGAGGATTTCGCGTCTTCCCTTGAGGAGATACGTTTTCTGCTGGCCGCGACCTTTAATCTCAATCTTGCCGCGCGGCTCAAAAAAATACTTCTCCCGCATCCGTTCATACACGGCATCGGTAACTTGAATTTCGCCGGTGACGCCGTGGCTTTCCATCCGACTGGCGAGATTTACGGTGTCACCCCAGAGATCATAGATGAACTTCTTGATGCCGATGACACCGGCGACGACCGGTCCCGTATTGATGCCGACCCGCATGGTAAACGGCATTTCGGTGCCCTGGCTCAGCCTGCCGCACGCTTCGAGCATGGCAAGCGCCATTTCAACGACCGCCTCGGTGTGGTCCTGGCGGGGTGTCGGCACGCCGCCAACGGCCATGTAAGCGTCGCCGATTGTCTTGATCTTTTCCAGACCAAGATCCTGCGCGAGTTGGTCGAACTCTGAAAAGATGACATTGAGGTAACTGACCACGGCTTCAGGCGCGATGTTGGCGGAGAGCCGGGTGAAATCCACGATGTCCGCGAAGAGCACGGTGGCCTCGGTATAGTGATCAGCGATCAGGCCCTCGCCGCGCCGCAGTCGCTGCGCGACACTAACTGGCAGGATGTTGAGAAGCAATTGCTCGGCGCGGTCGCGCTCGCGGTCAGCTTCATCCTCCGCGCGGCGGCGCTCGGCGGCCTCGAACGTCACAGAGATCATGTTGCCGACGGCGGCCGCGAACGCGAGTTCGTCATCTTTCCAGACTCGTGCTCCGCCGACGTGCTCGAGGCAAAGCACGCCAGCGAGCTGCCCTTTGACGAAAGTCGGGACGTCAAGCATTGCGGTGATTCTGAGGGGATTCAGATAGGACTCCGTGAACTCGCTGGTGCGATGATCCGTGGCCGCGTCATGGGCCACGATGTGAGTTTCTGAGCGTAGCGCCGCGAAATAGCACGGAAAGTTCGCTCCCATGAGAATCAATTCGTCTGTAATATGCGTGTTCTTATCGAGCTCGTACAGGTCCAGCAGGACAATTGCTTCGTTTTCGGTGTCCTTTTCCTCCAGACGCCAAGCGCTTGTTCGAGCCACGCCGAGAGTGCGGCTGGTCGTCTCGACGAGCACGCTTAATGCGGCGCCAAAATCACTCTTGTCGAACTGGGCGAGGTCAAGCAGGCATCGCTGGTGGCGCAGTTCGCGTTGTGTCCGTTCCTCGCGTTCGATTTCATTGCACTTTCGTTCCGTGATGTCCTCGACGATTCCCTCGAAGTAAGTAACGACCCCGTTTTCATCGCGTATCGCGTGAGCATTTTCGCTGATCCACAAGGGGCTGCCGTCACTTCGTCGTACCTGAGACTCAAAGTCGGCGACTTCGCCTTTGGTTTGCATTTGCCTTAGGAATTCCTCACGCCTGTGAGGATCGAGGTAGATTTGAGTGCCGATGCTCGTTACGGCGTGAATCAGATCGGCGGGTGTCTCATATCCGTAGAGCCGCGCGAGAGCTGGATTGGCGGAAAGGTATCGTCCGTCGGGCGCAGTTTGAAAAATCCCTTCTCCCGCATTCTCGAAGATGCTCCTGTACTTGTCTTCGGCGGCTCGAGCGGCTGCGAGTGATTCGTCGGCGCGGGCTGCCGCCGCACGCAAGTCGCGTGCTGATTTTGCGAGTCTTTGATTGATAAACGTGAAGATGACTACCAGGAGAATCAAGCCGACGATGTAAAGGTCGTGAGCCTCGATCTTTACCCAGTTGCGAAGCACCAGGTAGCCGAAAATGGCCGCAAAAATGAATCCCGCGGTCAGAACGAGCCAGTTTTTATGCTTCATCGGCGGTCAAGATTCAGTACGCGCCGCCAGAAGGAGCGGATGCCCGTTTGTCTGGGGATCTGCGCTGCCTTCAGGGCGGCTCCTGGGAGGGATTTGGCAGAACGGCAATTTTGGCGGCAAGCTTGCCGTCGCCCTGATCTACATCGACTGCAACAGACGTTCCCTCGATGAAGTCGAGCAACTGACCGGGCTTACCGTCCGCGTTTACGATTGCAGTCAGCGACGTCACCTTGAACGTTTGAGTCGTTTGATTTGCAGCGCTGGTTACGGTCAGGTATCCGTTGCCTGCGTCGAGATCCGATTCATTTCCGGTGAAGGTGCCTGCAAAAGTGCCAAGGGCGAAAGCGAGGATGAATGCGAGCTGCAAAAGCGGAGTAAGGAGAACGGGACGCGGTTTCACGAATGAGAGAGACACTTCCAGATTACTTAGGGCGGTTCCACCGGATAAAATCAAGGAGATTTCTCAGGACGGCCAACCCTGAGAGGGATCCTGTGGCCTTCACGTCACAGGGCTTGGCAACGGTTGAAAGAAATAGAACCACAGAGCCAGAATGCCCCATAGCGCCAGGAGTTGTGCGCCTTCGAGCCAACTCGTCACACCATCGATGGCTATATATGCGGCGAGGGCGACGGTAATAACCACGGAGGCTACCTCGGATATGCCGAAGCACAAGGTTAGCGGAGTCGGGCCAAAGGCGCTCAAGAAC
>DATDAX010000237.1:0-4586 GCA_036525175.1 Terrimicrobiaceae bacterium | reverse complement strand
GTGGAGCTCTGTTTTACCAAGGACATCCCGTTAGGGTCGCTTCTCCGTGAAACCCCGGAAATCCCATCAATACGGCCCGAGAGGAGCTTCCCCACTCTCACGAATAATCGCGAATATATTCACGAAAACACGGCAGAGATTGGCGCTTTGGCACCAATTCGGTACCTAAACATTTCGCCTAACCGATCCGAAGGCTTCTCCCGGGGCCGAGTGTCAAAGCGGAGAAATCTCATTGGACCGGAGTCGTTGCTATTTCACAATTCGCACAACGACCATATTGTATTGGTCGACTAGTCTGGCGACTATTGGCTTGTTGCCCATCTGCCACGCCGTATCGCCACGCTTCATCCATTTCCCACCCGAGGTCGGCGACGGCAAACACTTTTCGATATCGGAAGCCGTAAGGGGGCCGGAATCTTCTCGTTTATACGCCTCGGATACTGATACCTTAATTCCCTGACCTATATCTTCAAGCTGAACTGCCACATAAATTCCTCCCCAACGATAAAGCCTGGAGTTACCGGTGATTTGTGCAGGAATCCCATATCTCGCTTGAAGTTGAGCTTCATTGTCGAACAGATCTGCGTGAGATATGGCTATTGTTAGCGCAAGGATGGCGAGGGTGACATTTTTCATCAGTGAGGGCTACCGTCATACTACGCGCGTCAATTATCGGGAGGGCATTTGCGGCGGGACCATCGTTGCAACCAGTGCTCGCTTGGTTTCTTGCTATCATGTTGGCGCGATGCTCCCCATTCATCGCGGTAGTATTTGCATAACCATGCTTCGGCGGCACGATAGCGTCTAAGTGCGGGTACGACTCAGGCCGCCATGGCTACATCGCCCAGTGCGTGGATTTGATGCGTTGGTCGAGCGTTTCTCGAAAGCGAAGAGCTCATGTTTCGGTGAGGCGACGAACGGTTTTGGGCCGCGAATTGAGGAGATATCTTTCCCGCCGACTGACCGAATATGTTGTGGGAAAGGAAAAGTGGTATCGGGATGAGAACCGTTGCGGAGATCGTCTGGATCAGCCACCATCGGCTTATGTACCATGGCATCAAAGTCATTAGAGCGGGCATCGGTTGTAATCTCCAAGCAGGAGAGCATACGGAGGAAACTCTTACGAGGACAGTCGCTGCCCCATTGGCGGCACACCGACGCCTTTGGACCACGTCCTTCAACTTCCTCTCTTAGAGGCTCCCGATGACCTTGCGCGATCTTGATCGTAGTTACAAGGTTGCCGCCCTGAACGTCCTTTGCGCGGCGTTCCACGACTATCCCGTCATGCGCTACGTGATTGGTGAAGCGGATCCCGAATACGACGAGAAGCTCCGGGAGCTCATTGGCTTTTTCGTAGAGGCGCGCCTGACGCGCAACATCCCGTTGATCGGACTGCATGACGCGAACGACCTTCTTGGGGTCGCGGTCGTCAGTCCGCCCAAGGAGATCCCTATACCGCGCGAACTCGCAAACTGCCATGCCCAGGTTCAGCGGCGGCTTGGGCGGGAAGCAATGGCGCGGTTCGATCGCTACAACGAGGCATGCGAAGCGACCGACCCGGGACACGTCGCGCACTACCTTGGCATGATCGGCATCCATCCCGAAGCACAGGGACGGGGTATGGGGCGCCAATTGATCGATGCCGTGAAAGACAGGACACGGTTTCATCCCGAGTCCACGGGTATCACGCTCAACACTGAGTGCGAAAGCAACCTGCCCTTCTATGAAAAAGTTGGCTTCCTCAAAGGCTCCGAAGCCGACGTCGGCCCCCTCCATACCTGGTCGTTCTACTGGCCGTGCGACTGAGCGCTGCACACCTGAGTTCAGAGCTAAATCAGGAAGCTGGGCTATCGCACAATTCTTGAGCCGCGGCCATTTTTTCTGCCCATTTTGCCCGGGACAATCCCGTTCTTCAGTCCGTCAGGGCCTCGGCCGCAGGTGGAGGGGCCGCCAGTTGCGCCATGGCTATTTGCGGCAAATTGCGTCGTTCTTCGGCCCGCAAGCGTAGCGTTTATGGTCCCGATACTATGGAAACCAACGAACATATTACTGCCCGTTTCACTGAACACCTTCGCGAACATGGCCGATACCCTGAATCGATCTACCTCTTTTGCCGCGGACTGGGAATTGAGGAGAAGGAGTTCTTTTCCGAGTTTGGTTCCTTTGAGTCGGTGGAGAACGGCATTTGGGAAGATTTGGTCAATCAGGTGGTAATCGCCGCGGAATCCGGTCCGGAATGGCCTTCCTTTTCGGCGCGACAGCGGCTGTTGACATTCCATTTCGCCTTTCTGGAAAAAGCGCTCAACTATCGCTCTCTGATGCTCTCACGCTTTACCGCAGCTGGCCCGCTCGCACGCCCCGGCTGGCTGCGCGGCTTTGAGACACGATTCAAGGCGTTCGCATCCGCTATCGTCAACAAGGGCACTGAGTCAGGTGAGATCGCAGACCGTGGACGCTTTACCCCACTTTACTCCGAGGCGCTTTACCTGCATTTGCGCTCCGTGATCGATTTCTATCTGAAAGACGACGGCAAGGGTTTCGAGCGCACGGATGCCTTTGTCGAAAAATCAGCCGCAGTTGCCTTCGATATCATTCGCACGCAGGCCTTGGATTCTGCGGTGGACTTGGCCAGATTCCTCATCCCAGGACCTCACTCGCGCACGAAATGATCGAACAGGACGCGATTGAGTCGAGCCGATTCTCGCGCAGCGCAGCGCTCGTCGGCAGTGGCGCCAGGGTGGGCATCAACTATCTCAAATACTACGCTCGCCGAGCGCTATCCGGAGAAACAAACGAATCCTCGCTGCATGAGGAAAACGCCGACGAGATCTACAAGACCTTCAGCCGTCTTAAAGGTGGACCGCTTAAGCTCGCGCAAATGCTTAGCATAGACAGGAACCTCCTTCCGCCGGCCTACGCAAGACAGTTTGCCCAGGGCCAATACTCTGCACCGCCGCTTTCGTATCCCCTGGTCGTGAGAACGTTTCGTCGCGAGTTCGCATGCGAACCGAGCGCAATGTTTGAATCTTTCAGCCGCCAGGCGGAACACGGTGCATCCATTGGCCAAGTGCATCGCGCCTCCAAAGACGGGCGCGAATTCGCGGTGAAGGTGCAGTATCCCGGCGTCGCAGATAGCCTGCGCAATGACCTGCGCTTGATAAAGCCGATCGCTCTGCAGGTCCTGGGTCTGCGCCAGCAGGACGTCGAGGACTACTTTCGCGAGGTCGAGGCCCGACTGCTTGAAGAAACCGACTACGCTCTGGAGCTTCGACGTTCGATCGAACTCTCCTGTTCCTCCTCACACCTTGAGAATGTGTCCTTCCCAACCTACTATCCCGAGCTTTCGTCTTCGCGCGTCCTCACGATGGACTGGGTGGCAGGAATTCCGCTTGATCGCTACGCTGACAGCGATTCAAGTCCTGCGGAGCGCGATCAAATTGGTCAAGCCCTTTGGGACTTCTACTCTCATCAGATTCACTCCCTTAGGGCCTTTCACGCCGATCCCCACCCCGGAAACTTCCTGGTAAAAGACCGCAAACTCTGGGTCCTGGATTTTGGCTGCACAAAAACAATCACCGAAGATTTCCATCGAAAGCAGTTCGCTTTCCTCGATCCGTCCTTGCTCGCAGATCAAGCAAGGTTGGAGAAGGCCATGGAGGACCTGGATATCCTGCTGCCCGGCGATGGTCCTGCGGAACGCGAAAAAATGATCGCACTTTGCGAGCGTTCGATCGAACTCCTTTCCCGGCCGTTTCGCGAGCGGAATTTCGATTTCGGGAAGCCGGAATTGATGACAGCAATCTATGAGATGGGCGAGGAAAACCGGAAGGACGAAACGCTGCGAAGCCTTCGCGGCCGGCGCGGATCGGCCGACAGCATCTATGTGAACCGGACATTCTTCGGCTTGTACAGCCTCCTCAGTCGACTGCGTGCCCGGATTAGGGTCAGCCTCCCGGCGGTGCCGCCATTTCGCCAACCCGTTTCGCCATCGTGCTGCATTGCTGCATAGGCGAATCGCGCCGAAACTAAGGAGAGTCAGGCCAGCGAAATGCTGTTCAAGATGAGTGGATTTGCATGTTTTTGAGAGGGTGCTGACATGGACCATGCCTCCCCGGGCGCACCTAAAGCTGATGGATCGGGCGATACGGTTTGCCTTCTGGAGGCGTACGAATCGCTCGAGAAGTGGCTATCGATAGGATTTCGGCGATCTGCTGACCTTTCCCGCGCGCGACTGCCGGACTTCGTGGATTCCTCATGATTTGCCGAATGGGAAGCGGTCAGAATAGGGGTGACGGTGAGAAAGTTCTCGCACTAGGCGCATGAGGAGGGCCAATGGACTCGGGTTCTGCCTTGGTGTCGAGCGAGCGATTATGACATCCCATTGCTGCGCGTTGCAAACGAAGATGTCTATGGCGGGCTTGAACCAGCTTGGTTCGTCCAGACTGGTGGCCGTCAGGCCGATGATATCGCGTTCCAGGTCTTCCCCGATGGTCCGACGGGAACCGCATTTGGCGCAGAAGCCATGCAGGTTGTGGCGACCATTCCGTCTTGTCGTGGCTTAAATGTTGCAGCGCGCCTGTGGTAAT
>DATDAX010000236.1:0-12268 GCA_036525175.1 Terrimicrobiaceae bacterium | reverse complement strand
ATAAAGCGCAGCGATTTTGGCATGAACTTCATGCAGGGCGCGCTTGGCGACGACGTCACGGTCTTTCTGAGCCTGGAGGGCATAAAAGAGTAGTCGAATGTTTTTGCTTAAACAGCTTCTGCCAGGGATGCTGGCCGCCGCGGTGATTTCCGGGTTGTTTGCCATTGCCGGACGGCTTTGGAGGGCTAATAGTTGGGGCGATGCTGTCGCGCTCGCCCTCGGCTATGCCGGCGGTCACGTGGTGTCCGTCGGTTGGCCGGCGTTCCCGCCCGCAGAGGCGACGCAGTGGCTGCCTTACTTCGCCATCGGTGTCATGTTCGTGGCGGTGCTCGACACACTGCTTCGTCCCTCCGGCTCGGTGCGTGCGCTGATATGGTTTTTGCTTTGCGCGGGAATTCTGCGATTGCTCCTGGGTTCGAAGTTTCAATACGGCTGGTCACCCCTGGAAGGGTCGTTGTGGATCACGTGCCTTGCCGCTGGACTGCTTGTTCTCACGGCAATTCTCGACAGGGCCGCCCAACGGGATGTATCGATTTCGTTTCCGCTGATCCTTGCGATTGTCGCTGGCGGAACGGCAGTCGCCCTTATGTTATCCGGCAGCATGCTTCTAGGGCAACTTGCGTTTGTCTTAACCGCAGTATTCGGGACGATTGTCTCCGTTGGCTTCCTGCTTCCAAGGGCGGTACCAGGGCGCGGTATCGTTCCGGTTGCCGTGGTAGTGCTTTCCGGCCTTTGGTTGAGCGGCTATTTCTTTGCGGACCTTCCCGCGGCGAGTGCGCTTCTGCTTGCTGCTTCCTCCATTCCCGCTCTGATGCTTGTGTTGTCTGACGAAGGCGGGAATCCTCGCAGGGGTCTCGTTCTGCGGGCGACGGTCGTCGCAGTCTCGGTTGCCCTTGCCGTCTTCCTCGCCTTCAGAGCCTCACCGCCGATGTCTTGAAACGACCCTCGTCTCGCGCAAGAATCAAGATGCGGTCCTTAGCCAGACTTCCACTTGATGGAACAGCCAATGCTGGGCTTCTGGAAGGCCGGCGCGCCCGTGCCCCCCAGCACAGCATCGAGCGCAGACCGCATCTCACGTCCTGTCACAGGGACGCCATTGCGGGGCGTGCTGTCATCGAGGCGTCCATGATAAATGAGGCGGCGGCTGGAATCGAACAGAAAGAAGTCTGGCGTGCATTGAGCATCGTACGCCTTTGCGACGGACTGGATCTCGTCATGGAGAAACGGAAACGGGAAGTTGTATTCGACGGCCATCTCGCGAAGCTTGTCCGGGGCGTCATCCGGATAAGCGATGGAATCGTTGGAGCAAATCGCTATGAACCGAACGCCTTTTGGCTGGTAATGGCGCGCGATTCGCAGAATCTCATCACGAACATGGACGACATAGGGACAATGCCTGCAGATGAACATGATGAGCAGGGCCTGGGACTGGGGCACTTCGGAGAGGGCGACGACCTCTCCGGTGACAACATCCGGGAGGGAGAACTCGGCGGCCGGTGTTCCCAGCGGAATGGAGTCGCGTGATTCTATGGCCATGCGGGAATGTTGCCGCGAAGAATGTGGATTGGCAACCCCCGGCAGCGCGGAGTTGACCACGCACGGGACTTTTGTATAGCCGCAGGGAGATGAATAGAATCCACATCGCGCGGGACCGGCAGTCTCTTGGCCAGTTTTCTCCGGAAGAAGTCGCCGAGGGCCTTGCCTCTGGAGAGTTCCTCCCGACCGACCTGGCCTGGCGCGAGCCGATGGAGTCATGGAAGCCTCTTTCCGAGTTTACCGACCTTCCGCCAGCGACGCGTTCATTGGTTCCGCCCGCTCTCCCGCAGGAACCTGTTGAGCCGGAGGTGCAAGTCGAGCCGGCCTGGGAGCGCCGCAAGCACTTGGGCACTTTCTCGGCGCTCGTCGAGTCGGTGCGGCAGGTTCTCGCGACTCCTGTAGCTACGTTTAAGGCCATGAAACGTGAGGGAGGATTCTCCACGCCCTTATCTTTTTACCTGATCGTATCAACTCTGACGACGTGGGCTGCAATGGCCTACCAGCTGACGGTCATTATGATGAATCCGGAGGCAATGCTCGGGCCGCTGGCAAAGTCCCTCAACACGGCCTCTCTCATTGGAATTCAGATTCTTTCGATGGCTCTGGCTCCCATGCTTCTGGCGCTGGTCGCTTATTGTGCCGCCGGGATCTTCCATCTTGTTTTTCAGCTTCTTGGAAGTAGCGGCCAACGATTCGAAGTGACGTTTCGGGCCTATTGCTACGCGGTGGCGCCGGCTTCGGTTTTCCGGCTGATCCCGATTTGCGGGGACTTTTTGTTTTTCATTGCGGCCCTTGTTTTGCTGATCTTCTCATTTCGCGAGGCGCTCCGGGTCGACGGGACTCGCGCAACGATCGGCGTCATGCTTCCCTCGTTGCTATGCTGTGGCTTCATCTGGGCAGTAGGCGCACTGACGGCGGGAGCGGTGGCACAGGGCGTACTCAAGTGATCTCGAGGGCAGGGCCGGGTGTGTCCTGACCCGCGCAGTGAATCCTGGCTTGGGCTGCGTGTCCGGAATTGGCGAGGCTCCGAGCGGCGCAATCCAGCGCCAGTTGCGGGGAGTTGCAGTCGCGGCTGAGGTGGCCGAGGATAATATGCTGAAGTGGAGCTTCCAACTCGGAGAGGACGCGCGCAGCGGCGGTGTTGGAAAGGTGTCCATGGCGCGAGAGGATGCGTTGCTTGACCGACCATGGTCGACGAAGGTCTTTCTGAAGAAGTTCTTCGTCGTGATTTGTCTCGATGAGGAGTGCCTGAATTCCGCGCAGCGCCTCGAAAACGAGCCGCGTGGCGTAACCGAGATCGGTAAGCACCCCAAAACACAGGCCGCTCGAAGAAATCCGAAAGCCGACAGGATCCGCAGCATCGTGGGGGACTGAGAACGCACGGATCTCGAAACTGCCGATCGAAAATGTTGAGCCGGTTTGAAAGAACTTCCAGTTGCCGTGAACCAGCCCGAGATCCTGAAGCGCCCTTGCGGTGAGCGTATTGCAAAACACAGGCAATTGGTGACGCATCAACATTACCCTCAAGGCGCTCGTATGGTCGCCATGCTCATGCGTGAGGAGAATACCGGACAGCTGTTCCGGAGACAGTCCGGCGGCGAGCAAACGAGCGTTCAATTGCTTTGCGCTCAGTCCGGCGTCGATAAGAAATGCGGCCGTTTCGTTGCGCACGAGAGTGGAATTTCCCTCGCTTCCGCTCGCGAGCGTGATGACCTCGAACATTCACCACTTATGCCAGCGCGACCTGGATTTCGCGACAAGGAATTGCAGCGACCTGCGCGAACTGGCACCATGTTGGCGGGAACATGCAGCAGTATCACCGCCTACTTCGCCTTGTGCTCGATCAGGGAAAATTCAAGACCGACCGCACCGGGACAGGAACGTATTCCGTTTTCGGTGCGCAGGAGCGCTTCGATCTCACGGAGGCGTTTCCTCTTCTGACGACCAAGAAGCTTCACCTGCGCTCCATTATTTACGAGCTCCTTTGGTTCCTGAAAGGCGATACGAACGTGCGGTACCTTCACGAAAATAAGGTGACGATCTGGGACGAATGGGCTGACGAAAACGGCGACCTTGGAAGGATCTATGGTGCGCAATGGCGGGATTGGCGGCGTCCAGATGGCGGCCATGTCGACCAGATCGCGCGATTGATCGAAGATATAAAGCGGACGCCGGATAGCCGCCGCTTGATCGTAAGCGCCTGGAATCCCGGGGAGATCGATCGGATGGCGCTGGCGCCCTGCCATGCGTTGTTCCAATTCCATGTGGTCGATGGAGGCCTGAGTTGCCAGCTGTATCAGCGTAGCGCGGATCTGTTTCTCGGAGTTCCGTTCAATATCGCTTCGTATGCTTTGCTTACGCTGATGATTGCGCAGATTTGCGAGTTGAGGGCGGTCGAATTTATCCACACGTTTGGCGATTTGCATCTCTATGCGAATCATATCGATCAGGCCCGCGAACAGCTCGCCCGCGAGTGCCGTCCCTTGCCTCGCATGAAACTCAATACTGCGGTCAAATCGATCGAAGGCTTTCGCTTCGAGGATTTTTCGCTGGAGGGCTATCATCCGCATCCGGCCATAAGGGCGCCTATCGCGGTGTGAAGGCCATCGCCGCAATGTCCCTGAACCGCGTGATCGGGGCGCAGGGAAAAATCCCGTGGCACCTGTCCGAGGACTTAAAGTTCTTCAAACGAACGACACTCGGGCATGTCATTTTGATGGGTCGAAAGACCTATGAGTCCCTGGGTAAACCGCTTCCCGGCCGGGAAAACTGGGTCGTGACCAGCAGGTCCATTCCGGGGGTCCGGGTGATTCACGACCTGAGCGAAATCGCCGAGCCGGGCGGAGGGCGTGAGCTCTTCCTGATTGGCGGGGCGCAGCTTTACGCGGCCCTTTTGGGGAAATGTGCGGTGCTCTTCTTGACGCTGGTCAAGCGCGAGGTCACCGGCGATGCATTCTTTCCGCGCTTCGAAGATGCGTTCCGCCTGGAGGAAGTCCTTCTCTCGTCAGAAGAGATGGAAATTCGCAAGTACGCGCGCATATCGACATAGCCGTCGATTCCGCCTTCGGCGCCCGGCGCTAGCTGAACGTCAAATTCTTGACCCCCGAGGCCGCGGCGGCGTTCAGAACGTCAATGATCCGCTCATGCTTGGTCTGGGGGTCAGGCCGGATGATTACCGGATCCTTGTCTCCGAACTTGGCGATCGTATCCTTGAGCCAATTGCGCAATTCGGGAAGTTCCTTGCTGACCGGAGTATCGTACACCTTGTTGTTCATCTGCACTTTGCCATCAGGAAAAATGTCGATGATAATCGGCGTTGGAGGCGGCCCCGGTTTCGTTTCGCTGCGACCGCTGGGAAGGTTGATGGTCAATTCCCTTGGAATAATCTGGGAGCCGGCCGACGCCATGAAGAATAGGAGCAGAACGAAAACGACGTCCACCATCGGCGCGATCTGAAATCCTATGTCTCCATCTTGGTTAGTTCCGGCTGCCATTCGCGTGTTCGGTAAAAATGTGATTATCTTTCTTTGTTCGCAACGGAAAACGTAACGTTTCCAACGCCGGCTTTTCCAACCGCTTCCAAGAGGGCGCGCATAAACTCATAGCGCACGTCCTTGTCGGCCCGTACGAGCACGCGCACGAAGGGATTTGCGCCGACTTTTGCCTGAAGCATCGGTGCAAGCTGGTTAAGGACGACGGCCCGTTCATCCACCTCGATTACCGTCTGGTTGTTGATGGCGTTATAGAGAACGTTGACGATGACCTGGCCGGGATTTTTCTTGGATTCTTTGGCGTCTCTTGCCACGGGCAGGTCGACATCTTGATTCGACTGGAGCATTTCGGTCGAACTGATCGACATGAAAAAAACGAGCAGAACCAACAGGATGTCGATCATCGGAGCAATTTGGAACTCTGGGTCGACTTCAGGCTCCGCCTTTCTAACCCGCTTCTTCCTGCCAGGCCTATGAACCTCCCGTTCAACCATCTAGCACAGATGCGGGAATAGAGTGGTCTTTACGCCCACTCGAGAGAAGCTCCACAGTGAGGACAAGGACTTTGTCCGGGCTGGATCGTGCCATTGCAAATCGGGCAATTCGTCGTCATCGCCATCGAAACTCTGCGCGAGGAGCTTAGTCCTGCGGCTGGAGCGCCAGCCCCGGCCTCAAAGTTTTCGCCGATCTTGATTCCCGCGAGCTCGTCGAACGGGATGTCCTCCACGAGGTAGTTGAGTTTATCATCGGCATTTACAAGGACGATCGTCGAACGGTTTCTAAAATAGTAATAGAAGATAAAAGCCGGAATCGCGATAAAGAGGCCGCTTGCCGTAGCCATAAGGACTTCACCGATTCTCAGTGACAGGGCGCGCGGATCAGAAACTCCCGAGGCGCCCAGAACGGCGAATGCGCCCATCATTCCGATGACAGTGCCAAGCAGACCGATCATCGGAGCCACGACCCCGACGACGGAAAGGTAACTGTTTTTGGTCCTTAGGACCTGTGCCTCGCGCAGGCCGTGTTCGATAAGGGCGTTTTCAACGGCATCCTTTCCACGGCCGATGCGCTCGAGTGCGCCTTTGAGGACCCGGGCCACATAAGCCTTGTTGGCGCGGCAAATTTCCCATGCCTCCTGATAGTTCCCTGCGCGAATGGTGGCCTGGAGGGACTCCAGCAGGGCCTTCGGTGCGAGTTGTTCGTCGCGCAGAGTAAGGAAAAGCTGGATGATGAATGTAACCATCACGATGGACGTCGCGAGAATCGCCAACCAAATCAGGATGATCAGGGGTCCGCCACCGGTTATTGTCTCGAGGATTGTATGTGATTCAACGGGTGCACCGGCGTCTCCTGTGCCCTCCTGTGCGAGAGCTCCGGGCAAGACCAGGAACAGCGCGAAACAGGCGAGGGCACGAGACAGGTACGGGTAGGCTTTCTTCATGGATGACTATCGGATCAAGGGACGATGACTTGCTTTTCTTTGACGAGAAGCTCAGCGCGCTCGCGAGCTTTGGCAACAACCGCTTCATCGTCATAGAAAAGCGTGACAGCGCTCAAATAGTCGCGCAGGGCCAGAGGATAGGCCCCTTCGTTTTCATGGACGATTCCCATCAAAAAGAACGCCTGCCCATAGGTTGCGCCCCTCCCGCCCCCGGCTGCCACCACCTTCTCAGCTTCCGCAACGATCGGTGCGAGTCTCGTCTTGGCTCCCGCGAAATCCTTCTTGGAAACCGCGAGGCGCGCAAGGCCGATATCTGAAAGGGAGGTTGCGTTGGGGTAGGACTTCGTGAACTCCGCAAAAGCTGCTTCGGCTGCGGGAAACTGGTCAAGCGAAAGATAGACGTCACCAAGCAGGGCGCTTGCCCGCTCGGTCCATTCAGTCGGCAAGCCGCGGAACGTGTCCACAAGCGGCTTCAGGATGCTGAGCGTCTTGTTTGCATTGCCATCCTGCCACACCCGCAGGGCTTCTTCGTATGTTTTTGGCGGAGCCTTTGATACGGAGGCCACTTGATCCATTTGAATACTGGTTTCCGCGGGTCCGACCTTGATTCTCAGCTTCCCATCGGCCACTCCAAGAATCTCACCTTCGCGGCGTTGACCGTCCTTTTGAACGACTACATCCTGAGCGGCAAGCGAGGCTGCGGTCGCAAAGATCGCAACTAAAGCCACGCACCAAAGCCGGGACGCTCTTGCATTCATTTCCCATCTGCTTTAATCACATCGGCCCCGCAAATCAACAGTTTCGCCGCTCTTTTCATGATCACGATCCTTCGAAAAAACCAGCGCGTGCTAATGCTAGTAATCGCTGTCCTGACAATTATTGCCTTCATCTGGCTCTACAATCCGGCGGATACACACAAGTTGGGTACGGGTGCAGTGGCCACCCTTTACGGCCGTAAGGTCTCACAGGCTGATATCGAGCGTGAGGTCAAGAATTACCAATTGGCGCTCGCCCTGGGCCAATTTTCGCTGCTGGAAAATTTAGGCGGAATGGCGCAGGACGAGAACAAGGCGCTCGAAGAATTCATCTGGAATCTCATGGTGATGCATCACGAGGCAAAGGAACTGGCTATCGAGCCGACCGACCCGCAGATTGCCGATCGGATCAAAGCGATCCGCGCCTTTCAAACGAACGGGCAGTTCGATCCTGCAAAGTACAAAGCTTTCGTTCTCGAACAACTCGGACCCCGTGGCTTTACAGAACTTCACCTGGAGAATGTCATTCGCGACACTTTGCGGGTCGAGCGTCTCAAAGCCATTGTCAGTTCGCCCGCGGCGGTTAGCGAAGCAGAGTTTCGCGAGACCGCCCGCGTTTTGCAGAAGTTCAGCGCGCAGGCGGTTCGCTTCTCGCTGGCGTCGGTCGCCAACTCCGCAAAGGTGACCGATGAGGAAGTGAAGGATTTCTATCAACAGTATGGCCCCGCGCTGTCCATGCCCGAGACGCGTGCGGTCGCGTATGTCAAGTTTGTGCTGGCGCCTGCAGAGAAGCCGCTTACGGGTCGTGAGAAAGTCGAGGCGCTGCAGAGGCTTGCCGATGCCGCCGCCACATTCTCGGAACAGGCCTCTGCATCGTCCTTTGAAAAGGCGGCTTCGGCAGGCGGCCTGGACGTTCAGACGACTCCCGAATTCGACCGATCGGGTTCGATTTTGTCAGGTGCGAATGACGCGATTGCCTCAGAGCTTAAGGCTCTCGCGCCTGCTGCGTTTCTTCTGTCGGAAAAAAATCCTGTTAGCGATGTCATTCAATCAGAAGACACCTTTTTCATCATCAAGCTCGTGAAGGTAAATCCGCAGCGCCCGTTGACTCTAGAGGAAGTGCGTCCGATGGCTGAGAAGCAGTTGGGCGCACGCATGGCAGAACGTCTCCTCCGCGAAAGCGCCGAGCCGGCAATAGCAAAGATTAGGGAGGCGATGTCGGCGGGGAAATCCTTTTCTGAAGCCGCCGCCGCAGCCGGCGTACAGGTGAAGTCTTTCAACGATATTGACCCAAGCGGGGAAAGTCTCTCACCCGAAGAAGAGGCCATCGCCGCTGCGACTCTGCTCATGGAGCCAGGGCAATTGTCAGGGATGATCCCTGATAGTGACGGAGGATTTGCTGTCTACCTTGCTGAGCGAGATCCTCTTGACGCGGCCGCACTCGAAAGAAGGCCCGAGTTGGAAGCGCGAATTCTTGAAAGGAAGGAACGCCTGCTCTTCCATACGTGGTTGTCTTCGGCTCGCGACGCCGCGAAGATCACTATGGTCTCGAACCAACAGTGAAATGTCTGACGATCGTCAAGCCATCGAAATTTTTGAAGACGCGACGGGCGATATTGCGCTCGGTGACATGGATTCCGCTATTGCGAAATACCGGGAGTGTGTTCGACGCGATCCCGAATATTTCGATGCCTGGCATGCGCTCGGCATGGCCTTGATGAAGGCCGGCCGGTTTGGCGAGGCCATCGACGCCGGACTCAGGGCGGTCGAACTCAACCCGAATGACCAGCTCGCATGGTCAAGTCTTTCGATCTTCTATGTAAAGAACGGACAAATCGCCGAGGCGGAGGCCGCCGGAGCAAAAGCGCGTATCCTATCGTGGGGCGGAAAGATCAGGAAGGACGAGACGGAAACGTGAAGTCATTTTTTATCACAACAGCCATTGATTATACCAATGCCGCGCCTCATATCGGGCATGCGTACGAGAAGATCCTTGCCGACGTCATCGCGCGCTATCATCGGCTCAAGGGTCAGCCGACATTCTTCCTGACAGGTGTCGATCAACACGGGCAGAAAGTGCAACAGGCTGCGCAAAAAGAAGGCGTCGCCGTGGAGAAATTTGTCGTCGAGACGACAGAAAAGTTCGTTTTGCTATGGAGGAAGCTCGATCTTAACTACGACTCATGGGCTGCCACAACGGATCCCATGCACAAGAGCTGCGTGCAGGGAATCCTCCGTGCGCTCCATGACAAGGGAGAGCTGTACAAGGCAACGTACCGTGGATTCTACAGCGTGCGGCAGGAACAGTTTCTCACGGACAAGGAGCGCGGCCCGGACGGCGCGTTCGGTGCCGAATGGGGCGAAGTGATTGAGCTCGAAGAGGAAAATTGGTATTTTCGCCTCGCAAAATATCGAGACTGGCTCCTTGGATTCCTCGACACGCATGGGAGTTGTGTCTCGCCGTCATTTCGTCAGCAGGAATTGCGAAACGCAGCCGAGAAGCTTGGCGGTGATTTGTCAATCTCGCGGCCGAAATCGCGTCTTTCCTGGGGGATCGACCTTCCGTTTGATTCATCGTGCGTGACCTATGTTTGGTTCGATGCCCTGGTAAACTATATCAGCTTTGCCGGTTATCCGCGGGACGAGGTCGCTTTCAAGGAGCGGTGGCCTGCTTTGCATGTGATTGGCAAAGACATCCTGATCCCCGCACACGGTATCTACTGGCTGGCAATGCTCAAGGCCATGGGATTCAGCGACGAGGACATGCCGACGTTTCTCGTTCACGGCTATGTCCTGGTCGATGGAGACAAGATGAGCAAGTCGCTGGGCAATATTCGTGATCCGAACACATTTGCGGACACCTTTGGCGTGGAAGCTCTTCGCTATTATCTCATGCGTGACTGCGTCGTTGGTCAGGACATGGATTTCACGGATGAGCGACTGGTTCAGCGCTACAATAGCGAACTCGCCAACGGTCTAGGCAACCTCGTCAATCGAACCCTCACGATGGCTCACAAATATCGTGGAGGAAGATTGTCCCGCTCGCTCGAGAATGGATTGCGGGACCGTGCGGAGTATTTTCGGGGCCTCTTTACCGTCGCGATGGAGGAACGATCGATAAGTTTCGCACTGGAGAAGCTTGCCGAGCTTGTCACGGAGGCAAATCAGTTCATTGAAAGAAATGTGCCTTGGAAACTCGCAAAGGAGCACGGGAATGAAGCTCGGCTCGATCATATATTCTATCACCTGGCAGAGGTCCTTAGGCTGATCGCGATCTTGATCTCGCCAGTCATTCCGAAGGCCGCTCAAAGCATTTTCGAGCAACTGAATTGGAACGGGCCGCTCGCGTTGGACGAGGCGTCTTGGGGAAAGCTGCCTGAGGGACACCAACTCGGCAAACCAACGCCGATCTTTCCCAGGATCGAAGCATCCGGGAAGGATGGCTAGACCTGATCGACGGCGGACGGCCATCTCATTTGGTCCATGTCTAAGCTTACTCCCACATCTCGCCAAAGGCTGGAATTTCTTGGGCTTTCCGGCATCGTCTGGCTGATTGGGCGTTTGCCGTACGGCTGGATTCGGCACATTGCCAGAGTGCTTGGGTCGATTGTCTTTGCCTTCGACAGACGGGGGAAGGAAGTTGCCTTGGCGAATCTTGATGCGGCCTTTGGAGATTCGCGGACGCCGGCGGAAAAGCGACGGATTGCCGTGGGAAGCTACCAGACATTTGCGCGGACAATGCTTGAACTCTTCTGGTCGCCCAATCTGAGTGAGCCTGTTGCGCGGCGTATAGCGCGATTCGAAGGCCTCGAACTGGACTCCTGCCACACCGACCCCCGGCAATCGGCGGTGTATCTATGCCTCCACTACTCGAACTTCGAGTGGCTGAGCCAGTTCGGAGCATATACGGTTGCCAACGGGCCTGTCATCGCGCAGCGCTTCAAGAATCCCCTCATTGGCAGCATCTTCGACCGTCTGCGCGCCAGCACCGGCCATTGGGTGACTCCTCAGGAGCGTGCAATGATTCGGATGCTGAAGCACCTCAAGAGCGGCGGAAAATTCGCCATGCTTTGTGATCTCAACCTCGACCCAAGCGAGACAAGTGTGATCATCGACACTTTCGGAGGACTCAAGATCTGTGTAACGCAAATGCAGTCCGCGCTCGCCTTGCGCACGGGCTCAAAGATTGTGCCCGTCGAGTGTCGCCCGGAGCCGGATGGCACCTATCGCATGGTGTACCACAAGCCGCTCGAATTTGCTGCGGACGCCACCGCGGCTGAGATCACGCAGCTCTGCTGGAATGTGTTGGAGCCTTCAATTCACGAGCAGCCCGAGTGCTGGCTCTGGGCCTATAAGCATTGGCGCTTTCTTCCTGCAAATGATCAGACCGGTCGATACCCTTTTTACGCCAATATTGCCAAACGCTTCGACAGGATGCAGGCCAGACAAGATAAACGCTCATCGCCTACGGTTCGACAGTTTCCAAATACGTAAATTTGCCATCCTGAACACGAATAATAATCCCCGGCTTCTTGGGATTTCGGGCTTCGTCCATTGTGATGATTCCCGTGACACCGGAAAAGTCCTTCGTTCCAGCAAGCGCGTCTCGAAGGGCTGCCGGCTCCGCGCTGCCGGCTCTCTGCAGCGCATCCGCTATGAGCCATACCGCGTCGTAGGCGAGCGCTGCGAGGGGCGGCGGCGGCGATTGGAATTTGGCGAGGTACGCGTCATTGAAAGCACTAACTTTGTCGGAGAGATGCTCGCTGGAGAAATGGCAGGCGAAATAACAATTGTTCACGGCCGTCCCGCCGATCTTTAGAAACTCATTCGAATCCCATCCATCGGTGCCGAGAAACGGGACGTCGATTCCCAGCTGCCTGGCTTGTTTGATGATGAGGGCAGCTTCAGCGTAGTAGCTTGGAAGAAAGATGCTATCCGGGTTCTTTAGCTTGATCGCATTGAGCTGCGCAGAAAAGTCGGCGTCGCCGGCCCGGTAGGATTCCTCCGCGACGACCGCGCCTCCTTGCTTGAGAAATTCCGCCTTA
>DATDAX010000235.1:0-9968 GCA_036525175.1 Terrimicrobiaceae bacterium | reverse complement strand
GGAGAGGATCTTGGAGTTGCGACCGCTGGCCTCATATTTGAGTCGACGTTCGGCCGGCAGTGATTCCGGCGAGGCCTCAACGAATCCGCCCTTTTGCTGCAGATAACTGAAGGCCTGGGTGGAGAGCGCAAAGAGCCGCTTGAGACCCTTCTCGCGTGCGAGGTTCTCCGCGAAAGCCATCAGTTTGCGGCCGTAGCCTTGATTCTCGTGGGCCTTGCTGACGTAGAGGCAGGCGAGTTCACCAACCGCCTCCTGGGGATAGACATGCAAAGCAACGCAGGCGACAGGCGTACGGTCGACTTCCAAAAGCCAATAGTCCTCCAGCCGCTCGAGAATCTCTGCGCGTGTGCGACGAACCAGTTCTTCGCTTTGCACGGATTGGCGGATGAGCGACATCACCGAGCGAACGTCCTTCTTAAAAATACGCCGGATCTGTTGGTATTCATTTGAGTACACCATCGTGCCGAAGCCGTCGTAACTGAAGATCTCTGTGAGCAGCGCTTCGTTGACTCCGCCGTCCAAAAGATGCACGCGCGGCACGCCTTGCACGCAGGCCCGCGCAGCGCATTCGAGCTTCGATGCGACGCTTTGAGAGAAGTCCTCTCGCTGGCGCCTGAGCAGTTCCAGAGTCTCGGGCACCGAGAGCTGCCGCGACAGGACAGGGTGGCCTGCGAAAGCCGAACTGGGCGCCAGGTAGATGATCTTCGCCGCCGAGAGTTCTTCGCCGACCTCGACCGCGGCCGCATCGGAATTCACGCGGTACGTCCGGCCCTCGCCGTCGAATCCCAACGGAGGAACGATCGGGACAATTCCCTCATCGAGCAAAAGGCGCAGGGCTTTGACGTCCACCCGTTCGACCCTGCCTGTGAATTGGTGGTCCGCTCCGCCAAGAATGCCGGCCGGATGGGCGATGATCGCGTTGATGTAGGCTGCCCGCAAGTCCACGGCGGACAGACCTTCCATGATTTGGTTGGTCAGGCGAATTGCTGCATCGATGCTGACCCGTAGCGTGGCCTCATCGGTGATCCCCGTCCCGTCAGAGTTTGTCAACTTGACGCCGCGCTCTCCGGCGAGCTTGACAATCTGAAACCCCGCTCCATGCACGAGAACCACCTTGACGCTCAGCGAGCGCAAGACCGCCAGGTCGAGCAGAATGTTGGGAAAATTGTCCGATGCGGCAACTTCCCCGTCGAGGGCAATAACGAACACACGCTCCCGGAAACGGGGAACGTATTGGAGGATTTCACGCAGGTCGGAAACGTTCACTTCGATGACGGAAACTGCCGGGATAGCAATTCAAGCGGCACCCTCAAGACGAAAGTCACCGTCGAGCTCAGCTGCAATGATCGAGGTCAGCACGGCTGGAGCCTCTAGCGCCGCAAGAATCCCGCAATCCGGCACAGGCACGATCCTGGCGCGTTCGAGTTTCTGCAAGATCTCTTCTCCAGCCGCACGAGGAAAGCCCGAGGCACGGTCTGGCCATAGGATGCTCACGGGATGCGGCACCCGGTCCAGGCGCGATTCAATGTCGAAAGCGAGCCGCCCTCGGAGAAATCCGAAGATGGCGTGCTCGGCACCAGGCTGCTGAGCACACGTCGTCAACGCGCGCACCATTTCCTCATTCACCCTTGAGGGATCGCCGAGGGCAAATTTCGTGAGCCAACCCCGGATGAAGGGCGCCCGGGAGAGATAATTGCGATAGACGAAGCGGTTCAAGCCCGGCAGCCCGACCAGTGTGACCACCCCCGAGGCACTCCATTTTCCCGATTCCTTGAGACCCGTGGGCAGGAGCAAAATCATCCTGCCCACGCGCTCTGGATGCCGCGAAGCCATCAGCAGGGCGATACCCGCAGTCAATCCACTCGCGACGATGACCGGGGTCCGGTCCCCGCATGTGTTCCGAATAAACTCGACCAAGCTCTCCGCGTAATCCGTCGCATCCATCGTCACGCCCGGCCGCTCGGATTCCCCAAAGCCGATCAAATCGGGAACGATGACTTCCCTGCCCATCGTAAAATGCGGGTAAACCTTCGACCATTCGTAGGAGGACGCGCCAAGATAGATGCCATGCAGGAACACCACGGGATCACCGCTTCCAGAAATGTGGTAAATCATCTCGCCAAAGATGGTCTCCGTGACTCTCGTCGCGAATATCGCCGGAGAAATATCATCGGGAATCCGTTCTCTGGGCGTGCGACGAAAGCCATAGCGAACGGCAACGGCCACTGCGCCCACGAGACTGACGCCGATGCCAATTCCCAGCGCTGGCTTGCGTTTCCAAAGATTCAACACGCTCTCCTCATATCATGAATACGGCCATCGCAACAGATCTCACCGTGAATTTTGCGATCAGATTGCGCAATTGTCCCTCCTCCTGCCCCAAACTGACTGTGCTCTAAACCAGGACGACGGTCTGGGGGCCTTCGACGATTTCTCCGATGAGACGACCGTGGGCTTGGCGCACTACCTCGGCCTGGTGCTTCTTCGGCACG
Organism: Terrimicrobiaceae bacterium; assembly: GCA_036525175.1. Lineage (GTDB taxonomy): Bacteria > Verrucomicrobiota > Verrucomicrobiia > Chthoniobacterales > Terrimicrobiaceae > DASTFP01. The sequence continues at coordinate 7,476 of DATDAX010000235.1, read as the reverse complement.
ATTAGCACCATTCCAATTCCCATGTTGAAAACCTGGTACATTTCGGCCGGATTAACCGACCCGCCGCGCTGGATAATCTGAAAGATCGCCGGCACGCGCCAGGAATCGCGGCGAATATTGGCCTGGCAGTCCTTCGGCAGCACCCGAGGGAGATTGTCTACGAGACCTCCGCCGGTGATATGCGCAGCCGCATGGACCATGCCCGCGGGAAGCGCTGAGATCGTCGGTTGATAGTTCTTATGCACGCGAAGCAGTTCGTCGCCAAGCGTGAGGCGAAGCTCAGGCAGGCGGGAAGAGCTCTTCAAACCCATGTCGTCGAACAGAACTCTTCTCGCGAGCGAAAAGCCGTTGGTATGCAGCCCATCCGAGGCAAGACCAATGAGGACATCACCGGGCCGAACCAGCGAGCCATCGAGAATCTTCGGACGGTCCACAACGCCCACGATGGTGCCAGCAACGTCATACTCGCTTTCCCGATACATCCCTGGCATCTGGGCCGTCTCGCCTCCGATGAGCGCGCAGCGTCCCGCCCGGCACGCCTTGGCGAAGCCGCTTAGAAGCTGCCGGAAGACGGCGGGTTCAAGTTTGCCGGCAGCAATGTAATCGAGAAAGAAAAGCGGCCGCGCCCCGAGCACCGCGATATCGTTGATGCAATGATTGACGAGGTCCTGACCGACCGTATCGTGGCGGTCCACCGCAAAGGCGACTTTCAATTTGGTTCCCACGCCATCGACGCTGGATACAAGCACGGGGTCTTTCATCCCTTTGAAATCGGCTCTGAACAACCCTCCGAATCCGCCGATCTTTCCAAGCACCTCGGGGCCGTGTGTCGACCGGACAATCGATTGAATCCCGCGCTTGAGCGTGTTGCCAAGTTCGACGTCCACGCCAGCCTGCGCGTAGGCTTTTATCGGGCTCGTCCTCATAGCAATCGCGCTTCCTCCCTCTCAAGCAGCCGAACCCGGTCCATCCGTTTCTCCATGATCAACTTGTCGAACGCCGCGTCATACGGCACAGGATAGTCGCCACTGAAGCAGGCGGTGCAAAACGTGTTGGCCGGCCGACCGGTCGCATCGATCATTCCCTTCAAATCAAGATAGCCGAGCGAATCCGCGCCGAGATAGTGTCGGATTTCTTCCATCGTGCATTGGTTGGCGAGAAGCTTTTCGGGATCAGGAAAATCAATGCCGTAATAGCAGGCGAATTTGTGCGGCGGACAGCTGATGCGCATGTGAACTTCCTTCGCGCCGGCCTCGCGAAGCGTGACGACGCGAGAGCGCGCTGTCGTGCCACGCACGATCGAATCGTCCACAACTACCACGCGCTTGTCCTTCACCGCCTCTAAAATCAGATTCAACTTTACCCGGACGTTAAAGTCGCGAATTCGCTGAGTCGGCTGAATAAACGTGCGGCCGATGTAATGGTTGCGGACAAACGCCGGAAAATATGGGATGCCCAATTCCTCGGAGTAACCGAGCGCAGCATAAATGCCCGAGTCCGGCACAGGAATGACGAGATCTGCATCAACCGGATGCTGACGCGCCAGTTCACGGCCCATCTCAACACGAACCTTGCTAACATTGACCCCGGATATCGTGCTGTCCGGCCGGGCAAAATAGACATACTCGAAAATGCAGAATGCGCTTGGCGTTGAAGGAAACGGCCATTCCGAACGGATCCCGGAATTGTCAATGATGACGACCTCGCCCGGTTCCACATCGCGGATGTATTCGGCCTGGATGAGGTCGAGCGCGCAGCTCTCTGAAGAAAGCACGTACGCGCCGTCTTTCCTTCCGATGCAGAGCGGCCTGAACCCGTGGGGGTCCCGAAAGCCGAGGATCTCGCGCTCGCCCATGAGCACGATTGAGAAAGCGCCCTCGATGCGGCGCAGCGCAGAAAGCACGCCTCCGGAGCCACGCGGCTGCGCAAGCAGATGCAGGATGATCTCACTATCAACCGTTGTTTGAAAGATCGACCCTTTCGCTTCGAGCTCTTCTCGCAGCTGCGCGGCATTGACAAGGTTTCCGTTGTGGCCAACCGCTATCTGGCCGCGGCCAGTGTCCACGACAAAGGGCTGGGCGTTCTTGATCGTGCTCGAACCCGTCGTCGAATAGCGCACGTGTCCTATCGCCCGGGTGCCCGAGAGCCGCTCGAGTGCATCGGGATCGAACACCTGGGAAACCAGACCCATTCCCTTGTGGACGGCGAACGGGCTCTCGGAGCCCTTGGCGGAAACGATGCCCGCACTCTCCTGGCCACGATGCTGCAAAGCAAAAAGACCGTAATACGTGATGCTCGCCGCATCCGGATGTCCGAAGATGGCGAAGACGCCGCACTCGTGAGTGGGTTTGAATTTCTGTCGCAAAAGCGTGGTCGGTGGACGAGAGCGGGAAAATGGAGAGTTCACACCATCTTTCAAGGCTTGAATGATCCGGCGCCTCCATCGGGCCACGGATCCTCAATTCTCCGCAACGTCCCGTTCGGCGCAGGCGACTTCCCCATGGCCGCGAGGCTCGAATGCGCCGGCGGGGTCATAAATGTGGCAAGTCCGATGAGACTCATATCAGATTGATGGCGACGGGTTCGCGGTCAAAAAGTGCTTGCAGTTCAAGCCTTCCAGCTTTTGACCTGCCACGCAAACCGGAAGTCAAGCGCATCGGGAAAAGCCTGCACTTTCAGCGACGTCGTTGTGCCTCGAAGGGAGACACGAGGCCATGAGCAGCTTGCCACGGCCTGGACGAATCGCAAAACTGCGCTGGCGTAGCACATGATTCCTGCTGCATAAACCGAATATGCCCTCGTACCGCCCGAATGCTGCAATTATTTTGCGAAATTCCAGCGGCGAGATCCTTGTCTGCGAGCGCAGTGACTTCTGGGGTTGCTGGCAATTTCCGCAAGGAGGCGTAAAGAAGGGCGAAACATTATTGGAAGCGCTCCATCGCGAAGTCGAGGAAGAGCTGGGCCTCAAACCCAAAGACTACCGCATACTCTCAAGGAAGGGCCCGTATCGGTATCTTTTCACGAATGGGCGAAAGAAAAACGGCTTCGACGGACAGGAGCAACACTATTTCCTCGCGGAACTCGTCAATCCCCAAACCGTCATCCGTTTCGAAGGTTCTCACGAATTCCGCGCTGCACGCTGGCTGCCGCCGGCCTCCTACGACCTGGATTGGATTGGCCCAATGAAACGCGAAGTCTACTCCAGCGTGTTCCGCGATTTTTTCGGAATTGAGCCGGGGAATCTGCAATCGAGGAAATTCTGTTGACTTGCAGCGCCAATCGAAGATCCTCCCGCGGTTCTCATGTTCACTCTTACCGCCTTCGTGGTGTTGTCCGGCGCTCTCATTGGAGGAATCTGGTGGGCCTGCCGGAACGATTCCGATGCCCCGTAAGGAACGATTGATCGAATGATGACTCTCTCCTGGCTGAGATTCGAATGGGAACTAGGGAAAATTCCGGCTGAAGAGCTCGACGTCCCCTCGCCGTTCGTCCTGCGGCGCGCCGAGAAAGACGACCACGAAGCGGTGCAGAAGGTCGTGACAAACGCGTTCAGCATGGACACGGGCTGGAGCGACATCCAAAGAACGTTCGGCGGGATCATTGTCAGAAATGTGGATGCCGGCTTTGAAGCGGATCCTCCCGATTGCGTGGTCATTCAGCACGGCAACCGAATTATCGCCGCGTCGATCCTCAATCCCAATGAAGGCGCCGACAACCATCTGAGAACCGGCCCGTGCGTGCTTCAGGAATACCGCGGCAGAGGACTCGGCACGTTCCTCCAGAGAGCTTCGCTTGTTGCTCTGCGGGACGCCGGGCTCGCCCGCGCGTTCGGGGTCACTCGGGAGAAGTCGACAGCCGCGCGTTTCGTGTATCCGAAATTCGGCGGGACCGGCGGACGGTGGATGCCTGATTTTGAGGTTGCGCAAAAGATAGCCGCGTGATCCTATTCCCCCTCGGCAGGAAGGAGCTAGCACGGCAAGGGAAATGCAATGAACAGGTTGTTCAAGGAATACGAGATCGGAAATTTTTTCGATGAGATGTTTTCGGCGCACGGCGTGGTGCGTCCGCATTATCAGCGCCTCGCGCGCCGTTTTTCGGAAATGGAGGATGGCGAGTTTGAACGTAAGAGGCTCCTTGCAGAGAAGTCCTACCTTAACCAGGGGATCACCTTCACAGTCTACAGTGGCGACGAAGGCACCGAGCGCATTTTTCCCTTCGATCTTATTCCGCGCATTATACCGGCTGCGGAGTGGGAACACATCGAGCGCGGACTCATACAGCGCCTCACGGCGCTGAACCTCTTCCTGCACGACATCTATCACCGCCAGCGCATCATCAAGGAGAAGGTCATCCCTGAAGAGATTGTTCGGAGCGCGAAGCACTTTCGGCCCGAATTCATGGGCTTTGATGTCCCGAAAAACATCTACATCCATATTTGCGGAACTGACCTGATTCGCGACGACAACGGCGTATACACCGTGCTCGAAGACAATGGCCGATGCCCCTCCGGGGTGTCCTACGTGCTTGAGAACCGGCAGGCCATGAAGCGCGTCTTTCCCAAGCTTTTCGCCCGGTACCAGGTGCGCCCTGTCGATCGCTATGCCCAGGATTTGCTGGCCGTCTTGCGCTACGTTTCTCCGCACGAAAACCCTGATCCCACCGTGGTCGTTCTCACGCCCGGAATCTACAATTCCGCGTATTTTGAGCATTCCTTTCTCGCCCGCTCAATGGGAATCGAAATTGTCACCGGCAACGACCTGATCGTGAAAGATTCGCGCGTCTTCATGAAGACAACCAAGGGGCTCAAGCAGGTCGACGTCATTTATCGCCGCATCGACGACGACTTTATTGATCCCACGGTCTTTCGAAAGGATTCCGTGCTCGGCGTGCCGGGTATCATCGAAGCGTATCGCAAGGGGAACGTAAACCTGGCGAATGCCATCGGCACAGGCGTCGCGGATGACAAGGTCACCTACTACTACGTTCCCAAGATGATCAAGTTTTACCTCGGCGAAGAGCCCATTCTTCCAAACGTCGAAACCTATCTCTCCGCCGATGACAATGACCGGAAGTTCATCCTGGATAATTTGGAGCAGATGGTGGTGAAGGCGGCGAATGAAAGCGGCGGCTACGGGATGTTGATCGGCCCGCATGCGACGCGTGATGAGATCGAGAAATTCCGCGAGGCGATAGTGGCGGACCCGCGAGGATACATTGCCCAGCCTGTGGTGCTCCTGTCGCGTTCTCCCTCGTACTGCGACGGTGTCGCTGAGGGCCGCCACATAGACCTGCGCCCCTACATTCTTTGTGGCGAAAAAACGAGTATCATTCCGGGGGGCCTTACGCGCGTGGCGCTGCGCAAAGGCTCGTTGGTCGTCAACTCGAGCCAGGGCGGCGGCAGCAAAGATACCTGGGTCCTCGACGAGGAGGACGAACCACAGCTCCAGTCCCAGTCTCAGTCACAGTCCCCATAGCATGCTTTCCAGGGTCGCCGATTCCTGCTTTTGGCTCAGCCGCTACATCGAACGCGCGGAAACGAACGCGCGGATCCTCGATGTGAACATGCAGCTCATGCTCGACTTCGAAGATCAAAACCCGAACATGCTGCACCAGCACTGGCAGCCGGTTCTCGCGACCCTCGAGGACCAGGAGCTTTTCAACAAGCATCACGAGAAGATCACGCCAGAATCGGTGATGGAATTTGTCACGTTCGCGAAGAAGAATCCGAGTGCCATCATCTCATGTATCGCCGCCGCCAGAGAAAACGCCCGCACGGTGCGTGAGCAGATTTCGAGCGAAATGTGGGAGCAGCTCAACCGCACCTTCCTTTACCTGCGGGATGGGATGGGGCGCGCGGATTTCCAAGACAGTCCCATCGACTTTTATCGCGGGCTCGTGGACAAATTCCATGCCTTTCAAGGCACCTCCGACGCCACGATGATTCACGGAGAAGGCTGGGATTTCCTGCAACTCGGCAAATACCTCGAGCGTGCGGACTCCACCTCGCGCGTTCTCGATATCAAGTATCACATCCTGCTCCCAAGCGGAGAACAGGTTGGTGGACATGTCGACATCACTCAGTGGATGGCGGTATTGCGCTCGTGCAGCGCCCTCGAAGCCTATCTCAAGACGAACGTCGGCGAGGTCTCCGGATGGCAGGTGGCGGAGTTCCTGATCCTGCATGGAGAATTTCCGCGTTCCATCCGATTCTGCGCCAACCAGCTCAACAACGCCCTGCATAGCGTTTCAGGCTGCGAGATGGGATACTTCAGCAACGAAGCCGAGCGCCTCTGCGGGATGCTTAGGTCCAACTTGAGCTATACGACCATCGGCGCGGTTTTCGAGACCGGGCTGCACCAGTTCCTCGACCAGACACAGCTCAGCCTGATCGATATTGCGACCGCCATCACAGAAACCTACTGCAATTGGATGGACGAGTGACCGCTTCGCCGGCGGAGTCCGGCCGAGGCGTTCAAAACAGGGGCTCGATTGACAGGCGTTCCGGGCGTCCGCATTCTCTATAACAGTGCATTCCTTCTCGTACCGCAACGGGGTTCTCTACTGCGAGGACGTGAATCTTGAGGAACTGGCAGGCCGGATCGGCACGCCGGCGTACGTGTATTCCGCCGAGACGATCCGCAGCAACTTCCGCAGGCTCGACGCCGCCTTTCAGCCCGTCGATCACATGATCTGCTATGCTGTGAAGGCTTGCTCAAACCTGGCGATCCTGAACCTTTTGGCCAAGGAAGGAGCGGCCTTCGACATCGTCTCAGGCGGCGAGCTGTTTCGGGTATTGAAGGCGGGGGGCCGCGCGGACTCCTGCACCTTCGCGGGCGTCGGGAAGACCGAGGAGGAAATCCGTTTGGCTCTGCGCGAGGGAATTCACTGTTTCAACGTTGAAAGCGAGCCCGAGCTCGAACGCATCAATGAAATCGCGGGCCTGCTCAAGACAAAGGCCCCGGTAGCCGTCCGGGTGAATCCGGATGTCGATGCCAGGACGCACAAGTATATCTCGACCGGAAAGAGCCGAAACAAGTTCGGCGTCGGGCTCGACCGTGCAGCAGAAGTGTACGCGCGCGCGGCGCAACTCCCCAACCTGCGACTGCGCGGCGTGCAGACCCACATCGGCTCACAGATTCTTGAAGCCCATCCGTTCGCCGAAGCAGCCGCAAAGCTCGTCCCGCTCGCGCTGACGTTGCGCGATCAATATGGCATCGATTTCTTCAGCATCGGCGGCGGAGTGGGTATCGTCTATGATCCGGCTCTCGCGAGCGGCGATCCCGAATGGTGGAAATCCACCGATCATCCCAAGCGCATTACCCCCGAAGATTATGCGGCGGCGATCTTGCCGATCTTGAAACCGCTGGGCATGCGCATCCTTTTCGAACCGGGTCGGTTCATGGTGGGCAATGCAGGTGTTCTTCTGAGCACCGTGCAATACGTCAAGAAAACGCCTGCCAAGACCTTCACAATTGT
>DATDAX010000234.1:0-12453 GCA_036525175.1 Terrimicrobiaceae bacterium | reverse complement strand
GCTCACAACGACGATGGTATATGTGACCCACGACCAGATCGAAGCGATGACGATGGGCGACCGCATTTGCGTCATGCGTGACGGCTCGATCATGCAGGTGGCCGATCCGCTGACCCTCTACCGCCAGCCTGAAAATATCTTTGTGGCCGGCTTTATCGGCAGCCCTCCGATGAACCTGCTCAAAGGCAAGGTGGAAAAAATCGACAGCGGACTGGCCTTTGTCGAGGAGGCCAAGGAACATTCCCTTACTGTCCCCTTGCGTGGACAGCTCGAAACCTTGGCCTCCAAGTATGTTGGCAAGCCCATTGTTTTCGGCATTCGTCCCGAACACCTCACTAACGAGGTAAGCGCCGATCACATTCCCATCACTGCCACCATCGAGATCTCCGAACCCATGGGATCCGAATCCATCGTGTACTTCAAGGCCGCCACCGGCAGCTTGATCGCGCGGGTGCCCGGCGAACATATCTACCATCCCGGCGAGCAACTCACCGTCCAACTCAACATGGAAAAAGTCCATCTCTTCGACGCCCAGACCGAAAAAGTCATCAAGTAAGACGACAGACATTTTTCAAGGTGGCCCCCGCAATTTAAGGGCGGGGTGCCTGTTGCGCAGTGGGCGACCGGCCGTTCAACAATATGGACACGGGGTTCCTCCCTTTAACCGTGAAACTGAAAAGAGCTGTCACCCCGGCAGGTTTTTGTCGCCCCGGCATTTTTAAGAGCCACCTCGTTCTCCCCTAAGCTTTAAGACGCAGCCAGAGCGGTTAAACTGCATTCCAGAAATCTAACGCAATAGACGATATGAATAAGACAATGATAGGAGCGGTGCTCCCCGGAAATAGCACCGTTGAGTTCAAAGAGTTTCAAGTTCCCGAGCCTGGGCATGGTCAGGTCCTGATCAAGACGAAATCTTCGACCATCTGCGGTAGCGATATTCGGGCGATCTACCGCGAGCATGTGGGTAAGGGCCCAGAGGGCTATCAGAACAAGATCGCAGGGCACGAACCGTGTGGACAGATTGTCGAAGAAGGACCTGGCCTGAAACGATTCAAGAAAGGCGATCGCGTCATCGTTTATCATATTTCCGGATGTGGTGTCTGCAACGACTGCCGTCGCGGCTACATGATAAGCTGCACGAGTTCTTTCCGTGCGGCTTACGGATGGCAGAGAGATGGGGGCATGGCACAGTATATTCTGGCCGAAGAGAAGGATCTCGTAGCACTACCCGACGAGCTTTCCTACACGGATGGCGCGCAAGTGGCATGTGGCTTTGGAACGGTTTATGAAGGGCTTGAAAAGATCGGCATTTCCGGAAACGACGCCGTGCTGGTTGTCGGCTTGGGCCCGGTCGGACTCGCTGCCCTGATGCTTGCAAGGGCAATGGGCGCCAACAAGCTCATCGGTGTTGACGTCGTCGAAGAACGCTTGGAGGTGACGCAAAGGCTCGGCCTGGCGGATCACGTGCTTAAGGCAGGAGCCGACAACGTCGAGGAGATTCGAAGGCTTACCGGGGGACACGGTGTCGAACGGGCCTTTGATGCAAGTGGCAGCGACAAAGGACGTCTGACGGCGATTCAAGCGGCGCGCAAGTGGGGCAAAATTGCGCTTGTCGGAGAGGGCGGAACGCTTGCCCTTCGACCGAGCCCCGACATGATTCATGATCAGAAGACAGTCTACGGATCATGGGTCACGAGTATTTGGCTCATGGAAGATCTGGTGGAACGCATTGTTCGGTGGAAAATTCATCCCGAGGACTTGGTCACAAATCGCTTTCCCCTCGAAAAGGCGGACGAAGCCTATGCGCTCATGGCCAGCGGTAAATCCGGCAAAGTTGCGGTCGTTTTCGACGAAGAGCTCAGATAGAGGAATGTTCCTTTGCGCTGCCGCCATGCTCGACTGACAGTCGGGAATTGTCCGCCGATCCATCATTCTGCGGGCCCAGCGAGCCCGCTTGTGGCGGCGGTTCGGCCTTCCGAGCCTGGACGGCCTGGCGTTGGCTTCGACGCTTAGCTGATGCTCTTTACCAACGTGGCCCTTGCTCCGTCTCGGTAGAAGCTGTCCAGGGTTTCCGAGACCTCTTTCGCAAAGGCGGGGGCAGTTGCCAGTTCTTCGCTGAAGATTTCCCGCATGCCGAGGAGTTGCCGTGCATCCTTGCCGGCCGCCTTGGCTCGCTCGCGCAGCTTCGACGCCATGGGATCGAGCATTGGCATTTCCTTTCCCGATTCATCAAGCCCGTCCAGATAACGGAACCAGGCTGCAATGGTAAAGCTCAGCAGCTTGATTGGTCCGCCGCGCTTTAACTGCTCCACTATCGAGGGCAAGACAAACTTCGGAATTCCCGACGAACCATAGATTCCTATGCGAGAAAGTTGGTCGCGAATTGCGGGATTTGCGAAACGCTCGATCAGCGTCTTCTTGTATTCGCCAAGGTCGACTCCCGGGACCGGAGACAAGATTGGTGTCACCTCGTCATCCATCATCTTCTCGACGAGCGTGCGAATATCGGAGTCCTCCATGGTCTCGTGTACGAGTTGATACCCGAAGAGCATCCCGATATAACAGAGGGCCTGATGACTGGCGTTGAGCAGACGCAATTTCATCTTCTCGTAAGGCAGCACGTCACCTGTCATTTGCGCGCCCACCAACTCCCATTTTGGACGGCCTTGGACGAAATGATCCTCAATGACCCATTGTTTGAAAGACTCGGTCATCACGGGCCATCCGTCATCGATTCCAAACTTCTCTCTTACGAGCGCGCGGTGCTCATCGGTTGTGGCCGGTGTAATGCGATCCACCATGCTGTTGGGAAACAGGCATTTCTCCTCAAGCCAGTTCCTGAGCGCAGGATCTCTCAACTCGGCGAAGGCCATCAGCATCTTCTTGGCGACCTCGCCGTTGCTCTGGATATTGTCACAGGACATTACCGTGAACGGCGCGAGTCCGCGCAGACGTCTGCGATCCAGAGCCTCCAGAAGATATCCGAACGAGCACGAGGGCTCATGCGGGTGAGCAAGATCGTGCTGAAGGTCCGGATGCTTGGCATCCAATTCTCCGGTCGACTGGTCGATATAGTAGCCGCCCTCGGTAATTGTCAGGGATACGATGCGGGTGTTGGCGGAGGCCATCTGCTCGAGCACCTTCTGAGGATCATCCGGAGCAAACGCAAAATTGACGATCGAACCGATAATACGCGCCGTATCACCGGCCAGGCTTCGCTCGACAAGGGTATAAAGGCAATCCTGCGACAGCATAACGTCGCGAATGCGCGCATCATGCTGCAGCAATCCCACCCCGCAGAAGCCCCAGGAGGAATCCTCGCCCTGGTTGAGCAGATCGTCGGTATAGAGTGCTTGATGGGCCCGATGGAAGCCGCCAACTCCCAAGTGCATGATTGACTGGCCGACTTTCTGCCTGTCATAGCGCGGGACTTGAATCTTCGGATCGAGAGTACTTAGGGTCGCTGTGTTGAGTTTGGCGGTCATTATTCGAGAGGATTGGCGTTGGGCGCGGAGTGCTCTCCACCGCGTGTTGCGGCCTCTGAAACGCAGTCAATCTATGGCTGGCATCAGGAGGGCATGCGGGGGTGTATGCATCGATGATGGGGGATGATTGATTGAAAGCGTCCTGATCACAGCTGTCAAATCCTTTGTGCCGACTGAACGCAGGTCCCGGAACGATGCGCGGGGCCGATCTTGCTCTTCGCCAAGAAGCAGGATGCGTCACTTGAGCAACGGAAAGCCGCCGCGTGGATGGACCGATCCTCGCGGCGGCTTGTTGCTCCGATGTGAAGAGATTCGTGCTCGTCCGCCCTCCTTGCGATCGTCCTCGGTCACCGGCCTCGAGGACTACGGACGAGTAGGCGATCCATGGATTCCATGGCAGGTCGCCTGCCGGGACGCGAATCGCGTCAGGCGGAAGGGACTCAGAAGACTACGCCATATTGGAAGCCGAGGATTGTGGCATTGGCGACGGCGCCAGTTCCGTTGGGCTGGATGATGTATTGCACGAACGGTTGAAAGAACGCCCAATCATTGATTTGGATGCGGTAGTCCCACTCGAGGACGATCGAGTAGTTTGGCTGGTTGACCCTGCCGGCGTTCTGAAGGTTTTGGATATTCGCGAAACTATATTGGCCGTAGCCGATCGCGAACATCAACTGGTCCTTGTCACGGGTGGGAATGAGGCCTTTGTAGTTCAGCCCGACATGAAAATAGAACGGAAGAATGTTGTTATACTTCGGAGCGAAGGTAAACAGGCTGAAGAGATTGAGCCCTTGATCCTTCAGCTTGGGCTTGGAAGTTGTCACTGGCACCGGCTCTTTGAAGCTCTTTCCGGAAGCGACCGATTTGCCATCGCTCGGGCCCTTCGCCATCGGGGCGGGCTCTTCGGCGGACGGTTCGCGATAGAGCATTTGATCAAGCTGCCAATAGAATCCGTACTGGTTATCGTGGTAGGTTCCATTGAAGGAATTCCGCTGATTGCCGAAGTAGTAGCCGCCGAAGGCGTATTTGCCAGGGAGTTGGGATGGTCCCCATTTCGGAGTGAAGCCCGTTTCGCCCATGAACATGAGACCGTTTAGGCTTGTGTCTTCAGCGAAGCCTTCGAAGGCCAGGCCGTGGTTACTACTCGATGTCGCGTTCGGATAAGCCATGAACAGCCCCGCCTTGGCGTAGTACCATTTTGCCGGCTTTATTTTGAGGGTGCCGCCCCATGTCGTGAAGCTCGATGAAAACGGGATATTCGCGCCGATGCCCTTCGAGCTCTCAAAGGCGTTGTTCACAAAGAGTTTTGAGAGAGGTTGATCGACAAATTCCTTCTGCGGCTGGAGCCAACCGCCGCGTAGCGTGACGAATTCCTTAATGCCCAGAAGCTCTGGAGTCTCGTATTCGAGACCAAAGGTTACCAGCCGCCACTGAGTGCCGGACTGCCAATGCGAGGGCTGAAAGTTGCCCGAGGCTTGAACGAAGCTGTTCGGATTCGAGTTCGCGCGCGAATCACGCCAACGGACTCCCGCGAATCCGGTCAGGCCTTCAAGAGCTTCCGTCTTGAGAAGCTTGGCAAAGTCGAGTTCGCCTGCGAAGGCAACTTCTTGATCGTAGAAGCCGCGCGATCCTCGCTGGCTATCGACCACACCATAGAATGCCCCTCCATATTTGCCGCTGAACTTCAGGCCGTTATCCTCCAGCGTATCACGAAGGCCGAACCAGTTTCCCGTCATATATTTTCCGCTCCACCATTCTGAGAACAAGGATTCGGATGAGGATTCAGACGACGATTCGGTCACCGCAACAACCGGTGCCCCTGCGAGGAGGTTACCTGCTGTCGCGATTGCGGCTAGTGCGGCGGCGACGATTCCGGCCGCTCGGCGTAACAATGGATGTTGTTTCATAGTTGAGGCAGCAGGGAGACTGCGCTGGCGGGTCGCGTTCCTCAAAGGCGCGAATTGTGACTTTCTCGTCACAATTCTCCGTCGTCGCGGAAATGAAAAAAGCCCGCCTGGTGGCGGGCTTCTTGTTGGTTCAGACGTTTGCTTTTTCCTTAGGCAGGAACACCCGCGGCCTTGGCATCCCGCTCCTTCATGGCGGCCTTGCGGCTGAGTTTGACGCGGCCCTTGTCATCGACGCCGATGCACTTCACCCAGATCGAATCGCCGACTTTCACAACATCTTCTGTTCTGTTGACACGGAAGTCCGCAAGCTCCGAGATGTGGCAAAGGCCATCCTTTCCGGGGAAGACCTCAACGAAAGCACCAAACTCCTTGGTGGAGACGACAGTGCCTTGGTATACTTCTCCGACCGAAATCTCTCTTGTCATGCCGAGGATGATCTCCTTGGCGCGCTTGAGACTTTCGCCGCTGCTGGAATAGATATGCACGGAGCCGTCGTCCTCGATGTTGATCTCTGCGCCGGTCTCGGCCACGATGCCTTTGATCGTCTTGCCACCCGGTCCAATAATGAGGCCGATCTTGTCGGGCTTGATTCGGATCGTCTCAATGCGCGGTGCGTACGGGCTTAGTTCGGCGCGGGGCGCATCAAGCGCGGCCTTCATGACCTTCAAGACCTCAAAGCGCGCATCGCGCGTGCGGTAGATCGTCTCCTCCATGAGCTTAAGGGGAATACCCGGAAGCTTTAGGTCAAGTTGGAAGCCGGTGACACCTGCTTCTGTGCCGCAAAGCTTAAAGTCCATGTCGCCAAAATAGTCCTCGCTGCCGATGATGTCCGTAAGCAGCGTGTACCTCGAAATCGTGTCTCCACTGAATTCGGTGACGAGTCCGCAACTGATTCCCGCCACAGGTTTGCTGATGGGAACCCCCGCGTCCATGAGAGCAAGAACGCCCGCGCATACACTCGCCATCGAGGTGGAACCGTTTGACTCCATGATCTCGCTGCTGATGCGGATGGCGTATGGAAAATCAGACACATCGGGAATGACCGGCGCGATACTGCGCTCGGCGAGCGCCCCGTGACCAATCTCGCGGCGGCCCGGGCTGCCTGTGCGACCGGTTTCACCGACGCTGAACGGCGGGAAGTTATAATGCAGGATGAATCGCTTGCTGGTTTCGCCGCCGGTATAGCCATCGAGTTCCTGCGCTTCGTCAGCGGGGGCGAGGGTAGCTAAACAGATTGCCTGCGTTTCTCCACGCTGGAAGAGGGCACTGCCGTGACTTCTGGGAAGCAGGCCCGTCTCCGCGCTGAGCGGACGAATCTGCTCATAGCTGCGTCCGTCGCAACGGACCTTCTTGTCGAGAATGCTGACGCGAAACGCTTTCTTCTGAAGATAATCAAACGCCTGGCTGATCTCGAACTTCGTGGCTTCGGGAAATGTTTCAAGGATGGCGGTGCTCACTTCCTCCTTGAGTGCCTCGACGGCCTTTTGACGGGCAACCTTGCTCGGAGTGTACAGCGCCGCTTCGATGCGGTCCCCAGCCACGCGATAAGCAACTTCAAGAAGTTCATCGGGAACGACAAAGAGCGCCGCCTGGCGCTTTGGCTTGCCGGCCGCAACAGTCAATTCCTTTTGAGCGCGGATGAGATGACCAACCTGGTCGTGCGCGAAAGCCAGCGCTGCGATAAAGTCGGCTTCGGGCAGCTCTTTGGCCTCGCCCTCAATCATTATCACCTCGTGCTCCGTTCCCACATAGACGAGATCCAGGTCGCTCATGACTCGCTGGCTATGCACCGGATTCACCACGAACTGACCGTCGATGCGGCCGACCCGAACCGCCGCAACAGGGCCGGCGAAGGGAATGTCGGAAACGCAAAGCGCCGCACTCGCGCCGTTCATGAAGAGGATGTCCGGATCGTGTTCGCCGTCAGCACTGAGGAGAACGCCGATGATCTGTGTGTCGTACAGGTAGCCCTTCGGGAACAACGGGCGAAGCGGGCGATCGGTCATCCGGCAAGTCAGAGTCTCCTTCTCGGAAGGACGGCCTTCCCTCTTGAAATAGCCGCCGGGAAATTTTCCGACAGCCGCCGCTTTCTCGCGGTAATCCACAGTGAGCGGAAAGAAATCCTGACCCTCCTTTACCGTGGTGGCAGATACAGCGGAAACGAGAACTATCGTCTCGCCTGAACGAATTGTGACTGCACCATCGGCGAGTCGCGCGAGCTTGCCTGTTTCAATGGTGATTGGGGACTGGCCAATGGTGGCCGTAACGGAGTGAGACATAATATATGTAAGAGATTCGTTCCGCGACGCAGCGGGTCGGGAACGGTTTCAATGAAAAACCCCGTCCTTCAAGGCGGGGCTTCAAGAATGCGGTTCTATTTGCGCAAGCCAAGCTTCTCGACGACCGTTAGATAACGATCGGAAGCCGTATTCTTCAAGTAATCCAGCAAGCTGCGGCGCTGAGCCACAAGCTTCAGGAGTCCCCGGCGCGACGCATGGTCCTTGACATGACCCTTGAGATGCTCGGTGAGTTCGTTGATGCGTTTGGTGAGCAACGCTATCTGAACGTCCGCGCTGCCAGTGTCCTTCTCGTGAAGTCGAAGAGTATCGACCTCGATTGCTTCTGCTTTTGACATTTTTCTTCTTTGACCTTTATAAACCCCCTAGAATTGCATCTTCCCCCGCCCTTGGCAAGAAAAGTTTTGCTGCGACCGGTCCGAGGCCTTCAGGCAGAAGAAACTGAAAAACAGTCCGTTAGGGAGGAAGTCCGGTGAGTGCTTGGGGCACGGTGGTGCCGGATCGGAGCCCATGCGGATGGTGGAGTTTGAAAATTGTGGCCGCTGCCTTGGGGGGCGGATAGGGTGCAAGCATGCTTGAAGACCTTGGCGGACCTTATCTTCCTGCTGTGGGACCCGTCGCGGCACTTTCGGAGGGAGACCGAAGTGTTCTCAGTTCGTATGGCGATTTTCATTTGGCGAATCATGGAGAGGCATTGATTTCGCAGGGAGAATCTCACGGAAGGCTGTTCTTTGTTATCAGCGGTGTGCTTCATGCTGTTCGTCGTGACGCGGATCGCGAAGTCTTGCTTGGCGCGATTCGGCAGGGCGAGTGGGTGGGAGAAGTGGATCTCTTTGATCCCGTGAGTGCAATGTGTTCGGTAATCGTGATTGAGCAGGCTCAGTATTGGGCGATCAACCGGACGGACCTCGAAGAGTACATCAACAACTACCCTCAGGCCGGCATTCAAGTCGTTGTCAGTCTGGCTTCGCTTTTGAGCAGGCGCCTGAGGTCTGTGACGAGGCGGCTTATGGAGGAGGCCGAACTCGCTGTTGTTCGCGCCTCGTTCCTGGTGGAGTCCTGACCGCCGGCGCTAGTCTTCGTGATATTCCTGCAAGCTTTTTACCCCGTAGCCGGCGCTTTTCAGGGCGCGAATAGCGGCACTACTTGCCTGCGCACCGCGCAGGGTGGTCATCATGGCGACGCGGGCGGTGACAGCAGCGCTGCGAATAATGACCTCGTCTCTGCGGGGTTGTTGCCCGCTGGGCGTGTTGATGATGAAATGCATCTCGCCGTTTTTGATGAGATCCAGAATGTTTGGACGGCCCTCTTGCAACTTGTAGAGAAGCCTGACCGGGATGCCTGCATCCCCAAGGACCCTTGCCGTGCCGCCGGTGGCGTAAATGGTGAATCCGAGGTTTGAAAAATCCATGGCGATGGGCACCACCGCAGCCTTGTCGGAGTCTTTGACGCTGATGAAAGCATTGCCTCCGGTTGGAAGCGCTGGCTGTGCGGACATTTGCGCCTTCGCGTAGGCGATACCCAGATCCGCATCAATGCCCATCACTTCGCCTGTGGATCGCATTTCCGGTCCAAGGGTAACGTCCACGCCAGGGAACTTGATAAAAGGAAAGACGGCTTCCTTGACCGAATAGTGTGTCGGCAGAATCTCCTTGGTGAAATTGAGTTCCTTGAGGGTTTGCCCGGCCATGACTCTTGCGGCGATCTTTGCGAGAGGCTTTCCGATCGCTTTGCTGACAAAGGGCACGGTGCGCGATGCCCGTGGATTGGCTTCGAGCACATAGACCTCTTCATCCTTCACCGCGAACTGTACGTTCATGAGTCCGCGCACCCCGAGCTCGCGGGCCATGGAAATGGTGGCGCGCTTGATGGCTTCAAGCGTTCCTGCGGATAGTGAGAACGTGGGCAGCACGCATGCGCTGTCACCGGAGTGGATGCCGGCCTGTTCGATGTGCTCCATCACGCCGCCGATCACGCATGTTTCGCCGTCGGCGATGCAGTCGACGTCGACCTCGGTGGCATCTTCAAGGAAACGATCCACCAAGATTGGGCGCTCGGGGCTCGCCTCCACAGCCGTGCGAATGTAACGTCGCAAATCCTTGTCCTCGTGCACGATCTCCATGGCCCGACCTCCGAGTACGAAAGATGGACGAACCAGCACCGGATATCCGATCTTTTGTGCGACTGCTAAAGCTTCGTGCTCGTTGGTCGCGGTACCTCCCTGTGTTTGCTTGAGACCAAGCTTGTCGAGCATGGCCGCGAAGTGCCTGCGGTCTTCAGCCATCTCGATGCTGGCCGGTTGCGTGCCAATTATGGTGCAACCATTTGCAGCGAGGGCAGCGGCAAGATTGAGAGGAGTCTGGCCGCCGAACTGGACAATGACGGCGTCAGCGCGTTCACGTTCGTAGATGTTGAGGACGTCTTCGAGTGTTAAGGGCTCGAAGTAGAGTTTGTCGCTCGTGTCATAATCAGTCGACACGGTTTCGGGATTCGAGTTGACCATGATGGTCTGCCACCCCAGCTCTCTCAGGGCGAATGCGGCGTGCACGCAACAGTAATCGAACTCGATGCCCTGGCCGATGCGGTTCGGTCCTCCGCCGAGGATCATGACCTTCTTTTTCGCGCTTGGTCGGGTCTCGTCTTCGTCCCCGTAGGTTGAATAATAGTATGGCGTGTAGGCCTCGAACTCCGCGGCGCAGGTATCGACGAGCCGGTAGGTTGGCAGGAGATTTGCGGCCTTGCGGGCTGCGCGCACCTCCGCTTCGGAGCTATGGGTGAGCGTTGCGATCTGTCGGTCGGAAAATCCCAGCTTTTTCTCCTTTCGGAGATTGCGCCGACCATTCTTTGCGATGCGCAACTCCTCCTCGATGATCTGACGTATGTTTTCCAGGAACCACGGATCGATCGACGAAAGGTCATGAATGCGTTGCACGGAGAGGCCGGCTTGAAACGCATGGCGTATGAAAAACACACGCTCGTGGCCTGGGATTCGAAGCTTCTGTTCGATCAATTTAAAGTTTGGCGAGCCGTCCTCGAGAACCGGCGGGAAATCCTTGCCGTCCGCGCCAAGGCCAAACCGACCGGTTTCGAGTGACCTGAGAGCCTTCTGCAATGCCTCCTTGAAAGTGCGCCCGATAGCCATCGCCTCCCCGACGCTTTTCATTTGCGTTGTCAACGTCGGGTCGGCCTGGGGAAATTTTTCGAAAGTGAATCGCGGAACTTTTACGACGCAATAATCGATGGATGGTTCAAAGCATGCCGGCGTCTCGCGAGTGATATCGTTTTTGAGTTCGTCCAGCGTGTAGCCGACCGCAAGTTTCGCAGCGATCTTGGCGATCGGAAAGCCGGTGGCTTTGGAAGCAAGGGCCGAGCTTCGTGAGACACGAGGGTTCATCTCGATAACGATCATCCTGCCGGTCTTTGGATTTACGGCGAACTGGATGTTCGAGCCGCCTGTCTCGACGCCGATGGCGCGAATAACGGCGAAGCTCGCGTCGCGCATGGCTTGATATTCCTTGTCCGTCAGTGTCTGAACCGGGGCGACCGTTATCGAATCGCCAGTGTGGACACCCATCGGGTCGAAGTTCTCGATCGAGCAAATGACGACGCAGTTGTCGGCGCGGTCGCGCATGACCTCCATTTCAAACTCCTTCCAACCCAGAAGGGATTCTTCGATGAGGACCTCACAGACGGGCGAGAGATCGAGTCCGCGGCGGACGATTTCTTCAAGCTCCTCGCGATTATAGGCGATTCCTCCGCCTGCTCCGCCCAACGTGAACGCCGGCCGGATGATCATTGGAAACGCGCCAATGGTCTCGACCACGTTGCGGGCCTCTTCAAGCGTGTGCGCGACATCCGAACGAGCGCAGTCGAGACCGATATCGAGCATGATCTCTTTGAAGATCTGGCGGTCCTCGCCGCGCCGTATTGCCTCGGCATTGGCCCCGATAAGTCGGGCTCCATGGCGGTCTAGGGCGCCGCTCTGGACCAGCGCCATCGCCGCGTTCAGGGCCGTCTGTCCGCCTAGGGTCGGAAGCACGGCGTGTGGCTTCTCACGAGCGAGGATCTTTTCGATAGCTTCGGGCGTAATTGGCTCGATGTAGGTGCGGTTGGCGAATTCCGGATCCGTCATGATCGTGGCCGGATTCGAGTTGACAAGGATGACCTCGTAGCCTTCCTCGGCGAGGGCCTTGCAGGCCTGCACGCCGGAATAGTCGAACTCGCAGCCCTGGCCAATGACGATTGGGCCCGACCCGATCAGCAGGATCTTGTGAAGCGATGTATCTTTGGGCATGTACAGACGGCGACCGTTTATGGAATATCAGCGCTGCTCGCATAGGCAAACCCCGCGGTTTGAACAAACAAAAAAGGTCGCAACCTCTTTAAATTGCGCCTTGATTTTGATGCCACGCGGACAAAGCATCCTCGGATGATCGAGCTTGAGGTGTATGCTGCCGGCGTGCGCAATCCGGAAAAAATGATGGCGCTCGCACTTGAATTGGAGGTGCTTTCCGGTCTGCGTTACAAAGTGGACACCAATCATGACATCATATATATCGAGTTCACGGAAGGGGTTCCGGCTCTTTCCACACTAAAATCCGTCTTTATCAAAACTGGGCTTGAAGCGAAATTCGTTGGCCAATTGCCGCCAGAGATTAATTCGAAGAAGAGCACGCAGCGGATCGAGAATGCTGCCGCATAGCGGGCGAGGGGTTCTTCTCATCGTCGACAACGTTGAATGGCCCTGCTGAGTCTTTTCAGAAG
>DATDAX010000233.1:0-2765 GCA_036525175.1 Terrimicrobiaceae bacterium | reverse complement strand
CACCGCTGCCCACCAGCACCACGATACACAGCAGCGTTATGACGTCGGCGGGAAGTTTCTCCGTGGCAAACAGCACGATGGCCAGCACCAGCAAGCTGAGGACCAAAGCGATTTGCATGCGCTCACATTATCGAGCACAGGCCAGCTTGCCACGAACCTTCGCCAAAGCTCGCACGAAGTTATGTTATCGGTCTTCGCATTCGCAGGGGAGCGAACCTTCGCTCACCGGCCGGGTGATGGCGTCAGCAGGGAAACGACCGGAAAATAGGCGCGCAAATAGCCTCGATCTTCCGTGGCCAGCCTATCCGCCTGCATCGCAGCATGGGCAGCGACGAGAAAATCCGGCAAGATCGTATTTCGCGGGCCTCCTTCGTCCCGGTAAGCACGAAAAATTTTCCCTGCGAGCATCGAAGCGTCCTCGGTGAAGGGACTGTGCCGGATATCGAGAGCGCGCAACGCGCTGCGACACGCGTCGTCTGAAGGAAAGAAAGATCGAACTTCGCCAAATACCACGGATGACAGAACCAGCGTCGCTGTTTCTGCCGCAGATTGCAGACAATCCAACCAGAGTTCCCCGTTCGGCTCGCCTTTGAAAATCGCCAGCAGCACGGACGTATCAATCGCAACACAGCTCACGGATTTTCTTCCTTACCGCGCGAGCGCGGCAGTTCCACCGGACCACGCAATTCCTCCAGCAATTCCTCCACGCTACGTCCTTCCAGCTCTTTTTTCAGGCAGCCAAACACTTTGGGGCGTTTACTGCGGTCCACGACCTTGCGCAAACGAATGCCATCCGCAACAGCAACAAAATCCACTTCAACCCCAGGTTCGATGCCAAATTTCTCCCGCAGTTCCTTCGGAATGGTAACCTGCCCTTTCGAGGTAACGAGCGACTTCATGGCAATCACTGTAAGAATCCTGGGTAAGAAGCGCAAGTCTTACCTGCAAGGTTTGGTTGAAAATTCTCGTCGTATTGAAGCCTGAACAACCGATTCGTGCGCCTCGAAACTCCGCGACCTCATTCCTCGCTACGGCTCGCCAGGCGCCGGTAACTGCGCGGTTTCGGCAAAGGCGGCGGCCAGCCGACTTCGCTCCATCCTCACTAAAATCGGCATGCAGCAACTCGCGGGTTGTCATGCGGACAAATCCTCCTTATTCGGATGTCTGTGCGACACGGTGATCTGATGAAGGACCCTTTTTACGCCAGGATCCTCTTTGCGATTGAGAGCAAAATCCATGAGGGCGACCGGCTGGCTGCTTCGCGGGGTAGTAACCTGACCGATTCGAACATCCGCTCCCTGGTGGTCAGGGCCTCCCATGCCGCCAAAGGCAAGCGGCCTCAACCCGTCCCGGAATCCGCCGGCGCCAAGGACAAATTTCTCGCGGAACTTCTCGGAGAATTGATTGTCGTAAGGGATTCGATCTCGGTGGAAGAGCGATCGTCCAACGGAACGATGAAGGAGCACCCGATTCCCGCTGCGGACTGGATTCAATCCCTGGAAGCCATCAAGGAATCGTGCGCCATCCGCACGGGAAACGAGCCGGGCTCCCGCGGCTATCTCGACTTTCTCGCCGGGTTCATCGCGCAAGCCGGGGGCCGGAAATGATAGGCGCTCCGACCTTTCGCGATCATGTCGAGTCCTGCCGTCCTCCTGGTGCTCCCCCACGCGAAACCAAGGCGCTTTTCCTGACCGCCTCGCGATTTCGAGACCGGCTCGCCGATTGTCTTGATGACATCGAATCGGATGCCTTGCTCCTGAATGAAGACGAACTCGACGAACTGGCCATCGCGCTGACGGAACTCGCCGAGGACCTGCACTGCGATGCCGGCCTCTGGAGGAGTATCGAAACCTATCACCGGGAGTTTTTCGGTGTTTCCTTGCCGCTCCTGTGCAAATCCGGCGAAGCCGGCGCTTTTTGTCCGAGCGCCCGGGGGACGCAAGCGTGGAGGCCGAGGGGCGCGCATTCGAGGGCTTCGCGATTGGCCAGTGTCGAAATTCAGCGACCTCGCCCGCTCCTCCTGGGTCGCCGCCGGTGAAAATTGTGTTATCACCGAAAATGGAAAGCCACATCTCGATCGTTGGCCGTATCAAACAAGCGCAAGTTCAGCCCGACGCGCGTCGGGTTTTTTTCGGGATTGGCATCTCGTCGTAAGTCCGCCCTTTGAGTTCACGACCGGTGGGATACTTTCGAACTCCTCCCCATTGCCTGAAAAAGAACGCTCAGCCAGAACTCCGCCATCAACCGCGTAGCGCGTGTGGGAGATGAGGTCGAGCGGCGTCTCGATTTGTCCGGAACAACGAATAGATGACCCGTCCCTCTATTTGCCTCTATTTGCTCTATTTGCCCTCCGCTCCGACGAGCGCAGTGGGACGGCCCATTCCCGCGGGTTGGCTGCGTCCTACAGGCTCCCTTGCCCCTGCGGGTGGGAATAACTCTTACTCGCTTTTTCGGCTTCAATGAAGCAACCGTCAGGCGTGGCCAAGAGCATTCCAGACAAAACGATCGCGGACGCCCGTTTCTTCTGGTCGGAGATCACGTTTCACGTGAAAATAGATGAGTATTTTTTCTGAACTAGTCTAGCGGCCCCACGGCTCGACGCCGGTGACGATGAGGGCTCCCGTCGCTGCTGACTCGTCGATCGCAAGGCCGATGAGATGATCCTGGCAGCCCTGTGCCAAGGGATACGGTGCCGGGCCGTCTCCGCGAGCCCACGCGCCAGTGGCTGTTAGCAACGACGTCAGTGCGATCTCTTCGTCCATGAG
>DATDAX010000232.1:0-10816 GCA_036525175.1 Terrimicrobiaceae bacterium | reverse complement strand
CATGTTCCTCTTCGGAGAGGAAGTGGGAGCCGAACGCAAGTTTCTTTACGGAGAAGTGCTAAAGAACAGAGAGGACTTTGAGGGCTTGCGATCAACCCACGGACACAATCTCTTTGAGTTTTACAAGGCACTAATTGCCTTCCGACTCGCACCCGGTCACGCCGCTCTGCGTTCTCGAAATATTGAAATTGTAGCTGTCCACAACGCGAATCGGATCTTAGCCTTTCGGCGCTGGGATGGGGATCAGAATTTTCTTGTGGTTTGCAGCTTTAGCAACGCGCCATACGACAGGCCAGGATATCTCATTGAATCTTCGCGGCTTGGGGATGAGATCTGGCGCGAAGTTTTCAATAGCGATTCTGTTCTTTTTGGCGGTCGTAACATCGGCAACGCGGGGGCCGTTGTCAGGAGCGGTTCCGGACGTTTGCACTGCGTGATTCCAGCGAGCGGCTTCGCGGTCTTGGAACGCGTATAACCGAAATGGCCTCACCGCCTTATTATAATATAACATCTCGTCCCAAACGATAGACATATGCCCACAGCACAAATACTTAACGGCTACAATACGCAGCTTCCCATCATTGGTGAGATCATAGGCTTGGACGCAAATGCGAGGACGCTCGATGTTCGAACCCGTAGTGGCAACGTATTCAAAGTCCATGCTCGCGACAGCACTTGGTTCGATGCCGTTAAGAACTTGGACCGGATTGATCGTAGGAGACCACGCCTTTGCGCTGAGGATGCGAGTACACCCTGCTGGGACAACCTAAGGGTCGGAGACATGGTGGCCGTCGAGGGAATATACTCGAGGCAAGGCGAGACGGAGTGCTACGATGCACTCGCCATTCACGAGCTGGTCAGCCACCAGGGATACTATCATTTCGAGCATACGATTTGGTGGGTCAGTCAGATCAATGCCATGGCTGATCGTTGGCTGGATAATCTTTTCGGTGAGAAAAGCACGTATATCATTGACGACTTTTCCGCGCTCTACCGTACTGCTTTGAATATCGAAGGCCTACCCGTTGAGGAACAGGGGGACAAGCAGGAAATGGCCACCCTTTCCCGCCTCATTTATGGATTGTCGTCGGCCTATTTGATGACGGGAGAGGAACGGTTCTTCCAAGGTGCTCGCGCCGGAGTCGAGTATCAGCGCGAGGCTTTTCGCAGCCTTAGCGCTGATGGGCGCTTTTGTTTCTGGCTCCACGCTCGCATGCGCGACCGCGAAGGCCGTTTCGATGTTCTCGAGTGTTTGTTCGCCGATGATCGAGGAAGTCTGCCGCTTTATGAGCAGATCTATGCGCTTGCGGGCCTTGCCCAATACTATCGAATCACCAACGACTGGGAGATCCTTTATGACATCCAACGGACCATCGCGGCGGTTAACATGTTCTTCGCGGACCGGCACGATTCCACTCGTGGGCACGACGGCTTCTTCTCTCATGTCGACCCCGTCGAGTTCAGCCCATTTGCTAGTAGGCTTCAGAATGACCCTGGGGGGCCCAGCAATCAATCGCAAAAAAACTGGAACTCAGTGGGGGATCACCTTCCAGCCTATTTGATAAATCTTCTGCTTGCGCTTGATCCACTTCCCGAGATTGGACAGGGTCCCGATGCAGCGGAGTTTGGAGTCGAACTCGAGAAGTTCAGGGCAACGTGCCGTGAAATTCTCGATGTGACAGCCGACCTGATCGCTAGGAAGTTCCCACAAGATGGTAACTCCTATGTCTGTGAACGATTTGATCGCGACTGGAATCCGAACTACGGATGGGGCTGGCAGCAAAACCGGGGAATCGTCGGGCACAACCTCAAGATCGCTTGGAATCTTACTCGAGTCGCCAATTATTATCTTAGCGAGGGCCGCCAAGCGGATGCGAAGCGCATGTTCGACGTCGCTCTAAAACTTGGGCATGACATGGCCAGACTTGGCATCGACCAGATTCGCAGCGGTGTTTTCGATGCTGTCGAGCGCAATCCGCACAATGGCATGCCGGTGCAGTTCGCTTGGCTAAATACGAAGGACTTTTGGCAGCAGGAGCAGGGCATCCTAGCGTATTTGATTATGTTCGGCCATTCGGCTATGACGGATTCCGACGGGCCGGGAAACAATGTGGCCAGCGAGTTCCTCAAACTTGGCCGGGAACTCCTGGCGTTCTGGAATCTCTACTTTCTAGATCGCGATCGAAACGGGGTCTTCTTCCGAGTAGGTGATAACGCTACCCCCGTGATTAGTTCAACCTATGGAGACAAAGGCGGACACTCAATTTCCGGATACCACGTTTTTGAGCTTTGCTACCTTGCGCACGTTTATCACCGTACCTATCTGCCACGTGAGCAGCGACACCACTCGGGCCTTGTTTTACACTTTCGTCCTTCAACGAGCAGGTTCCGCTCCATTAATGTGCTTCCCGACTTTCTGGGCCCCGACACGGTTGAGATCTTGGAGGTA
This sequence comes from Terrimicrobiaceae bacterium, assembly GCA_036525175.1. Taxonomy (GTDB): domain Bacteria; phylum Verrucomicrobiota; class Verrucomicrobiia; order Chthoniobacterales; family Terrimicrobiaceae; genus DASTFP01. The sequence goes on along the minus strand of DATDAX010000232.1, from coordinate 8,367 downwards.
ACTGTCGATGGCGTGGGGAGAAAGGTAAATGATCCCAGGAACTTCCAGCTTCCGCTGCTTGAAGCCGATCAGGGGAAAAAGGTCCTCGTCCGATTTCAGCAAACTGAGAAGCTGCACAAAGCGCTGTCCCCAATCGCTATCAAGGACAAGCGACACTTCTAGTGGATTCGTTGGAACTCAATGTAAGCAGGCCGTGAGCGCGGTCAGACTCCCGTATTGAAATGGAAACATCCCTGTCGATACCCCTTGCTGGAAAGAGGATTGCCGTCGTTGTTGAAAGCAAATTTATACCCGAGGAAATTAATGCTTATCGTTATGGTTTTGCGACGCTTGGCGCCCAGGTCGAGTTTGTCTCACGCCTAAATTACGGTGACTACCGTCCAGAAACCGCCACGTTCATATCCGATGTGGATCCGCTTGATCAGGAGCCCTGGATGACGCCAGAGCGAGTGATCGCTACCAAAGATGTCTCCTCTGTGAATCTCAGCGAGTATGCGGCCCTTCTCATGTCCGCTAACTACACAAGCGTAAGACTCAGGTTCAACGGTCTTCCCGCACCGGAGCACATTGCCGGAAATTTCAACGTTCGGGCCCATCTCCAGCAAGCCCCTGCAGTCGAGAAATTCGCCGACGCGATGGGACGAAAAGACATTATCAAGGGATTTCTCTGTCATGGCTTATGGATCCTCACGCCGAATCCCCATCTTCTCAAAGATCGCACTGTCGTGTGCAATGAGGTCGTCGCTGCGGATATCCTGAACTGCGGCGCGAGAATTGACATGTCACGGCGCGTCATTACCGACGACGATGTGGTCACCGGCTACAGCAAACATGAGGTCGTTGAGTTTGTGCAAGCGGTCGCTGAAGCGATCGCCAAGCGCCCGAGCGGGACCTAATCCATCGCCGATTCAATTTTACGATTGAAAACAACAACAAAATCCTAAAACCGTCATGCAAAAGAAAATCTTAACTGTTTTGTCAGAGTGGGGTTACTGGGGCGAGGAACTCGTCGGCCCTCTCGATGTGTTTAATGAATCGGGCATCGCCTACGACTTTTGGACGCCCACTGGCCGGATCCCACGAGCCCTTCCGCCCAGTATGTCTGCGACGTACGTGGATCCCCCTTTGGGAAGAAGTGTCACCACGCCCGAGATGGCGGCCAAGGTGAAGCAAATCGACGATCGAGCTGGGGAGTTCTTCTCGGGCGTGGTCAGCCTCGCGGAGAGATTTTCGTTGCGTCCGTACATGAGCGAAATGTTCCAAGAAGGCAACGAGCGTGCGGTTGTTCCGGGGCATTTGCCCGTTTTGCGTGAGCTCGAAGATTATTATCTACGCCGGAGTCAAGCCCAGGCTAAGGTCGTCGAGGATTACGACGCGATCTTGCTTGTTGGAGGAAGCGGACCGATGGTCGACATGGTCAACAACAGGCGTCTCCATGATCTGATTTTGGGCTTCTATTTCGCAGACAAGCCCATTGCAGCCGAGTGCTATGGTGTCGCTTGTCTGGCGCAGGCCAGAGAATTTGACGACTGTCGGAGCATCATCTGGGGCAAACACGTCACTGGTCACGCGAAAGAGCTCGACTATACCGATCAAACGGGGGTACTCGATCCGGAGACCCACGATATTCTCGTCAACAGAAACGGAACATTTGTAAACTTAGGACCGCCCTTCTATACTCTTGAGTTTATCCTCCGCGACGCGGTCGGTCCCGACGGGCAGTTTCACGGAAATTTCGGACGCCCGACTTCTGTCCTGGTTGATTACCCGTTTATAACGGGACGCTCGACTCCCGACTCCTATCTGACGGGCGAGAAGCTCGTCCAAGTCCTCAACTCTGGCTTGCGACGCTTCGGCTGGTAGTCTTGCTGCCGCAGTATACAACGTGACAGGAGCCAATCCTTCCCCGAGGAGTTCGACTTGGAGGAACGCGAGCAGCTTGCCTATGCTGGGGCCGTCACCACCCAGATTGAGATTAGGTGGCTGATTTGATGAACAGCGAGAGTCCTATCTGTCTGCAATGGAAAAGCATTGCGACCGGGAAATGGCGTACATTTGGAGTTTCGGGGATTCCGACTAGCAGGCCCGTAAAGATCCGAATCGATTTCAACACGCTCGAAATGGAGCAGGAGGGAGCGCGATTGGTTGCAGAAATCGATCATCTCATTCACCGTCTGCATGGAGAGGAGACGGCTGTGGAAATGCTCACCGATCTGGTAGCGACGGATCCGGAAGACACTTTGCTTGAGGTGCTCGTGTGTGATGGGAGAAATACGGTAGCAAGATTGGAGCCTCGTTTAGCTGAAGCCCTGAAGCCCGAATCACGCGATTGGGTGCTGCCTATGATGCCCGCCGCCGGCTCCCCATCAACTCTACCCGACGACCTGAAAAAGCAGAATATCGCTTTCTGGAAGAATTCCATTACAGAGCTCGGGCTTACGGTGCTTGCACGGGCGGGGGTGACTTCGCTTGACCGCCGCGTGTTCATCAGCTATCGCCGGATCGAGACCGAACCTATGGCCGGGCAGCTGTTCGAAGCGCTGACCCGGCTGAATTTTTCCGTCTTCCTCGATACTGTAAGCATCGATCCAGGCGTGGATTTTCAGACGCGGCTCTTCGAGCAATTGGCGGACAAATCGATGGTGCTCCTGCTTCATTCCAACACGTTTTCCGGATCGCGCTGGACCCTAGCAGAAGCAGACTACGCCAGAGAGCATGATCTTAGCCTGCTGGTACTTCAGTTACCGGACGTTGATCAGGATGATCCGCTAAACCGTCGTGCTCGAGCCGGTGATATGGTCGTCCTGGATTGGAAGCACCTTCTGTCCGATTCGCAGGGAAAAGAGCAAACCCCTCCATTTCGTCTCACAGATGCCGCACTTGGAGAGGTCCTCAAGCAGGTGGTGGAGCAACACGATGTGGAAGTGATTGCGCGGCTGGCTTCGCTAAGGGAGCGAACACTTGAGGCGCTCGTTCGCAATGGCGTCAAACACCACACGTCCATCTCCAGCGCCTCCATCTTCGCGGAGTCTTCCGGACCCCCTGCGCCAAAGTCTTACAGTCTCTTTCCGACCTCCCGGCCGCCCGGCCTGCCGGAGCTATATGATGCCAGTACGCGCGAACGGGACGTCGGGGATCACCGCGTTGTCATTGGACGTGTTACCTCTTTCAATGCCGAGCGGGTCCGGCAGATGGATTGGACGGTTGGCGGCCGCAATGTTATTTATGTTGACGCCTCAATGCTTGATGTTGTGGCGCAGAAGATTAAGGCGGGCTCGCTATGAAGTTTGATTGGTCACCGCGGCGTGGTTCCTTACGGGGTCAATACGTCTTCCTGTCGGCAAGCGTGCCGGACCCGAAGCGGGATGCGCGCTTTCTTGATGGTCCTGTGGAAAAGGCGCTCATGTTGAGGGTGATCGACCGGCGGGTAGATGACGCCGTTCAGTGCCTGACGGCTCACGTGCTAAGCGCAGGCGGGCGAATCGTCCACGGTGGTCACCCTAAAGTTACTCTACCGCTTGCAGCCCAAGCGAGTAATTGGAAGGTTGCCTCGGGCGAGGATCCGCCGATCCTGATCTATCAGTCGCGATTCTTCGAGCATCTCCCGCCGCCGCCGGGACGTGATCAAATGTCTCAAGCCGGGACCGCCGAGATACGCTGGGTCTTGGCTGACCTCTGCGAGGTCGCCCAACGCTCCAAACTTTCCAATGATGTCTTGGATAGATGGCTTCCGATGCAGGCAGCTGAGGGTGCCTCGGCCAGGCTCAGTGAAGCTCTTCTCGCCATGCGTATAGCCCTGCTGCTCGAAACGCAGCCCGTTGCCGCCGTCTGCATCGGGGGAATGGAAGGTATCGAGGCCGAGGCGCGGCTCTATTGGGAGCTTTCCAAAGCGGGGAGCATCCCGCCCGCCAAGGGTGTCTACGTCGTTGGCAGCACGTTCGGCGCGGCTGCGCGACTCGAGGGTGAAGGCATTATCATCTTTGACCGACCGCGTTTCGATTCCATTGGTGGCCGCGGAGCTTTCCGACCGTCCGAGGAAACCGCGCGACGCGATATCGAATCCCGTAAGTCCTACGACGAAGCAATGGGATCCTTGGTGGCGCAGATCGCGAAGGTATAGTCGCAAGGCCATCTCCTCGTACGTTCGTTCCTTCCGAATCCTTGCTCACCACCCTCATCGAACCTTCGGTCCCGATTGGGTGGCCTGCCCTCCCAAGCGGCAATTCACAGTGCCGCCGCCATTGATCGGCCTCGCACGGTTCCGCATTCAGGCATTCCTGAATGCGCATGTCTGAACGATCGCCTTTCGTGTCCGAATACCTTCTTCATCTTGCCGCGTCGGCTGGTTCGCCTCTCATTGGACGTTCCACGAGCTTTGACGCCAATCGCTTGATCTTTGAACCACCAAAACCAACGGTCAAGAATTCCGCCGGACGGTGAGTCTTTGCGCTCCGGGCACCTTTTTTGTCCACAAAGTATCCATAAATTGCTGGAGCCACAGCGTGTGCAAATGCAGAAGGGGTGGACGACCCATGCCTCCCGTGTGATGGTTCATCGGCAGAGTGCTCGGCGGGCGACTGCACAATGATGCCCGAACGCGTTGCAGTGGCCACCGACAGATCGTCATGCCACCACCAGAACCTTCCCATAATCGGCTCAGAGTCGTTGCGGACGCTCTCAACGTTCGCAGGACGCCGTCGTTACGGGGCAGTATCATCGGATTACTTCGCAGAAACGATATTGTAGAGGGACTCGAGTCTGAGAATGCCGCCTGGCAAAAGGTTCAGAAAGGCGACATGATTGGATGGTCATCTCGCAGGCACCTCGTTCCTTTTGAGCCGCGCGCGCCTTCCGGAAGATTTGATGAGATCAGCAAGATCGCTTCGACGTCCGCGATCGCGCACTACAAGTGGAAGGATAGGGGTGTTGCTCCGCTTGGTTACACCAACGGAATGGCGCTGGTTTTTGCCAGCGTGTATTGCAAGCTGAAAGCCGGAGATCCCGCCGCCATGGAGATTTCTAAAGCCGACACCGGCAATCGAAACGTGGATGCACTGGCGTGGTATGCTCAAGAGTTTCGAAGAGCGGGGATGGACAACGAAGGCTCCGGAGTTTCCACGCTCCGCCATGTGTTTGTTCTGCTTTTCGGGCTTGGGATGCGCGAGAGTTCGGGCAGATATTGTGAGGGACGAGACAGATCCGCCAGGAACACGACAGCCGCATCAGCGGAGGCAGGGTTGTTTCAGACAAGCTACAACGCGACGAGGGCGCATCCTCGACTACAGCAGATCTTCGAGCAATATCTGGCAAATCCATCGGACTTTGTTGATGTCTTTAAGAAAGGCGTCCGATGCACAGCCTCGGACCTGGAGAACTTTGGATCGGGCAGGGGAAAAGAGTTTCAAAGACTTTCGAAGGAGTGCCCGGCGTTCGCTACGGAATTCGCCGCCTTAGGACTTCGAGTAATTCGTGCGCATTGGGGTCCCATCACTCGCAGGGAGGTGGAGATCAGGCCCGAATGCAACACGATGTTGCTGGAGGTCCAACATGCCGTGGACACATTGGATCTCTGCCCTGAGTTGATTTGAAATGGACCACTTCGGAATGACGATTGCTGGGCCTGAGTTCTGGCACGCCCATTCACGCCGGCCTTGTAGTCTTGCCGGGCGTTGTGGAATTCTGCCTTCACTCCTCACATGCCTTGGTTCCATCACGAAGCTGCGTCCATTTCCCGTCCTGAAGTGGAATCCATGTGTGCCCAACTGCTGGACGAGGCGCGCTCACGGCTGAAGTGCGATTTTCGGCGTGTGTTGCTCCTCCCTCCCGACTTGACGCGTGCTCATAGCGGCTCGGGGTGGATCACGGAAGTGCTCTACAAGCTATTGCCCGGGTCGTGTAACATCCACGTGATTCCCACGCTCGGACAACATGTTCCCCACACGGAGGCCGAGAATCGCTGGATGTTTGGCACCATTCCACATGATCGCATCCATCCTCATGATTGGCGTAACGGCGTGACTCGCGTCGGGGCTATTCCGGCGGAAAAAGTTGCAGAGACTACCGGTGGCAAGGCCGACTGGGAGATCCCTATCGACCTGAATGCCATGCTGATGAATGAGCCGTGGGACTTGGTCATCAATATTGGTCACGTCGTCCCGCACGAGGTCCTGGGGTTTGCCAATCACAACAAGAACTACTTCATCGGTCTCGGCGGAAAGGAGACTATTTGCGCCTCCCACATTGCTGCTGCTGTTTATGGCATCGAGAACAATCTTGGCAATCTGATCACCCCGTTGCGAGCCTGCTTCAATTGGGCGGAGGAGCGATTTCTGAGGAGGCTGCCCGATGTTTACCTCCAGGTGGTCATGCGGCGTGATGAGCAGAACCAGTTGGTCCATTCCGGCGTGTATGTCGGAGATGATCTCGAAACTTACCTCATGGCCGCTCAACGAAGCCGTCTCCAAAACATTACCACACTGGATAGGCCGGTAAAGAAGGTCGTTGCCATGATGCAGGCGGACGAGTTCCGAACGACCTGGGTGGCGAACAAGGCAGTCTATCGCACACGCATGGCAATGGCTGATGGCGGTGAACTTCTTGTCATCGCACCCGGCGTCGAACGATTTGGTGAGCAGCCCGAAGTGGATGCGCTCATTCGCAAGTATGGCTACTGTGGAACGGACCGGGCGCTGGAACTCTATCGTAAGAATTCGGACCTGCAGGATCTGGCCCATGGAACAGCACACCTTCTTCACGGATCTTCTGAGGGAAGATTCACGATACGATATGCCCCAGGGAAGCTCACGAAATCGGAGATCGAGAGCGTTCACTATGAGTTTGCGGATCTTCGGGAGGTTCTTGGTCGCTACCCACCAGAAAAGATGAAGGAGGGGTGGAACACCTTGCCGGACGGCGAGGAGGTGTTCTTTATAAGGACTCCGTCCGCCGGGTTATGGGCTACACGTGATCGGCTCCGTTCGTAAGCTTTGATGCCGTAAATTGTACCAAACTGTTCCAACGCAGCTTTAGGGAGAATGGAGGTCGAATGACTGGGTTCTCGCCGTAGTCCGTGGCAGGGTGTATAAATTACTTTGAGAGCGTTACGATATGTCGAGCCTGCTCAATATTCGAAGGATCCTGGTTCCGGTGGACTTTTCCGCGGCGTCCGAGCAGGCCCTTCGGCATGCCACAGCACTTGCGGCCCACTTTGGCGGCAAGATCACGCTTGTGCACGTCATCGAGTCGGGTCGATACGTAGCCGACTTTACAGATTCTGAGACCTGGATGACGGAGATTCCGCGCAAAGTGGAAGAGCGGCTCTTCGAGCTTATCAACGGTTCAGGTGCGCCGGCGCTGTTTGAGAAAGTGGAAGTGCGTGCCGGGCGGCCTTTTCACGAGATCGGTTTGGCGGCCCGCGAGCTTGGCAGCGAGCTCATAGTAATGGCTTCTCTCGGTCGAAGTGGGGCGACGGATGTCCTTTTGGGGAGTACGGCCGAACGAGTCGTCCGGCATGCACCTTGCCCGGTTCTCGTCGTGCGCGAGTCGAAGACATGAGCCTCCCTGTTGCGTGCTCCCAAATTTTTCAGCGCAAATAATGGCTAGCCTTCGGCAAGAGGCGGGAAGCGTGATTCGTCTGACGGAAGATAATTAACTAAATGAGTGGTCCCGGAGAGGAGGGCCCGAGCGCAGGGAAGCGGATACGCCTTCCTGTGAGCGAAGCCGTCGCAATTCCCGTTGGTCGTATTGTTCTCGGGGGTCATTTGGAGGTTCCCCAAGGCGCGCGAGGACTGGTGTTGTTTGCGCACGGAAGTGGGAGTAGCCGGCACAGTCCACGCAATCAGTTTGTCGCCAGGGTCTTGCATGATGCTGGACATGGCACGCTCCTCTTTGATTTGCTTACACAGGGCGAAGAGAAAGAAGATGCCGTTACTGGACATTTGCGCTTCGACATTCGCTTTCTGGCTGAGCGGTTGGAAGCTGCAACGCATTGGGCGGCGCACCATGCCGCTGCGCGGCGACTTCCCCTTGGTTATTTTGGATCCAGCACGGGAGGCGCTGCAGCCCTGGTCGCCGCTGCCACGCTTCGGTCGATCGTTGACGCCGTCGTATCGCGCGGTGGACGCCCGGACCTGGCGGAGGATGCGTTACCGCTCGTCAGCGCTGCAACGCTTCTCATCGTGGGAGAGTACGACGAGACGGTGCTGCGTCTCAACGAGGGCGCATATGCGAGAATGAAATGCCGGAAGGCGCTCGCGGTCGTCCCGCGTGCGACACACTTGTTCGAGGAGCACGGCGCGCTCGAAGAAGTGGCGCGCCTCGCCGCAGATTGGTTTCGGAAATATTTTACGCTACCTCGATGAGAAGGCT
>DATDAX010000231.1:0-4766 GCA_036525175.1 Terrimicrobiaceae bacterium | reverse complement strand
CTCGATCCCTCATACGCGAGTTGGGCGATGAGCATTGCAAAGGGTTCCGTGTAACGTGCGATGCGTAGTGGTCCCGCATCTACCGGGTCGAAACCTATGTCGTGAATGAGTTGGGCGGCAATGGCCTTGCTGCTCGATTCGTCCCCGCAATAGACGAGGCTGGGTCTAGGCGCACTCTGTCGGGCTTCAAAGACATCAAAAAATACTTCGCTAGGCACGGCCTGGAAAGCGGCAACAACCCGAGCGCCCGGAACCTTCTTTGCAAGGACTTCCGCGCCGGAGGAGGTATGAGCAACGACAAGTTCAGTATCTTGAAGATTCAATGGCATACAGCAACTCACAATGACCTTCTCGGACAGATCCCCGGCTTTGCTCAATGCGTCGTCCAAGCGAGACCAATGCACGGCGAGCAGGATCGCCTCTGCATGCCGCGCCGCCTCAAGCGGGGTGCCCGCTCGGGCTGTGTTGCCACCTTGATGCGCGAGATTTCTTAATTTCTCGTTTTGTCGGGAATAACTAAATACGACTTCGTGCCCTGCACGCGCAAAGAGCACCCCAAGTTTGCCTCCCATTAACCCCGAGCCTATTATGCCTACTCGCATAGTGTTAATTCCTGTTCAGCGTTTGTTCCTATTGTGCAGTGAGGCGGTTCCCCCCGAGCGCGAACCGAGATGGGAGCTTTACCGACAGCATCATCCGCCGCCGCGGTAGGCGCACCGAAGCCACCCGGCTCAACAACGGGGCTGCGGCTACTCCCAACCCCGTGACAATGAACGTACGACGATTCGGCATGGCCGAAACGTTCTCTTCATTTTGTTCGTTGCCTGTTGTCATATTTTCTCCTTTTCCAAGCGCGGGATTGCGCCTTTTCAATCATGGAAAGCCTACTCCGATGCCGCTTTGCCGTCGCACCGCTTCTTGCTCTACCTATCGGGATTTTGCTCTAAACTGATGAATCCGCCATGTCCGGCAGGTTCTCGGCGGCCGCAGATTCACCGGACGGTTTGATGCGATCCCCAGTGCCGACGGTCGCCCGCGCTGCCAGGATGGCAAGAACGGCTGCGATAACGAGCAGGGCCGCGCTGGTGGCGAAGGTCGCCTGATAACCATTTCTGTCGAACAGGACTCCGCCAACCGTCGCGCCGCCCGTAATCGCGAGCTGGACGACCGCCACCATCAGTCCGCCACCGGCCTCCGCATCCTGCGGCAGCGTTCTCGCCAACCACGTCCACCAGCCAACCGGCGCCGCCGTTGCGATAAGCCCCCAGATGCCCAGCAGGATTGCGGTCACGGCAACCGAACCACCAAAAGAAACCAGAGCCACAGCGACCACTGCCAGCAACACCGGGATGATGATCAGTGTCCGGTAGAGAGTTTCCTTCAGAAAAGCCCCGATCAAGGTAGTGCCAACGAAGCCTGCCACTCCGATGATGAGGAGCATGAGCGAAAGCGTGGAAACGCTGACGTGGGTCACCGTTTCAAGGAAGGGCCGCAGATAAGTGAACAACGCGAACTGCCCCATGAAGAAGACACTGACCGCCGCCATGCCCAACGCGACCGTGGGCTGCTTCAGCAGCTTGAAAACGTTTCCAGAACTCTGCCCGGACGCGGCCTTCATTGGGGGAAGGCTTATCAGCTTCCAGCCGAGGGCAACCGCCGCGACCGGAACGACGCAAAAGAATGCACCTCGCCAACCGATGATTGCGCCGAGAAAGCTTCCCAAGGGCGCAGCCACGACGGTCGCCAACGCATTCCCACCATTCAGGATCGCCAATGCCCGCGGCACATGGTGATCCGGCACGAGCCGCATGGCCGTCGCTGCCGACATCGACCAGAAGCCGCCAATGGCAACGCCGATGAGCGCCCGGCCGATCATGAACGTCACATAATTCGGAGCGAACGTCACGACTGTTCCCGACACGATCATCAGGAGCGTCAGCGACAGGAGCAATACCTTGCGATCCAGCCGTCCGGCCAGCGATGAAATGAAAAGACTCGTCAGCAAGGCAAACACTCCGGAGAAGGAGATGGCCTGTCCGGCCTGCCCCTCGCTAATGTGCAGATCGGCCGCGATCGGCGTCAACAGGCTGACTGGCATGAACTCGGATGCGATCAATACGAACGTACTGAGCGACATCGCAAAAACGCCGCCCCATGCTGCCGGTCGATTGGTGACCTCGCCGTTGGTTGTCGTATATTTCGTTCCAATTTCCATATTCATTAAATCCCCTGCGTTTGGATGCTGCCATGAGGCGCACATCCGTTTGGGTTCAGTTGCGATGAGGTTACTTGGATGCAGCTTTTCTGTCGCACCGCTTCTTGCTCGACCTATCGGGATTTTGCTCGAAAATATTCGGTTGCGCGCTCAGACCCTCCCCCCGCGCAGAAATCTGCGGGCATTGCCGCCGCTCTATTTCGCCTGCGCCGCGCGTTAACGCTGACGACGGTAATCACTCGGAGAAAGGCCGGTATCCCGTCGGAAGAGGTGCGCGAAATGGCTCGGGTTGGTGTATCCGACCTCGAGAGCGACGGCCACAATGCTACTCTTGGTTTCCCGAAGCAGCCGCCGCGCTACGTTCATCCGCAGATTGATATGATAGCGCGAAGGCGAGAATCCCGTGGCCTTCTTGAACAAGCGATGGAAGTGAAACCTGCTCAGGCCCGCCATACCTGCCAGTTGATCGAGGTTAAAATCATCGACAACGTGCTCGGCCATCCAATCCGTGATTTGTCGAAGTTTGTAACCCGGCAACGATGGGCTGTCATGATGCCCCTCAATGGTTTCGCTATAAGTTTCGGCAAGATGAATGGCAATGAGTCGAGCGAGTCCTTGCACACGAAGAGCACTCGCCTTCCGGCGCGTCAGTTCACCATAGATCTGCTCCATTAACGAACTCAGCGCAGCATCTTCAAAACCTGATATATCTCGCAATCGGGCCTTATCCGCGTCGGTGCCGAAAACTTCCTCCAAGGCGCGTTGAAGAAGAGGAAGCGCAACCACGACAAGCATATACTCGTGCGGCTCCGCCGAAATGGTTCTCCAACGGCAATAGTAGGGTGCTCCCCCTGAAATCAGGAAAAACGACCCTTTCTTGATGAAGCTCTTTATCCAAGGGCCATTGACTTCCCGATCTTCGGTCTCGACCTCGCCGTTCCTTGTCCACAAAAGAACGGGTTCGCTGACAGCCGGGGTGAATACCGAGCCTTTCGAGGGCACGGTATAAACCGAAGCCCTTAAATCTCGCCACGCTTCCCCATGGCCGGCGACAAGACAAGTTCCGCCGAGGTAATGGTGAAGCTCCAAACCTTCGGCGGATGTTGTCTCAGGATTCGACATGAGAGAAGCGACGCTCTCGCAATCGTAACGAGGCCACCTCCTGCTTGCAATCCATCATCCCCCGAACCAAATGCGTTTTTGAGCAAAATCCCGATAGGTTGAGCAAAAAGGCGGGCGATTTGAACCCTCGCACAGGAATAAAAAGACCCCATTTATGAGCGACAGGGGCAAAAATTTTGACATGCATTCAGGCAACCCTCGCTTTGCTCAAGAATGCATTTATGCGCGGGCGCCTCACGGCCCTCACGCACTTTAGGTTCGCGCTGTTGCGCGAAGGCGAAGTTAGAAAGACGGGAGAGGCTCGGCTCCTTTACCGCGTTCCCTAATAAATGGCGCCTTCTGCGAGATGTTTGGCGCCTTTTGCTATTACGGAATCCGCCTTTCGGGATATTGTGGTCTCACGAATCGCTGGCCTGGCCCAACGACCAATAAACTATGACGGCAAAGACAATTCGTTTCAAAATCAGCGGTAGCGCGCAGGACCGCATGAAGCTCCCGGGCACTTTCTGGGCGCGGCTGCATGTGATGGGCCTCACCCCCGCTGCCGTCCTGAGGCACAGCAATCTCCCACCGACAGTTTACAGTGGAGAGAGCCTCCTCACCACCGCCCAACTATTCGCCCTTTGGCGAACCATTCGTGACCTGGGCAAGGACCCCACGCTGGGCTGGAAAGGGATGAGCAAAATCGGAAGCGATCAATTTCACCCGGCGCTCCTCGCCGCTTTGAACGCCCGCACATACCGCGAATCCCTTGAGCGACTCGCTCGCTACAAACAGGTGTGCGGCGCTCAAGAATTTCAATTCACCCGAAACGGCGATGAGTTTCCTGGTCGAGGTGTCCTGGCCTTTTGCCGCAGATGAGCAGCCGCCTGCTCTATTGATCGATGCGGTGTTTGCGCTTGTGATGGAACTCGGGCGCCGCGGCACAAAGACGAAACTGACTCCGAAGCGCATCGAACTTAAGCGGCAAGAGGAACGTGCGAATGGTTTAAGTGAATACTTTGGTTGCCCGATAAGATACCGGTCTCATCGTGATGTCATGGTTCTACGCGCGGCCGACATCGAGCTACCCTTTGTCGCGCACAACGAGGAGCTCCTGCAAATGCTCGCGCCTCAGTTGGAGAATCAACTCAAGGCGGGGCGAACGAAACAGAGCATCCATGAACAGGTGAAATGGGTCCTGAAGCGCTTGTTATCCGGCAGTCGGCCCAACCTCGTCATGGTTGGGAAGGAGCTGGGAATGAGTGAGCGCACCTTGCAGCGCCGCATCACGGAAGAAGGCACCACCTTTCGGCAGCTGCTCAACGAGACGCGCCATGAATTGGTCCAGGAATATCTCGGCGATGAGTCGGTTGAGATTGCCGAAGCGGCCTTTCTTGTTGGCTACGAGACCCCGAATTCGTTCTACCGCGCATTCCGGTCGTGGGAA
>DATDAX010000230.1:0-8626 GCA_036525175.1 Terrimicrobiaceae bacterium | reverse complement strand
TTGGGAACGAGGCTGCGTCCCTTGACACTTGTGCGGCCAAAACCGTTGATGCCCATCTTTGGCAGGCCGCTGATCACCTTTGCACTCGATCATTTGTCCGCCATTGGCGTGGAGTCATTTGTCATCAATACTCACCATCTTCCCTGGCAATTCGATGCTTTCTTCGCGGGCGGGGCCTATTCCGGCCGCCGGGTGAAGCTTGTTCATGAACCTGAACTCCTTGAGACTGGCGGCGGCATCAAGAATGCCGAGCCATGGATCGGGCAGGAGCCTTTTATCGTTTATAGCGGTGACATCCTCACAGACGTCGAACTGGAAGGCCTCGTCGAGGAGCATTTCCGCAAGAAAAACGATGTCACGCTCGCGCTTCGCAACACGGGGCTTGCGGCGGGCCTGTCCCTGAGCGCTGATGGCCGTGTAGTCGATATCGAGACCCGACAGAGCCGTTCCGGGGCCTTTGATTTCGCGAATGTGTCGGTGTGGAACCCCGAAATCTTCCGAAGGATTCCAGCCGGAAGAAAGATCTCGTTTATCCCTATCCTCACGGACTGGCTCCGGAGCGGTGGAAAGGTCGGAGGCGTTGTGCTCAATGGCCGGCAATGGTTCAACATAGGATCGCGCGACCAATACCTCGCTGTTCATCGAACCATCAGCGAGGGAGGCTGGAAGCCGGCGTACGTCAGGAACGCCGACTGGCCGGCCAGGGTCGCAAGCGATGCCAGCGTGGCGGCAACGGCCCGGCTTTCAGGGTTCTATTCTGTCGGCGCCGGCTGCGTGGTTGAAGACTCGACGACCCTCGAAGACTGCATCCTTTGGGAAAAAGCAACGATTCGGCATGAGTCCATTCTCCGGGGTTGCGTCGTTGCCGGAAGTTTGGTCATATCTGGGCGGCACGAAAACGTTGATTTTACCGAGGTTGTATGAGTTTGGAACGATTGCTCCTTCAGACGCAGGAAAAATTTCCCAAGTATCATCGTTCCCACGTTGAAATCGCGCCTCTGGAAAAGGGAGGTTCGGATCGCAAATTCTATCGAATCTGCGCTGGGGGCGAGAGCCCGGTGATTCTGGTTAAGTACTCCAGTCAAAAGGAGGAAAACCGTCACTATGTCGAGATCGCAAAATTTCTTGCGGCCTCGGACATCAATGTCCCCGCCATCTATTTCCATGATGCTTCCGAGGGATTGATATGGATGCAGGATCTTGGAGATGAGGACCTTTGGTCGTGGCGCAATGCGACGTGGGAACAGCGACGGACGCTCTACGAGTCCGCACTCTATGAGGTGAGCAAGTTGCACATTGTCGCCACTCAGAACCTGCCTAGCTCCGGTCTTAGACTCGAGCGCGAATTCAGCGAACAACTCTATCTCTGGGAACAGCAGTATTTTTTCGACAACTGCCTGCGCGCGCACTTTGGATTGGAAGAGACGGCTGTGCGGCGTTATGCCGAACTGCCGGTAATGCATGAGATTGCCGCGCGCCTTGCCTCGTTGCCGCGCGTTCTTGTTCACCGCGACTTCCAATCGCAAAACATCCTCATCCGGGACGATCGTGTGTGGTTGATCGATTTCCAAGGCATGCGGCCGGGGCTGCCGCAGTATGATATCGCCTCGCTCTTGTACGATCCCTATGTCGACCTTGCCGGTGGCGAGCGTGGCAAGCTCCTTGAGTTCTATAAAATGGCTGCGCGCCGCGGCGGTATGGAAATCACCGGTGACTTCGATCAAACATTTCATTTTTGCGCCCTTCAACGCCTCATGCAGGCGCTCGGCGCTTACGGCTTTCTTGGACTTCAAAAGGGACGTCCCGATTTTCTCGCGCATATACCGGCTGCTCGCCGCTCGCTTCGAGAGGTGGCGGCCCGTATTGATGGACTGGATGAATTCGTTTCCTTGCTCGATGTGCTCCCATGAAAATTAGCGACCCCGGAACAGTCATAGTCGAAAACATCACCCCCCAACTCGATGGCGGCCGATACCCAATAAAACGCGCCGTCGGCCAGGACCTTGTGGTCGAGGCGGATATTTTTAAGGAGGGACACGATGTCGTGTCCGCCCTCCTGAAATGGCGCCGCGTCGGCGAATCCACGTGGCTGGAAACGCCCATGGAACCCCTTGTAAACGACCGCTGGCGTGGCGTGCTCACTGTCACGGCACCCGGACCCTGGGAATATACGATCGAGGCGTGGGGAGATACCTTCAAGTCCTGGCAAGAAGAGATCCACAAAAAATTCGATGGAGGCATCCGCGATCTTCAAAGCGAATCCCTCGAGGGCGCAGCCTTTGTTCAGGAAGCCTCTACACGTGCCGCGGGAACACCGGATGCCGAATTGCTCAAAGGTTTCTCGTCACAATTGAAGACGGCCGGACCCGAAGAAACCAATAAGATTGCGGCTTCTGCCGAACTGGCGGGACTCATGACGGTCTGGTCGGATCGCTCGCTTTCCACGGATTACCACCCTCTCTTGCCGATCTGGGTGGACGGCGAGCGCGCGGTGTTCGCAGCGTGGTATGAATTCTTTCCGCGTTCGGCGGAAGGCAAGGCCGATAGCGGCTCGACCTTTCGCGACTGTCTTCCAAGAATCGACGACGCGCGGGCGATGGGTTTCGACGTCATCTATTTTCCGCCGATCCATCCGATTGGCACGAGCAATCGAAAGGGCCGCAACAACTCAGTAAACTGCGAGCCGGGTGAGCCGGGCGTCCCCTATGCCATCGGGAATCACCGTCAGGGTGTAAACGGTGGAGGTCATAAAGACGTGGCGCCGGAACTTGGAACGCTCGAAGACTTCGCCTGGCTGGTCGGCGAGATTAAGAAGCGTGGAATGGAAATCGCCCTCGACTTTGCGATCAATTGCTCTCCTGATCACCCTTACGTTCGTGACCATCCCGAGTGGTTCTTTAAGCGGCCGGACGGCACCATCAAATACGCCGAGAATCCCCCAAAGAAGTATCAGGACGTCTATCCGCTCAACTTCCACAATCCGAACTGGGAGGCATTATGGAGGGAGTTGCACGATGTGATTGCCTTCTGGTGCGATCTCGGCGTGCGAATTTTCCGCGTGGATAATCCTCACACCAAGCCGGTTTCCTTCTGGGAATGGCTCATCGCAGAGATCCATGAAAAGTATCCGGATGCGCAGTTTTTGAGCGAAGCCTTCACGCGTCCGAAAATGATGGCTGTCCTGGCAAAGGCGGGATTCACACAAAGTTATACATATTTCACCTGGCGGAATACCAAGTGGGAGCTCGAAACGTATCTTACCGAGCTTACGCAAACGGAAATGAAAGATTTTTTCCGGGCGAATTTCTTTGCGAACACGCCGGATATCCTGCCCGCTTTCCTTCAATTAGGCGGACGACCGCCCTTCCTTATCCGCGCTGTTCTCGCGGCGACGCTTTCGCCCGTCTACGGCATCTACAGTGGATTCGAGCTCTGCGAGCACGTGCCGATGCCGGGAAAGGAGGAATATCTCGATTCAGAGAAATACCAATTCAAAGGACGCAATTGGGACGCTCCAGGGAACATTAAGGAATACGTAACCAAGCTTAATGCCATCCGGCAGCAGAATCGCGCGTTTCATGAATATGCGAATCTCCGCTTTCACCACGCGGAGAACGACAACGTTCTCTTCTACAGCAAGACGACCGCAGCACAGGACAATCTTATCCTTTGCGCCGTCACTGTCGATCCTCACCACTCGCAGACGGCATTCGTCCATGTCCCGTTGGAGGAACTGGGAGTCGGACCGCATGAGACCTACCAGGTCGAAGATCTTTTGACCGGCGAGCGCTTTCTTTGGACGGGCGCCCGGAACTTTGTCTCGCTCAATCCTCACACCCGTCCCGCACACGTCTTCCGCGTTCGCAGGTGGGCAGGACGCGAAAACGGACAGGATGTTTACCTATAAGGCCTTCCGGGCCGTGTAGATGCTGGCAATCCCGCAGCAGAGAGGTCGCGCGCTGAAATCCGAGAACCCGCTGGATTTCACGAGTTCCTGCATTTCGCGGCCGCGCGGAAACGATTCAATAGAACTCCCGAGATATTCGTAAGCTTCCTTGTTCCCAGTGATCGCGGCGGCGAAGCGGGGGAGCACATGATGCAGATAGAGGCGGTAGAGTCTCCTCAAAGGAGGAAATTCTGGCAGTGAGAAGTCCATCACGAGAAGCACTCCTCCCGGGCGCAACACGCGAGCCATTTCTTGCAGAGCGGCATTCCAGGAGGCCATGTTGCGAAGCCCAAAAGCAACCGTCAGCGCGTCAAACATTCCATCGCGGAACGGCAATTGAAGGCCGTCCGCTTGCACGAGCAAAGGGATCCGCTTTCTCCGCGCAATTTCCAGCATGGGCAGGCAGAAGTCAGCCCCGACAACAACGGACCCAGGCGAAGCCTTGCCAAGCGCCCTGGCCAAGTCGCCGCTTCCTGTGGCCAGATCAAGAATATGCCCGGGATTGCCTCCCGCGATGATGCGAGCCGCCCTCGCGCGCCATAAGAAATCGAAGCCGCCGCTTAGGAGATGATTCGCGAGGTCATAGCGTGTCGCGATGGCTGCAAAGGTGCGGCGAACAAAATTGGGATTCTGTTGTGGAAGGGTCGTTTCGATGCCGAGTTGTTAGTCCGAATTCGGAGGGCGGGAAATGGAACAAGAGCCGTGCTCACGAGAGGATTCGAACCTCCAAGGGTTGCCCCATGCGCTCCTGAGGCGCACGCGTCTGCCAGTTCCGCCACGTGAGCAGATTTGAACGGATACAATCACGCCGCTGTCTCAGGGTGTAAATCGGAAAATGCAAATTTCCACTGGCTTTGACTTCAGGCCCGTGCGAAGAAAGGCCTCCTTACTAATGAATAAAGCATCCTCCATTGTGCTCGCACTGGCCACTGCAGTGGCTCTTCTTTCGTGCAAGCCGACGCCGCCTCCCGCGCCCCCAGAGACGCCCAAGCCAGTTGCAACACCGACGCCGGCGGCAACCCCAGTTTCCACTCCATCGCCGGCTTCAACGCCAGCAGTCTCAACGCCGGCCGCTTCAACGCCAGCGCCCGCCACATCTACCCCCGCGGCGACTGCGGCGCCGTCTGAGCCGGCCGGTGCGGCAAGTGTGGATCTGAAGGATCCTGTCGCTACCGTCGATGGCGACAAAATTTCCAAGGCACAGCTCGATGAAGCCTTTGACAAGGCCGTCCAAATGACCGGAGTGAAGGCCTCGGATCTTTCGCCTGAGCAGAAGTTGGAGGGATACCGTCAAATCCTTGACGAATTGATTACCGAAAATCTTGTGAACAAAGCCGCGGCCGGCATTACGGTGCCGCAGTCCGATGTCGACGCACAGATTGCGAAGATCAAGGCCCAATTCCCGTCCGAGGAGGACTTCAGCAAGCAATTGGCGCAGGTTGGGCAGACCCCCGAGCAGCTTAGCGATACGATTAAGAAAATGCTGCAGCAACAGCGCTGGCTGGAAGGCCAGCTCACCGGCAAGACGGAAGTCACGGACGAAGAAGCGAAAAAGTTTTACGAAGAGAACAAGACGGA
Source organism: Terrimicrobiaceae bacterium (assembly GCA_036525175.1). Lineage (GTDB taxonomy): Bacteria > Verrucomicrobiota > Verrucomicrobiia > Chthoniobacterales > Terrimicrobiaceae > DASTFP01. The sequence goes on along the minus strand of DATDAX010000230.1, from coordinate 3,102 downwards.
GTTTCAACAACCCGAGACGGTGAAAGCCAGTCACATTCTGTTTCGCGTGAATAAGGAAGATTCCGAGGACGTCGTGAATCAGAAGTTGAAAGCCGCCCAAGGCGCCGAGACCCGCGCAAAAAAGGGCGAGGACTTCACTGCTCTCGCTAAGGAACTCTCCGAAGAGCCGGGCGCCAAGGAATCCGGTGGCGATCTTGGGTTCTTTCCTAAAGATCGCATGGTTCCCGAATTTGCCGAGGTGGCGTTCACCGAGAAAGTCGGAGATATTAGCGATCCGGTGCGCACCCAATTCGGCTGGCACGTGATCAAAGTGACGGACAAGAAAGCGGCGGGCACTCTGCCGTATGACGAAGTGAAGGAGCAGTTGATGGGTTACCTTAAGAACAAGAAACAAGAGGAAGCCGCACAGGAATTGCTGAAGTCGCTTCGTGATTCTGCCAAGATCGAGAACACGCTTCCTCCTCCGGCGCAGGCTCCCTCTCCAAGTGGTCCCGCAGGAGACTGATGGCCCGCACCGTTAGACAGAATGCCGGCGTCATCGGCTTGGGTATCATCGGCAGCCGGGTAGCCGCAAATTTGCGCAAGGCCGGCTACCAGACTTGGGTGTGGAGTCGGACACCACGCCCTGAACCGAACTTCCTTTCGTCGGCTGCGGAGGTCGCAGAGTCGGCAAAGAGCATCCAGATCTTTGTGTCCGATGGACCGGCGCTGATCGAGACCATCGAAGCGATGGCTCCGGTGCTGGGTCCGCATCATATCATCCTGAACCACGCCACCATCGCGCCGAAGGAGACCCTCGAAGCCGCTCGCCTGGTTAGAGACCGGCATGCGGAGTATCTCGATGCCCCTTTCACAGGCAGCCGTGATGCCGCTGAAGCGGGACAGATCGTATTCTTCCTAGGCGGCGAGATCGGCGTCCTCGATAGGGTTCGCTCTCAACTCGAGGTGAATGCCAAGGCGATCCTTCCGATCGGCGAGATCGGTCAGGCTGCGGCAATCAAGATCGCGACAAATCTGATGGTGGCAGTGGCCGTCGGTTCCTTTGCCGAGGCGATGTGTCTGCTCGAGAAGAGCGGAGTCCCACTTTACAAGCTGGGAGAGGCTCTCGAACATCATGCTGCGCACTCTCCTCTGGTCGATCTCAAGATGCCGGCGATGATAACCGGGGACTTCGACCCGCGATTCTCGCTCAAGCATATGTTTAAAGACGTCCAGATCGCGCTCTCGATGGCGCATGAGTTTGGAGTCGAATTGCCGGAAACGGCGGCTTTCGCCGGCGCAGCCATGGCAGGCATCCAAAAGGGTTGGGCGGATCTTGATTTTTCCAGCATAGCGCGTCACTACGACTATCCCAACAAGGAGAACACGCTTCCCGAAAGTGTCTTCGCCCGTGCGAAGTCAGAATCCGGGGAGAACGGCGTGAACGCTCCGAAGAAGGAGAAAAAGAAGGGATTTCTCTTCTTTGGGCGCCGGTCGTGAGTTTCGCGCTTCTTGATCAACGACCTGTGTCTTCGGAAGCGAATCGCCTGAAGCACCTCCGCAGGGAAGGTGGATTTTTCGTTTTGGGGCCTCGAGCGCGCGTTCGCGTCACTGGCGCGGATCGTCTTCGCTATCTCAATGGCCAGCTTACCAACGACCTCCGGCGGTTGGCGCCGAACGAGGCCATGCCGGCTTTGCTGCTCACAGCGAAGGGAAAACTCTGCGCGGACGTCTTCGTGTGGATCGACGAGGATTCGCTCATAGTCGAAGCCGACGCCTCGCTTGAAGAAACCCTCCCGGCGCGACTGGAGCGCTATGCCATCGCGGACGATGTGGCGTTCGAACTGATGCCGGATCTCACGCGTTTTCATGTCTTTGGCCAGTCGCTCGCGAAGGAGGGCGGCTTGCAAATACGCCGGCTTGGCACGGAAGGGATCGATCTTTCCAGTGCGCCGGAAAGCCTGATGGAGGCCGGAAGCCAGGAAATCGAACTGCTGCGGATCGAGCGCGGCATCCCGCGTTGGGGAAACGAACTTTCCGAGGACACGCTTCCGCAGGAAGCCGGTCTCGATCGAATCGCGGTGGATTTCAAGAAGGGCTGTTACGTCGGCCAGGAGGTCGTGTCGCGCATCCATAGTGTCGGACGCGTGAATCGACATCTCAGAGGATTCGTCGGAAATTTCGATCCCTCCAGGGCCTCCAAAGCCGCTCTCGTGAACTCTGGCGGTCAAAAGTCCGGTCGCCTCACAAGCGCCGCGTATCACCCCGAATTGCAGAAAGCTGTCTGCCTCGGGCTCCTTCAAAGCCAGGCCACCGGATCGTCTTTCTCTGTTGTGGATGAAAGTGGTGCTTGCCTTGGCGAAGCGGAATGTTCTGAATTTCCTATTGTTTCCTGATGAAAATCCTTCTTGCAGCAATCGCACTTGTTTTAGCCACCCTAGCCGGCGCAATCGCCGCCACCGTAGGTCCGGAGGTGGCGGTCATGCAGATCAAAGTCGGCAAGGAAAGGGATTTCCAGCAAGTCGTCATCGGTCTTTATGACGATGCCGCTCCGGCAACAGTCGCGAATTTCAAGGAGCTTTGTCGAAAGAGATTCTTCAATGGCATGCGCTTTCACCGTGCCTTTCCCAGCACTCTCGTGCAAACAGGCGATCCCAAGAGCCGTCGTGGATCGGCAGACAGGTCAGGCACCGGCGGACCCGGCTATACCATTCCCGCTGAAATCGGCCGCAGCCACGTCCGAGGGGCGGTCGCAATGGCGCGCCTGCCCGATCTCGTCAACCCGTCCAAATCCTCCAATGGAAGCCAGTTTTATGTCTGCCTGACCCCCTTGCCCAAACTCGACGGCAAGTACACCGTCTTCGGCGAGGTGCTCGAGGGGTTGGACGTGCTTGATTTCATCAGCAACCAGCCCACGGACAGCAACGATTTTCCATTGGCAAAAGTCGTGATAAAATCTATCACCATTCAGCCACGTTTTGCCGAAGCAGCGAGCCAGTAGCTCAAGGGCGCCCATAGGCAAAATCGCGGACGGGTAGGTACCGAAGTGGCCAAACGGGGCGGACTGTAAATCCGCTGGCTTACGCCTTCAGTGGTTCGAATCCACTCCTGCCCATTGCCTAT
>DATDAX010000229.1:0-7125 GCA_036525175.1 Terrimicrobiaceae bacterium | reverse complement strand
TAGTGACCGGTCCCACAAAGCTGGCTGCACGCAAGCTCGAAGTTGCCGGGGCGCTCAACTTTGAACCAAACCCAGGAGATCGTGCGCCCAGGCACCGCATCCTGGTAGAGGCGAAAGAATGGGACGTAAAAAGAATGAATGACGTCGCGGGAATTGAGAATGATGTGAACCGGTCTGCCGTAGGGAATCACAAGTTCCGTTGATGTGAAATCATCCTTGCCGGTCTCATCCGCCTCTCCGATTCCAAATTTGTTCTCGTTGGAAATCTTGTCGACCTCGACCGAACCCAGTTTTCCATCTGCGCCGGGATACCGAAAGTCCCAGCCGAACTGAAAGGCGGAAACATTGACCTGCAGGGCATCCGGCGGCGGATCGCTATGGAGCTCCGCCCAAAGCCGATTGCTGTAGATGGCGAGGCCAAGAAAAATAAGGACTGGGATCGAGGTCCAGACGATTTCCAGGACATTGTTGCCATGGCAGTAATAGGCGGGCTGACCCTTTCGCCGCCGATACTTTACAAGGTAGAAGATGAAAACGGCCTGCACCGCGATGAAAACGACCAGCGTGAGCCAGAAGATGAAGTTCAGGATGCTGTCGATCTGTGCGCCACCTGCCGTGAAGTTTGGCGGCACCCAATAGAGATTGTCGGTACGCGGTTCGGCAAGAGCAGTTGAAAAACTCAAAACGAGGGCAAGCAGAGAATAGACTCCTCCACGCAAGCTCGCTGCGGCTGCTGTAAGCACGGGCTTTCCGCGTGGCGTGCTGACGGGACCGCATCGAAGGGATCTTGGATTCTTTACGTTCATGCCTATGCTCCCGGTGTTGCCGCCGGTGCGGGAGATGCCGCGGGCGGCGCGGGCGCCGCGGCGGCCTCCTCAACGAGCACCCTCCCAATCGCCTGAAGTTCCTTCTGTGTCCAGGGCTCTGTGCGGTCCTTTGTCTGCTCGCGGATCTTGCTGACAAAATCCTTTGTGATCGGTGGCGCCTTGTTCCCCCATTCGTTACGCACATAGGTGAGAATGGCGGCAATCTGTTCATCTTTGAGCACCTTGCCCCAAGGAGCCATGACGTTGTTGAACTGCGCTCCCTTTACTGTCACAGGTCCCTGGAATCCGTGGAGGACGATCTTTACGATGTGATTGTCGCCGTGCCAGTCCTGCGAGAGCACCCATTCGCTGCCCGCGAGCGGAGGAAACTGGTCCGCGACCCCCAACCCCGTCTGTTGATGGCAAACGGCGCAATTTTGCGTGAAGAGACGCTTGCCGACCACCATGGGATCCGGCGCCGCGGCGGCTCCGCCGCTCCCCGCGCCGTCCCACGCCACGCGAGCCGGATTGAAAACATTCACACTAAATCCCCCGCTATTCCAAAACAGATAGCCCGCGCCCAGGAACGCCAGCGCGAGAAAACCAATGAGCAGCCAGGTAGGAAGCAATTCGGCTCCTTCGCGAGAGCTGTTGGACTCACGCAAAAGGTGATCATGCTGCTGGACGAGGTCCTGCTCGTGCGGTCCGTCACTTGTGGGTTTGTCGATCACGGTTACTGGAGAGGTTCAGCTTCGGGCAGTGCATAGTCCCGCCTCAGAGAAAGAAGATACGCAACGAGGATCCTTGCGTCTTCACTAGGCACGACTTCATATCCCGGCTTCGGCGCGTAGGGGCCGTTGAGCCCTACAACGGCGTTGGCGCTCGGTTGGCCGACAATTTTTCGATTCTGATAAAGGTATCGATAGGAAGGCATGTTGGAACCTGGCGTCGTCACGGAGGGTTCGTAGAGGTGCTTATGAAACCAGTTCACATCACTCGACCTCAGACCGACGTTGGTGAGATCAGGCCCAACCCGCAGACTTCCCAGGAATGCCGGATTCTCACGCATGTAGTCTCGCGCGACCGTCGGGCGCGGTCCAAGTTTCTTTTCCACATCGGTCGAAAACGCTCCCGAGCGGACTTGCTGCGTATGGCAGGAGACGCAACCATTTGCCGCATAGACGCGCTGCCCGGCGACGGCCAGCCCAGAAAGCAGCGGTGGATTGACATCCCCGGTGTTTTCGTCGACGGCCGGCTCCATGCGACCGAGCTTGAGATAGGAATAGCCGACAATACCGAACCACGCGGCGGTAAAGACAAGGAAGATCCCAAAGACGAGCGTGGGCAATCTGCTCATACGCCCGCGACCTCCGGGGTGGTTGAAGGAACGCGCGGGGCGGCGGCAGGAGATGTAACGCCAAGCAGATTGCGCACAAAAAGCCCTGCGAAGGCAACCGTAGCGACAAACAGCGCAAGCGCACCCACCGCATTCATCACTCGAAACGGCGCCGCAAGAGAGAGTGAACTCATGAAATCGACACCGGGATCATAAAGCGCGAATCCCTGAATAAGGCCACCAAGTGTAAGGCACAGAAACATCGTTCCGGCTCCCCAGACAAAGATCCAGAAATGCCAGGAAGCGAGCCCTGGCGAAAAATCCACCCCCGTCAGGCGCGGCACTACGTAATAAAGCGCACCGAACAGGGACATGCTTAGAAAGCCGAAAATGAGCATCACATTCTCGCCGCTCGAGTAGTCGGAGAAGTGCGTCACCGCCGAAAGGATCGGGGTAGCGGCTCCCTGCAGAACCACGCAGACAAAACATGCCAATCCCACAATGGTAAAGGAAACGGCGGGAGAAGAAGGGCGGGAGTGATCGCTCAAGCTACCAAAGGTGTTGATGCAAATTATCGCTGCAGGGATGAGCATCATGATGCTAGCCGCAACACTCGCACTGACCATCCATGCAGGGACCGGCCCGCCAATCAACTGCTTGGTGCCCGTCCATCCACCCAAAAAAGCAAGAAGCCAGAAGGCTAGAACGCTGGAGGGATAGGCGCGCACCGGTCGATGCGCAAAATGCGGAATCAAATAGTAAATGGCGGCGAGGACGAGTGGGACCAACCAAAGCCAGACCAGCGCGCCGAAAAACCAGGTCGCAATAGGTCCTTGCGCGGAGCCCTGCACCGGGTGCCAAATGAGCATCGTGTTCGCCGTGGCATACAACCACGGGAAACAGAGGAAGGCCGCAAGAAGATACCATTGGGAAACGTAAAGCCCGTCACTCGAGCGATCGCGGAGCAGGATAAAGCTCCATACCCCAATGCAGGCATAAGCAATGAGCAGAATGGCGGCAGCCGCACCGGAGAATTCCAAGCCTCTCACGGCATTCCCGCCACCCGCGAGGATGCTGCAGATACCTAAAAGCACGCCAAAATTCCAAAACGCCCCGGCCGTAGTCAAGAGCCTTTCGGATCCAAGAGCCGTACGGCCCAAGCGAGCCAGCAACCAAAAGCCGAGACCCATACCGGCCTGCGACGCCCAACCGTACGACAAGGCATTCTCGGCGGCAGCCTGAACTCTTCCATAGGTCAGCCAACTTGAGCCGTCCAACAGTGAGGGCACAACAAGCTTCCACGCAGCAAGGCAGCCAAGAAATGATCCGACTACGAGCCAGAAGATCGCCGACGAAAAAAACATGATTACCGGGAAACGCAACGCGTCGCGGCTCTCGTGAGGCTGGATTGTCGCCGTAACAGGTGGGTTCATCTTCTCATTGATTGGCCGCAGATTACATCGCCGGTTCGGCCACCGGCGAAGGCGAAGCTGCCGGTGAGGGAGTGGCCTCGGGCGAGGCTGCCGGTGACGGCGCCGGAGTGGATATCGGACCCGCCGGCGCGGGTCTTTTGGAGTTCAGTTCCGCAATCGCCAATTCCATCGCCCGCTCGATAGGAATTTGTACGGTGCCCTTGGCCTTGTCCACCCAGGCATACTTTTCGAGCTTCTGAGCGTTCTCGGTTTGGAGCTCCTGATAGGCTTTTGCACGCTCGGCGGCGCGGGCCGCGTCCTCATCCGGCGCCGGTGCGAGCCCAGTGAGCAGCCTGACCGCTATCACGAAGAGCAAAAGCAAGGCGAATCCGCCGGCGAGGACGAGCCAAAGTGGTTTGGGCTGAGCGGCCTCCTTCATCAGTTTTTCAGAGCGATGGACTTGGCCAGGCGCGGATCGCGCACAGGGAAAAGCGATGAGTCGCCGAGGCGCTTGATGAATACCGCCGCCAACGTGCAACCGATGGCAACCAGGCTGAAGAAGTCGAGGGGATTCGGCCGGACCCCGGCAACGTGCAGGGGAGGCAGCACCACAATATAGATGTCAAGCATGTGCATCAAAAGGATCCAGACTGCCATCCCGCAAAGAAAAGACGGTGTCTTTTTCGACCGCTGAAAGAGGAGAAGAAGGAATGGCACAAAGAAGTGCCCGATAACCATGAACTGGCTCAGGTACCACCAGCTCGTCGTATTGCGCCGCAAAAAGTAAACCGTCTCCTCGGGAATGTTCGAATACCAGATGAGCATGTATTGGCTGAAACCAATGTAGGCCCAGAAAATCGTGAACGAGAGCATCAGCTTGCCCATGATGTGGTAGTGCTCAGTGGTCACGACTTGCTGCAAGTAACCCGCTCCACGCAGAGCGGTGACGATCAGCACGAGCACGCACATCGAACTCAGTGCCGTGCCGGCGAAAATATACACTCCCCACATTGTCGAAAACCAGTGGTAATCCAGGCCCATCAACCAATCCACCGCGGCAAAGGTCAGGCAGACGGCAAAGGGAATCGCGCTCGAAAATGTCACGCGGCGGTTCAGCACGGTATAAGCCGCCGCACCATTGCTGTCCTGCGCGATCGAGAAAGAGCGCAGGAACGTGGAGGATGCGACAAAAAATAAAAAGTAGAAGCTCGCCCTCGCATAGAAGAAGGGCTTGTTGAGGTACGCGGCCTTTTCGAGCAAGAGGGGGTCATGCGCGTTCTCGGGCAGCATCCACTTCCATAGCATCGGCCCCACGGCAAGAAGCGGGATAAACAGGAATGCCATAACCAACAACAGGCTTCCCATATTCTCCATCTGGCGCCGTACAACTACACTCCACTCCGCATCCACCGCGTGATGTACAAGCGTCCAGAATAGTCCGCCCATGCAGATCGTAAGGAAAAATGTGTAAGCAAACAGATACGAGAACGCAAACTGCTTCGAATCGAAGAAAGCTCCGACCAGCAGCACCGCATACGCCCCCGCGGCCATGCCAATCAAACCGAGAAAACGGCCTCCCACGTGCTTGTAGTCGAAGAACTCTGGCTGCGGCTCGTCGCTGAAGGGTTGACTCATGCTATTGGGACTCCAGTTTAGCGCGCTCCTCATCAGGCACGTCGGCCAAAGACGAACCCCCTTGGGACTTATGCAATGCGCGCAGGTAAGCAATGATGGCCCAGCGGTCGATCACCTGAATCCGGTCTCCGTAGCCCATCATCGTGTTCTTCCCGTGGCTGATCGTATTGAAAATCTCGCCATCCGACATCACTCGAATGCGGTCTTGAAGAAGACTCTGCACCGTGTTTAAGCCAAATTTTTGAGCGATTCCATTTCCCGCACCCGTCGCGCCGTGGCACACAGCGCAGTAAATTCCAAAACGCTGCTGACCGCGACCCATGATGGCCGGCGAGATCTCAAAGGGAATGCCGGTGCCCCAATTTTCGCCCATTTTCCCGGTGTCGAGATAGCCGGGTGAACTGGAGAAAATGATCTGCTTGTAGGGCCCGGTCGCCTGACCAACCGAACCGTCCACAAGCTTGTGCATCGGCATCGCATAGCCCAACGGCACCGTGCCATCGACGGGCGGCCGCGCGGCGCGCCCATCCGCATAAAATTCGCTCCGCGTCTGCGGGTTTACCCTGGGCTGCCGATCCATGTCGGGAAAAATTTCTATCGGCGGCTGGCCGGACTTATGCCCACGGAATCCGGCCATCGCAAGGACGACCAGCACCAGAAAGGCGAGCATGATGAAGAAGTATTTCAGCATGGTCGCCTGCCTGCGGTGGAATGATCCCGGATTCGCTTGCTGGTTGGCTCGGTTCGCATCTCGATTTCCGCCGCGCGGCTTAGTCCTCGTGCACCCTGGTGATGTTACGTGCGCCGAGAGATTCGAGAAACTCCCGGACTTCTGCTTCTGCGAACTTGGGATCCGATTTCTCTATCACGCAAAAAAACTTGTCGTCGCTTACGCGCTTGAATCGTTCCCAGTTGAACATTGGGTGATTCAAGCGAGGCAGTCCGTTCATGATGACCATTCCGAACGTCGCGGTGAAGGCCGATATAAGCACCGTGAATTCGAACATGATCGGAAAAAACGCAGGCGCGGTAAACAGGTCCGTCGGCTTGCCCATGACGATGAGCGGATAAAGGAAAGAACTCGGTATGAATTGGAGGGCAACGGCCGAAACAAAGCCGGTCAAACCGCCTAGGAAAACGATCTTGCCAAGCAGCGAACGCTTGAGTCCCATGGCATGGTCCATCCCGTGAATCGGAAACGGTGAAAAGACATCGAACCGAGTGAAGCCTGCGTCGCGCATCTTTTCCGCGGCATGAAACAACTCGCCGGCCGTATCAAACTCGGCGGCAACACCGTAGAAGGGCGATTGGGGATTCCCCGCGACGTTGGTCGACATCTCTAGTGTTTCCCTCCCTGATGCGCATGGTGGTGCGGGTCGGCTTCCGGCAGCACCGCCTTGACCTCGAACATGCAGATCATGGGCAGAAAGCGGATGAAAAGCAGGAAGAGCGTGAAGAAGAGACCCAGCGATCCAATGAACATCCAGATATCCACCCATGTCGGATGGAACATGCCCCAAGCTGAGGGCGTGAAATCGCGGGTGAGCGTGGTGGCAATGATTACAAAGCGTTCATACCACATGCCAGCGTTTGGAAATTGAACGATGATCCACACCCAGACCAGATGCGTGCGGAAGTACTTGAACCAGAAAAGTTGCGGCGCGATCACGTTGCAAAACATCATGCAAGCGTATGCCCACCAATACGGACCCGTCGCTCGATAGAGAAAGGCGGCACGCTCGTAGGGGTTTACGCTGTACCAAGCCATGAATAACTCCATCAAGTAGGCGTAGCCGACGATAGAGCCCGTGAAGACGATCACCTTGCACATCTTGTCGACATGCGAAATGGTGACCAAATCGTGCAGTGGCTTATAGAGCGCACAGGCAGGAATCATGATGGTAAGCACCATCGCAAAGCCTCCAAAAATCGCGCC
>DATDAX010000228.1:0-3311 GCA_036525175.1 Terrimicrobiaceae bacterium | reverse complement strand
TAGGTACGATCGGCATCAAGCACGAGCGTGAAACCCTTGTCGCCATAGACTTCGGAAAATGCGCCATCGATGGTGATTGCCTGATGGCTCGCCTTGATGGGGGACTCGCCCTTTTCAATCTTGACGGGCACATGCCCGTTGACAATCAGGCCTCGCTGGGCGTTGACACCGAAGTCGGTCAAAATCTTCCGGCAGAATTCCTTTTCGTGGATCAGTTTGAAATATGGGTTCTTCGTCTCCACCCCCGCCTCTTTCTCCGCAACGAAGTAGTTTTCAAAGGTCGAAATCTTGTCCTTGCCGAAAACGGGCGAAAGCGGTCCGCACCATAGGTACCAAAGCATGTCGAGATGGCGTTGATCCTTGCCGCGGAACGCCCGATGAACAACTTGGGTCAGCGCCTCGAACAGCGCACGTCCCCGATACTCGACCCCGCCGACCTTGAGCGGCAGGAAATTGCCAGCCTCGTCGACCGGGACACATCCGTGAAAGATGAGATTGTAATCGCGCACCAAGTGCATTGCGCCCTTGCGTTCGACGAAGCGCATCTGGTCCCGCAGCGTCTGGCTTTGCAAAAACGAGTGCCGCAGCTGTGCCATGCATGCTTCCTCTTCAGATGAAAGAGCGTACGGATCGCTCCAGTCCACTGTCGGGAAATTCCTATCGAGAATGGGATAGCGGCCGGCGCCGATGGGCACCGTCCAGTTCTGGCGGTCGATCTGGTGAAGAAGGTTGCGGTGGTCGAGATGAAAATCGGGATTTCGCGCGATCAACTGGCTCTCGAGCTTGAACTGGATGATCGCCATCGCCTTCTGCATCTGCCTCATGGAAAGCTCATCCCGTATCCCCTTGCCGTGGCACGAAAAATGGGTTGCAGGATCGTCGAACCAGACCGTGCGTATAAGCTTTTCCAACGGCGCCATGGGAATTCCGTAACCCATTTCGAGCTGAAAAAGCCGCTGGTAACGCAACGAGATCCGCAACACGTTCGCGATGCATGCATCCTGGCCAAGAGCAGCGCCCATCCAGGTAACGTCATGATTTCCCCAGGTGATTGAGACGTTTGGTTGATGCATGACATAGTCGATCGCCTTGTCAATACGGGGGCCGCGGTCGCCGAAATCTCCGGCGACGATCAACTCGGAAAAGAGAAGGTTGCGAATAATGCGCGCCATCAACCGTAGGAAAGTCAGCTCCTGCTCATGCTCTACGAATTGATCGAGCATCGAATCGATGTAGTCATCCGAACGCTCAAGATAAGCCCCGAAAAGAAGTTCTCGAAACAGCGTTTCGTAATGAGACGGGAAGACGCGCTCGATCGCCACCATGCTGTAGTGCCGCGAAATCTGGCGAACCAACTCGATCGCCAGGCGCGTTTGGCGCCGCAGAAAGTTGCGGCGCGCTGCAGCGTCGGGCAATCGGTCTTGGACGTGCGCGTAGGTCTCGCGCGGATAGTAAATGATATTGAGAAGGTCCAGCTTTTCGCCCGCAGTGAGACGCTTGCCGAACGTCTGCTCAACCAGCGGACGCAGACATCCCGACGCGTTCTTGATCACGTGAATCAGTTTCTTAAACTCGCCGTGAATGTCGCTGATCACATGGACCGTTCCTTTCGGCAGCGTGAGGGCGGCGCGAAGATTTGCTATGGCGGCAAGCGTCGCGTCGGTATTCGGATACTGCACACTCAGCGCCCGCAGGTATGCGAGTGTTCGCTCGTCGGAGGGAAATTGATCGAGAGAAGGCTGGTCATTCATAAAAAACACATGACTTCGAATACTGTCGATTCGGCGTCGCACCATGCCGAACGGGCAACGTGGGAACAGGGAAAACCGTTTCCCGCGCTCTCCAAGAAACGTCCGGTAATCGCGCTCGGCTCTGCCGAGCATAGAGGATTCGAATTCCCTCAGCAAAAGGAATCTGCCGAATGCGCATGACTCTCCGATCCCCTTGAAGGAACCTATGTGAACCCGCCCGGAGCGGCAACAAACCCTCTTCTGTAACAATCTCTCTGAAGCAGACCGCGGGGTTCGCTTCAAGCGCACTGCGATCGTGGTGAGGGCAGGAAATCGCGCGATCTGCAGACACCTCAGATCGTGAGTACGATCTTACCGAAGTGCGAGCCACTTTCCATATATTCAAGAGCCTCGCGCACCCGTTCAAATGGAAACGTCCTGTCGATGACCGGCCTGAGCCCGCTCAGAGCGATCGCGCGATTCATGTCCTCGAACATCTGGCGGGAGCCTACGAAGATGCCTTGCAGACAAACCGATTTCACCAATAGACGGACCGGGTCCAGACCGCTGCCGCCCGCTAGAACACCGATCACGGAAATCTTGCCTTCCGTGCGTACGGCGTTCAACGACTTCGGCAATGTTCCGGCGCCCCCTACCTCAACCACGTGATCGACACCGGCCTTATCGGTCAGGCGGAAGACTTCCTTGTCCCAATCAGGGGTTCTCTTGTAGTTGATGCTTTCATCTGCCCCAAGCCCAAGGACCCGCGAAATCTTTTCGTCGCTGCTCGAGGTTGCGATGACGCGAGCGCCATGCAGCTTGGCGAACTGCACCGCAAAAGTCGAAACGCCGCCGGTGCCAAGCGTCAAGACCGTCGCGCCCGCCTTGAGCTTCCCGAAATCCACCAGAGCATGCCAGGCGGTCACCGCTGCGCACGGCAGGGTCGAAGCCTCTTCGTATGTGAGATGCTCTGGAATCCGCACCAAGCCGTTCTCGTTGAACGCGGCGCATTCTCGGAGTACGCCGTCCACATCTCCCCCTCCCAGCGACGTACGAGCCTTCCGCGGTGTGAGCGCACCCTCCCACCATCCCTGCATAAAAATCGGGCAAACCCGATCCCCGATTTTCCAATGCGATACATCCTCGCCAACCGCAACCACTTCCCCCGCCCCATCGGACAGCGGCACAGCCGGAAACCTTGAATCAGGCTTGTAAACACCTTTGCAGAACATCACGTCCCGATAGTTCAATGACACCGCGTGAAATCTTACAACGACTTCGTGAGGGTCAGGACGTGGTTCGTCGCGATCAGCGAGAACAAGATTCTCGAGCCCGAAGTTTCGATATTCAAATGTCTTCATCGCACTGAATTTCCCAATAACGTCGCTCTTCACACGTTTGGCCACCTATTGTTCCATGGAACAAGGGCTTTGCGAAACTCGATCGCCGCGGACTCGTTTCAGAAAAGCCTTTGACATCTTACTAGCACGTGGCACTTCTTGTTCAAAGACGGCGTGTAGGCTGGAGTTCCAAGGCCGCAGTGTTGCCGCTTTGATGCACTATAGGGAAATCAATGACGCG
>DATDAX010000227.1:0-2578 GCA_036525175.1 Terrimicrobiaceae bacterium | reverse complement strand
TCTCTTTTGCGGCGTCCGGCTTCAGGATGGCCAGTCTGCCGTGGGTTGCCTTGTAGATGATTTGTCCGTCCGGATCGCTGATCCGCTCGATGAGGTATGGCTGCAATTTCACTCCGCCGGTTGCGAAGACCGTGTAGGCCGCGGTCAGATCCTTGAGGTTCGATTCAAATGCCCCAAGACAAAGCGAGGGGAAACGAGGCGGATTTCGCGATAGGCCGGATCGAATGACGGTCTCCCGGATGGTGTCCAGCCCGGTCCAGACACCGATGCGCACGCTCATCGTGTTGCGCGAAAGGACAAGGCCCTCGCTTGCCGGCAGGTCGCCGCGATACGTATTGTCGGAGTTTGCGGGGTCGTAGCGGCCATACGCGGCCGGAAGCTCCCCTGGGTTCAGGCGACCGTCGTCCACGAGATCGCCCGGACGAAGACCGTTTTCGAATGCCTTGGCGTAAACGAACGGCTTCACGGCGGAGCCGATCTGGCGGCGTCCGAGCACGGCGCGGTTGAACTTGCTGCGGGAGTAATCCCGGCCACCCGTAATGGCTCGAATGCCGCCGGTCCGGCTATCAAGGGCGATTGCGGCGCCTTCAAGATAAGGCGCGGCATCCTCGCTATCCTTCGCCGAGTATGCCTTCATCGGGTTGTGGGGAAAACCGGGGAGGGACTCGACTTGTTGCAGGCGGCGGCGAAGGCTTGCCTCGGCGACATTCTGCAGCGCGCCGTCGATCGTCGTGTAGATCCTCAGCCCTCCGTTGTCGAATTGATCGCGATCGATCACCAACTCCAGCTCGCGAAGAATGGAATCCATCGCCCAGTTGTCCTGCGGCGAAGCCTTCGGCTTTGGCCCAATCTTTGGTATGGATGCCATGGCGGCCACCATTTGCTGCTCCGTAATGAAGTCGAGCCGGCGCATGCGCGTGAGAACAGCGTTCCTCTCGCGCATGGCTTTCTTGAGGTTGTTGAATGGGGAAAAGCGGTTCGGACTCCGAATCAGGCCCGCAAGCATGGCGGACTCCGGAAGGTTCATCAGGGAGGCCGGCTTGCCAAAGTAAGCGCGGCTTGCCGTTTCCACCCCGTAATAGCCGCTGCCGAAATAGATCCGGTTCATGTACGCCTCGAGAATCTGCTCCTTCGTGAGTTCGGTCTCGATGCGATGCGCAAGGGCCGCTTCGATCATCTTTCGAATGAGATTCTTGCCGCCCAACGGAAAGCTGTTGCGCGCGAGTTGCTGCGTCAGCGTGCTCGCTCCCTCGCGAAAGCCTCCCGCAATGAAATTGCGCACAATCGCGCGCGCGATGCCGATCGGGTCGATGCCGTGATGGTAATAAAATCGCGTGTCTTCGCGCGCGAGGACCGCGTTGACGAAGTTGTTTGAGATCTTGTCGAAGGGAACGACTATCCGGTTCTCGCCCGCGAGCCGGCTGTAGAAGTTTCCATCCTTGTCATAGACGGATGAACGCTGGGGCATGTCGCTGATCGTCTTGAGATCGAATGTGAGCGACCACGCATAAAAGAAGAGCGTGACCACCGCCCAGAGCAGAAAGACGACAACCGCGACTTTGAGACAAAGGCGAAACAGCCACGACTTGAAACTCAAACGTTGCCGGGCAGGAGGTCTTTTTCGTGGAGTGCGGACTTTGAACACTTGCTTGCGGCGACGGTGATGCCTTTTATGGAAACGCGTTGAAGATCCAAATTCTTACCATTTTTCCCCGTATTTGCGAGAGCGTGCTGCGCGAAAGCATGCTCAAGCGCGCACAGGAAAAGGGGCTCGCCACCCTTGAGGCGGTGGACCTGCGGGAGTGGGCGACCGACAAACATCGCACCACAGACGACGCTCCGTACGGCGGTGGGCCAGGCATGGTCATGAAGATCGAACCCATCGCGCGTGCGCTCGATACGTTGCGCGGGGACGGAACGCGAGTTCTGCTCATGAGCCCACAAGGACGGCGATTCAACCAAAAGATGGCGGAGGCCTATTCCCGCGAGCATCATCTCATCCTGGTTTGCGGACACTATGAAGGTGTGGATCAACGCGTGGCAGATCACCTCGTCGATGAGGAAGTCTCAATCGGCGATTACGTCCTCACAAACGGCGCGCTTGCCGCACTCGTGCTTACAGATGCCATCGTGCGCCTCATTCCGGGTGTGCTTGGCGACGCGGGAAGCGCCGCTCAGGATTCATTCTCCACCGGCCTTCTCGATTACCCGCACTATACGCGCCCGGAAAACTTCCGGGACTGGAAGGTGCCGGACGTTCTGCTTTCGGGCAATCATGCCGCGATTGAAGCCTGGCGCAGGCAACGCGCGCTCGAACTGACCCAACAACGCCGACCGGACTTGATATAATACAGCCGAAACTTTTTTCGAATTTGCGCTAATTTTTTCTCCGAATCCCTGAACTGCAGTTATAAACGACAAACACATCCCCTCTTAATACAATGAGCTTTCCGACCAACTTCACCTGGGGCGTTGCAGCGGCCTCGTATCAAATCGAAGGCGCGTGGAACAAAGACCAAAAAGGACTTTCCGTGTGGGACATGCTTACGCGGCAGCCCGGAAAAATCTGGGAAGGGCA
>DATDAX010000226.1:0-45550 GCA_036525175.1 Terrimicrobiaceae bacterium | reverse complement strand
ACGCAATCAGACGATCGAAATGCCGTATCATTTCAACCTGGCGCTCGATAACGGCGTCAAGCCAGGCGAGATTTCCGAGATCATCACGCATCTCGCGTTTTACTCAGGCTGGGCGAATGCCATGTCGGCGGTTGCCGTCGTGAAAAATATCTTCGCAGAGCGTGGCATCGGAGCCGATCAGCTTCCCGCGGCGTCGCCCGATCTTCTTCCAATGGATCAGGCCGCGGAGGAGCGCCGTGCGGCAGCTGTTCAGGAGAGCGCCGGGTCGGTGGCTCCGGGACTCGTGCATTACACCGGGGAGTTGCTGTTTAACGACCTCTGGCTACGCCCGGACCTTGCGCCTCGCGATCGCAGCCTGGTCACTGTCAGCGCTCTGATCGCCTCCGGCCAGGGCGCACAGATTCCGTTTCATCTGAACCGGGCGATGGATAACGGCCTCACCAAAGCCCAGGCCGCCGAAGCGATCACGCATATCGCGTTCTATGCCGGCTGGCCCAACGCCTTTTCGGCGGTCCCCGTCGCCAAGGGTGTCTTTGACAGTCGTCCCAACTAGCATCATGGCCCTTTCCCGCCGCACCTTTCTGAAAAACACCGGGGTTGTCGCCGCTGTCACGTTCGCTTTTCCGGCGATGCTGCGCGCCCAAGCTGGAGTTCCTTCAGCCGTACATCCGGTCCCGCGACGATGGCGTGCAGATGGTAATCCAGGATCACCCCGCCATAGACTTTCAGCTCCATGTGCTGTCGGCAGTAATCCAGCGCGCCCACCACGATCTGGAAGCGCGCTTTCGTGGTGAAGACCGGCAGACGGCCGGACCACCGTCGAAGTGATGAATTGAGCCGGCTGTGGCTCCACGACGCGATACCGGCTGCGTATGACTAAGAGTGTGGGAGAAGTTCAGCCTCGCGGACAACCTGGCCCACTCGCCCAGTTGGCCGCTCGCCGAGGCGCTACCTATTTTGAGTTGATCGATCGGATAGCTAGCGCAATTTGGTCTTGATACCTGCCAATGACCTCGTATTTCTCGATTGAATTGCTTTCTAGAAGCTGCTCGTAGATCTGCCATGCACTTTTATAGTCGACCCCAAGCGCACCTAGATGAAACTCGATAAATCGCTTAAGGCCGACGTATCCCCGTCCTTTCTTTGCAATTTCGGCCTCAAGCGACTTTAGCTGCGTCAAGAATTCGTCTTGAGATATCGATACAAACTTTGAACTGAGGCCCGTCCATAACGGACTTTCCGGACTCGGAATGGAGTCTGCTGTAACGCCTGAAGCGGTAAGAAACTCTTCCTGAAGGTCGCCGCCTGAGGTTTCGAGCGAGCTTTTCACCGTTTCAATGTCCCTATCGTTCTGACTGATCAATGTCATCAGCCGATCAAAAAGGTCGTTTGCTTCGGCCTCGTCTTCCGCGACGAATAGGTTGTTATGGGCAATTTTGTTTCTGAAGTGAGAAAATCGTTCCCATAATTTTCGAAAGTCACCCTGTTTTAGTCGTTTAAAGAATCGGTCATAGTTAGGTTCCAGCTCAGCTTGAAGCTCTGCGAAACGCTTTGATTCTGTTGAGGGAATGGCTCTTAGCTTCTTGATTAAAATTTCCGCGTCAGGTTGATTTGCTCCAACTTTGAAGATGATTCCGCCCAGGTCATCAAAAGTAATTCGATATGCTATCGTATTTGCGTAGTCGCTAAAGACTCGCTCATTGCCTTTAAATTCTTCAGCCTTTTTGGCTATTTTCTCAGCCGCTAGCGGCCAAAAATCAGCGCCGTAAACAATGCTATAGAACCTCATCAAATATTCTCTGAGACGATTTTCGAGGCGATAGACTTTTAGATACAGCCTTCCAGCTATTGCTTCTGAAACTTCATCCCGGAGAATGTATATAGGCCGCATGCCGCATGCCGAGAGTCGCTAGGTGTGTAATAATTTTTAGCCTCATTGGCTCTAGTTGCTCGTGAGCGCCATCTGCTTTTACAATAAAGCTGTTTACGGAAGCTGAGGCTAGCTCCGTAGACTTCGCCACCTGTTCAACATTTAGCGACCACCTTTCCCAATTAAGAGTCCCCGTCTGTTCATCTAGTTTCGGACGTTTTAACTGCCACCCGTGTGAGCAGCCCCGAAAACTATCGAGAAGACCGATCGAGTCTTGGCACGCGGCTTTGCCAGTCTGATCGAAAGCAATAGCCGCAAAGTTTTTAGTTTGGTTGGTCATGCTTCTTTGTTCGGGTTTTGCGGGCAGTGGTGTGATGTTTCCAACGCCTCTCTTCTTGCTTTGTGGTGCTCTCCCGAGTGCAACTTGGCAGCGAGCGCGATGGGGGTGAGTGCGGCGGAAGGCGGACCGGGGTTTACGGGGCGCGTCATTGGGCCGGGGGCGGAGGGGTGGTGCCGTCGGGCTTCTTCTCGCGCTGGGGGCGCGTTCGAGGTGGGAGGCGCTTTGCCAGGCGCGGAGCTTCTCGGGCTGGCGGGCGTATTTGTTGTGCATGATGGCGTCGAGCTGCTGCACGTCCTTGACGGCGCGGCCGAGGATCTGGCCAATGAGGGCGGTGCTTTCGACGCCTTCCTGCGTTTCGCCCTGGTTGCGCTGGTTGGCGGTGCGGAGGGCATCGCGATCGGCGCGGAGGTCGGCGACGAAATCCTCCGGCAATTCGTAGGCGATGAATTTCGCGTGGGAGCGCGGCCTTGGTCGAAAGCGTGGCCGCGGAATCGCCGCCGTCTGCGACGGGTGCGTTATTATCCTCGATCAGGGTGAGCAGCGCGTCGGCGTGGGTGATGATGGCGGCGAAGTGGGTTTTCGCCTTGCTGGTGGATGTGGAGTCGGCGGCGTTTTTGCGGCCAAAGGTCAGCACACGGGTGAGCCGGCCGTACCGGCGCTGATCACGATCATTCATATTAGTTCTGCCTCCTTCTCTGGGGTTGGGGGACTCTGGGGTTGGGGGATTTCGCGGCGGAACTAGCCTCAACGCCGCGCGAGGGATGACAGCAAGGAGCGCAGGAGCTCACAAGCCTTTTTACAGAGGAAAATCAGGCAATTGCGACGACCCGGGGCGGCCTGACACCGACCCAGACCTCGACGCGCACCGACCCAGACCCCGGCGGGCAGGCGCCTGGAGCAATTCGGTCGCGACCCCGAGCGAGGCAGGGAGCCAGCCAGGGGACGGCTGACGTGGCCCAGACAGCCTTGGATGACACCCAGGGATGGGCTGATTTTTACCCACACACTGGCGGACCGCGGTCAAGGGGTGGTTCGCACCGAGCCAGAAACGCGATAACGAGTCCCAGAGGCGACGTGCCATGGGCCGGAGCGCGGCTTCCATGCCCAGGGCTGAACGCGAGGAGAGCGAGGTGCAGCGAACGCGGGACCCTGGGCGGGTGCCCATTTCCCCGGGATCGTGCACAATTGCTTTGCTCCCTTTATTTCATTGCTCAACGCGTTCTCGACTGTTCCTGTCGCCAAAAGCCTCAAAATTTTGTCTGAGGCCGCCCTGTGGTCTCACGCAAAGACGCCAAGACGCAAAGAGGCGAAGTCCAGGCTTTGCGCCTTCGCGTGAGGCAAAAAGAAATGTCACGAAGTTCGGAGACGCCACATTTGCGTCTTTATGTTCCACTTGGCGAACGAAGCACCGCGAGAAGGGGTCAATCCAATAAAATTCACGGGCCACAAATTGCGCCGGTTACACCGATTTCAGCGGATGAACTTAGAAAATCTGCGCAATCTGTTGAGAAAACCGCTGAACTGCGATTGGTCCTTTTGACGTTATAACATTCGTGATTACAGTGATGCCATGACGCTCGAACTCAAAATCCGCAAGGTTGGCAATTCTCTGGGGATTGTATTGCCAAAAGAAGTGCTCGCGCATTTGAAGTTGGAGGAGGGCGATGCGCTGACGCTGACGGAGGCGCAGGACGGTGTGCGGCTGACCGCCAGCAATCCTGAATTTGCCAAATCCATGGCCGTGTTTGAGTCTCTGAACCGCCGCTACCGGAACGCGCTCCGCGAGTTGGCCAAGTGAAAGGGCCGTACTGGCTCACCGGTGAGGAGTGTCTTGCGCTGCACGACATGATGCTGTCCCACTTCGGTGGCATTGCGGGAGTGCGCGACAAAAACCTGTTGGAATCCGCCTTGATCAAGCCACAACAGCTTTTTCACTATGGCAAACCGACGATGGCCGAACTCGCGGCGGCTTACGCAGCGGGAATTGTAAAAAATCATCCCTTTCTTGATGGCAACAAGCGCACTGGGTTCATGATGGGAGCAGGTTTTCTCGAGCGAAACGGCTTCGAGTTTCATGCGACGGAAGCCGAAGCTGTGTTGTGCACCTTGGCGCTGGCAGCCGGGGAGATGACGGAAGCCGATTACGCGAAGTGGCTAAGCACAAACTCGACGCGGAAATAGATTCCTACTCGCTCCCCCTTCGCAGACCTTGGATTTTCCCCTTTGAATGAACAGTTGCACTGTCCCTTTATGTCCTTCCAAGACGTTCTCGACTGTTCCTGTCGCCAAAAGCCTGAAAATTTCTGTCTGAGGCTGCACTGTGGTCTCACGCAAAGACGCCAAGACGCAAAGAGGTGAAGTCCAGACTTAGCGGCTTTTGGGCCTTCGCGTGAGGCAAAAAGAAATGTCACGAAGTTCGGAGACTCCACACTTGCGTCTTCACCTTCCACCTGAGCAGCAGCCGAACAGATTCGCGCAAGATTGCGACAGGTGGAGCAAGAACCGATGCGACGGCAAAGCTGCTATTGAATAAACTCACCACGGATCGGCGTCGTCGATCTATTAATCCGAAATCCACCATTCGCGCATCATGGCCCTTTCCCGACGCGGCTTTCTGAAAACCACGGGCGCGGCGGTTGCCATTCCGGCGATTCTGCGCGCCCAAGTCGAAGCCCCTTTAACCCAAACACCGAAAATCAAAATGGAAATCAAAAGAAGTGGTTCACAACCCTCCATCAAAGGACCGACCGACTGGTTCACCGGCACGGTGCGCATTGACCCGTTGTTCCAGCCAACGGCCCCGGCGCGCGCCGTCGGCGCCAGTGTCACGTTTGAGCCTGGTGCTCGCACAGCGTGGCACACCCATCCGCTGGGGCAGATCCTTATCGTGACGGCTGGCTGCGGACGGGTGCAGCGCTGGGGAGGCCCGATTGAAGAGATTCGGCCAGGTGACGTGGTCTGGTTTCCTCCTGGTGAGAAGCACTGGCACGGCGCTACACCCACCACGGCCATGACTCATATCGCCATTGTGGAAGAACTCGACGGCAAGGGCACCGACTGGATGGAAAAGGTGAGCGACGAACAATATGGCGGGTGATCTTACTCCTTTGAAATGGCCTCTGGTCGAAAAGAGAAAACCGCCTCGTTAAACCGCGTTTCTGCGGCCCTCGGGTTGGTAATGGCCTTTACTCACGCCGCGTGCGGCGCTGACGACGGAACAACCCGCGGCACGTCGAAATCGTTAACTGAAACATCCTCTCAGCAACCCAAAAGCAAGAAGATAAGACTGAAAGTCGAAGACACAGTCATTGCAGCCACCTTGATCGACAACAAACCACCCAGGATTTCATTTCCCTGCTCCCATTAACATTAACATTAGAGGATTATGCAGGGACAGAGAAATTAGTCAGTTGCCAAGAAGATTAACTAAAGAAGGTGGGCCGTCAGGCAGCGATCCTTCAGTTGGAGATATCAGTATTATTCTCCTTGGGGAAACTTGGCTATATTTTATCGGGATGCTGGTTATGCAAGCGGACGGATGACCTACATCTCCATTGTCGAACAGCTCGCCGGCAAGGCCGCCAACCGCATGGAAAAGGTGAGCGACGAACAATACCAAGCCTGATCAAAGACCGAATCTGCCTTCCCCAGGGCGGTGGCAGAATCAATGGCGCGTATCTTAATTAAAGAGCGATTGATCGACGAAATCAGCCTGTTGGTTTATCGGGGAATGGAATTTGCTGGCGGTGCCGATGAAAGGACGTGAAAAATTGCCCGGCGGTCCTAACGCCAACCGAGATAGGGCAAATCCGAACAGGTGATTCGACCCGGGTGGCGACGGACCTCTTTCATCCCTCCTGAGCGAAACTTTCGAAAATTGCTCTTGCATTGAAGCCCCGATGTGGAAGGCTACGTGAACGTTCACGGAACGGACCACCCCTAAACCCTCCATATGAATATTCTAGACGAACTTACTCCTCTCCAAGGATTTGACAGGAACAGAGCGATGGCGATCGCCCTACTGCCGAATGCGCCTTAGACGCGGTTGCGTCCATCGTGCCTGATCGATGGAATTATTAGCAATGCCGCTGGGCTATTAAGCCGACCAGATATTTGCAAGACCAGAGTGTTGATTGCTGAACGGTAATTGCATTGGGGCTCCTCGATGACGAGAGCAGGACCCGCCTTTATCCGTGGAGCAATCGCATTGCTTAAATCCGAATGGAAATCAATTTGCCGTCACGCAGTTATAGACATTTGACCGCGACCAGACTTTAGCTGGGTAATTCGGGAAGCTTTCGTTGGAAACTCTCCTTATTCAACAAGCACTGTAGATAAAATTGTTACAGGAAGTCTATTTTGATGACGAGCAATACGATTTCGTTCCAGATACGCTGCACACTTAGAATGTATATAGAAGCTTATGCCGCAATGATGCGGCTGTAATAATTACTGACATGGCCTTTACAATTGGAATCGATTACGGAAGCAATTCTGTCCGCGCGATTGTAGTAGATTGTTCGGACGGACGCGAATTGGGAAGTGGCGTCGTAGACTATCCCAGTGGCGAGAACGGTATTCTACTTCAAGCGAGTGATCATAATCTCGCTCGTCAGCATCCCAATGATTATTTTTTTGGCCTGGAGCGTTCAGTGCGGATTGCACTTGAGCAGGCGTCTAGCGTTCCCGCATTTTCGGTAGAGAAGATCATTGGAATTGGTGTGGACACGACGGGGTCGAGTCCAATCCCGGTGGACCAGCATAACGTTCCGCTAGCGTTGCACGAGAAATGGAAAGACAATCTTGACGCGCAGTGCTGGCTTTGGAAAGACCACACGAGCTATCGCGAGGCCGCCTGGATTAACGAGCTCGCTGGCAAACATCGTCCGCACTTCCTCGCCAAATGTGGTAACACCTATTCATCCGAATGGTGGTGGAGCAAGATCTGGCATTGTTTGAATGTTGCACCTGCTGTTTTTGATGCGGCTTTTAGCTGGGTGGAACTTGCCGATTTTATCCCGTCAGTGCTGGCCGGAGTGGGTGATCCGCGCACTATTAAACGTGGGATTTGCGCTGCGGGCCATAAAGCGCTCTACAGCGACGAGTGGGGCGGCCTTCCCGACAAGGAATTTCTGAGCCTACTTAATCCAAAGCTGGCTGAGCTGCGTGACCGTCTCTACGACAAGGCTTATGACGCGACGACGGCCGCCGGTAATCTTTGTTCGGAATGGGCGCAAAAACTTGGCCTTCCGGAAGGGATCCCGATCGCGATTGGCGAGTTCGATGTTCACTATGGCGCTATCGGCAGTGGCGTCGATGACGGGGTGTTGATTAAGGCAATCGGCACTTCCACGTGTGATTGTTGCGTAGTTGGCGCGGATAAGCCAATCGCAGACATTCCAGGAATTTGCGGCATCGTCAAAGGTGCGATTTTACCAGGCTATTACGGCATTGAAGCTGGTCAATCCGCTGTAGGAGATCTTTTCAAGTGGTGGGTTGAGGTTGTGTGTGAAGGGCAAGGCGCTCTCCATGCGGCGCTCACAAGAGAAGCCGCAAAGCAGAGGCCAGGGCAAAGCGGTTTGCTTGCGCTCGACTGGAACAATGGGAACCGTACGATTCTCGTTGATCCGAGACTCAGCGGCTTAGTGATCGGGCAGACGCTCCATACAACGCGTGCTGAAATCTACCGCGCCTTAATCGAAGCGACCGCCTTTGGGGCACGCGCCATCATTGAAAGAATCCGGGAATATGGGGTGCGAATTGATCGAGTCGTTTGTTGCGGGGGCATCGCGGAAAAAAATCCTTTGTTGATGCAAATCTACGCGGATGTGACCGGCTATAGAATGCACCTTTCGAGCTCAAGCCAGGCATGTGCGCTGGGCTCAGCGATTTCGGCTGCGGTTCTAGCCGGACCGGAAAGGGGAGGGCACGCCGACTTCCGATCCGCGGAAGAGGCGATGACCTCGGTTAAGCCGACGAGCTTCAGTCCGAATCCGGAGAACCAGGCCATCTACAACCGTATATACGTACTCTACCGCCAACTGCATGACGCCTTTGGGGGCATTAATAAGTGCGCCGACCTTTCAAATACGATGAAGGAACTCATGCGCATCAAAGAAGACACAGGTCGTTAACCCATACCGCAGAACTTGTAATAACGTGAAAAGCATAAAGCATCTTCAGGTACCCGAAATCTGGTACATCACTGGTAGTCAGCATCTTTACGGACCCGACACGCTGAAAAAGGTTGCAGCAAACTCGCAAGAGATCGTCGAGGGGCTGAAACTCTCTAAAAAGTTGCCGCTCCCTCTGGTTTTCAAATCCGTTGTCACCAAACCAGAGGAAATCCTCCGCGTATGCCAGGAAGCGAGTGCCGATCCAAATTGTGCCGGTATCATTCTCTGGATGCACACGTTTTCTCCTTCGAAAATGTGGATTGGAGGCTTGCGCGGATTACAAAAGCCTTTCCTTCACCTCCATACGCAGTTCAACCGCGATCTGCCTTGGGAGGAAATCGATATGGACTTCATGAATCTCAACCAAGCTGCGCATGGTGACCGCGAAGCGGGATTCATCCACACCCGCCTGCGTCTAAACCGAAAAGTAGTGGTTGGCCACTGGTCGGATGCAGAAGTACAAGACCGCATCGGTGCCTGGATGCGCGCTGTGCATGCCTGGCATGACTGGCAGGGTGCGGAGTTCGCGCGCTTCGCCGATAACATGCGTTATGTGGCAGTCACGGAAGGCGATAAAGTGAGCGCCCAGGCGCGTTTTGGCTACTCCGTCAATCATTACGCAGTAGGCGATCTCGTGCAGCACGTAGATGCCGTGACCGACACCGCCGTCACAGACCTTTGTGCAGAATATGAGGAACGCTATTTGGTGGCAGCGCCCCTGTGCAAGAGTGGCGCGCGGCATGAATCCTTGCGCGACGGAGCGCGGATAGAATTGGGACTGCGTTCATTCCTCGAGAATGGTGGGTTCAAGGGTTTCACGACAAACTTCCAGGATCTATATGGTCTGAAACAACTCCCTGGGCTTGCCGTTCAGCGTCTGATGGCCGATGGATATGGCTTCGCGGGCGAAGGCGACTGGAAGACAGCCGCCCTGGTTCGCGCGATGAAGGTCATAGCCGCCGATCTCCAAGGGGGGACTTCCTTCATGGAGGATTACACTTATCACCTCTCTCCGAAGAACCATCAAGTTCTCGGTTCACACATGCTGGAAGTTTGCGAGTCGATTGCCGCCGCTAAACCGAGACTGGAAATTCATCCTCTTGGTATTGGCGGGAAGGAGGATCCCGTGCGCCTGGTCTTCGATGCGCCGCCAGGAAATGCCATTAACGCTTCCATAATCGATCTGGGAAATCGCTTTCGTATGATCGTTAACGAGGTAAAAGTGGTGGAACCACAGAATCCGCTACCAAAACTTCCTGTTGCCAGGGCGATCTGGGAGTGCCTGCCCGACTTCAAGACGGCCTGTGCGGCATGGATCTACGCTGGAGGCGCACACCATACAGGTTTTAGCTATGCGGTAACGACCGAGAACATGGAGGATCTCGCAGCGATCGCCGGCATCGAGCTAGTTATTATCGATGGAAGCACTGAGCTTCGCGAATTCACACGGGAGTTGCGGCAGAACGAAATCTACTATCATCTTGCCCCGGGACTGGGAGGATTGTAATGGCCATGCGCAATTAGCTCTCGCTTAAACTGCTATGAACCATCAATCTATTCAAGAAGAGTGCTATGAGGCGAACCTCCAACTGCCAAAGTTCGGCCTGGTGGACCTCACGTTCGGCAACGTCAGCGTGATTGATCGGGAAACTGGGATTTTCGGGATCAAGCCGAGCGGCGTCGACTACACAAAGTTGACGCCTGGTGACATCGTGCTTGTCGATCTTGACGGCAAGCAAGTTGGCAGCGAAAAGCGCCCATCTTCGGACACTCCGACTCATCGGCGATTATTTCAGGCGTTCACCAGCATCCGCTCTGTCGTGCATACGCACTCGCGCAATGCAGTCTCATTTGCTCAGGCCGGTATGGCGATTCCGTGCCTTGGTACGACCCATGCCGACTATTTCTACGGCGAAATTCCCATTACACGCCCGATGAGACCTGAAGAAATACAGACGGCCTACGAATGGGAAACTGGCAACGTCATTGTTGAAAGATTTCGCGACCTCGATGCCGAACAGGTAAGCGCCGTATTGGTGCATGGACATGGGCCGTTTGCTTGGGGACCTTCTGGGGCCAAGGCGGTTGAAAACGCATTCGCCCTCGAGATCGTGGCGGAGCTGGCCATGAAAGCCCTTAATCTGAACCCCGCAGCGAATCCGATATCCCGAACGTTGCTCGACAAACACTTCCTGCGCAAACACGGGCCAGGAGCCTATTACGGCCAGAAAACCTGAATCGGACCGCTCTCAATCCAGTTTGACCTTTAACCGAAGTTGGATCTAGCGATTGACCGATCAATGACCGCGTTCGTTGCAGTTCTCGTCTTTCAAGTGCAGTTAGAATCAAATTGCGCCGGGCGGGTTAGGAATCCGCGCCACAGGGGGCAGAGCCATTGAACTGAGCCGCTCTACTAGCTCCGGTTTGACCCTGTGAACCTTTGGAAAGGATGCAGTTCCGTTCAACTGTGCGAGCAGGCATTGAACGCCAAGTTCGCCAATGCGCGCGAAATCGTGTCTGATCGTGGTAAGCGGTGGGCGAAAAAATTCCGCTTCCGGCATATCATCAAAGCCGACTATGGAAATGTCGCCCGGGACACGAATGCCGTTCTCTTCAAAGGCTCGAATTGCTCCGAGCGCCATTTGATCGTTCGCGGCGACAACTGCAGTGAATCTTCCCTTGTGATTCGCGATCAGAGCGGAAGCGGCTGTAAAGCCTGACTTTGCCGAAAAGTCACCCTCGGCGATAGGACCGGGACTACAACCTGCTTGTTTGATGGCGGCCAGCCAACCTTGATAGCGGCGACGGGCGGCTAAATTAGCCTGCGGGCCCATGATGTATGCTATTTGCGAGTGACCCAGATGGATCAAATGGTTTGTCGCCATCTCGGAGGCTTGCTCTTGGTCTATAAAAACCGAAGGCGCGTCGGATCCGAAATCAGAATTCATGCCGACGAATGGAACATTTCTAAACGAATCCCGAAGAGTGCGAATATCTACCTCCACTTGAAACATAAGAATGCCGGCCACTCGATGAGCGCGAAGTTCGTCGACCGCTCGGCGAATTTCCTCGACATTTTCTTCCTGGAGTTCGGCAAACATAAGAGCATAGCCGGCTTCCCGTGCGGATTGCCCGACGCTAACCATTACTTGAGTGGCACCATAGAGACTAACGTCCGCTGTAATAATTCCAATCACGGTTGATTGCCGAGTCGCAAGATTCCGAGCGGCCATATTCGGTCGGTAGCCAAGGTGGGCTGCCATTTTCAGAACGCGGGCGGCGGTTTCCTTCGAGATGTCGTCCATTCCGTTGATCGCGCGGGAGACGGTTTGATAGGAGACTCCACATGCAGCGGCAATGTCGGTGATGGTGACTTCTTTTTTTCGCGTTCGAGCCATGTCAGAATGAGAGATTTTAAACGTATAAAAACCCTCCATGAACGTTCACGGAGTGTGTAATGCAGGTTACAGCCTTCGAAGATTTTGGCCAACTAAAGATGAGCACCCAATAGCAGGTATATTTCCCTCTCTGCACATCCAGGGATTTGAACGCGTGTTGAGATTGCCGTGAAAACAGAGAGGCTGGGTGCGCCTAAAACAACGCAGACAGGAATGTGTTCTGTCCGCGCCGTGAAGCACAGTTCCTCATGACGTGATCAATGCTGGCGGCTTCGCGCATGTCAGCGCTTCCACGAGCTCGTCCAGTTGCGAAATGCCAAGTGTCAAGGAGCCCGTCCCTCCCATGGCACTCGCCGCTACCACAGACGAACCGTCGCAAAGAACGAAGATTGCCGCGTGACCACGTCTGATCGCCTCACCACGTATGAAAACAAGACATGGACCTTAGCACGTTTACCGAAAGATCCCGCGAGGCTCTCGTGGAAGCGCAGAACATCGCCACGCGCCACCAGCATCAGGCTGTGGATGTCGGGAGGATGTTTCGCTCGAGGCGGGCACGAGGTTGCCGGACGACGATGAGAAGGCAGCGGGCTACGATGCTCGACATCATCTTCTCGAGCCGCCCGTCGTTCGGATTCGCGACCTTTTGCCCGACCCAAAACGTGACGCCGCCCGATGAAATTGCCACCCGGAATGACCTGCTCAATGAGCTTCAGTCAGCCATCCAGAGCTGGCCGCCGGAAGAGCGCGAAATCTTCGAACTCTATTTTGTTGAAGGTTTCGAAACGGATGAATAATGGCAATGGTGACCGGCCAATCCGTAGAACAAGCGGCAGAGCAGATCGCTTCCATGCAATCCCGATTGCGCGAAAAACTTCCTGAACTGGAGGCTATTGATGAACACGGAACCTGATGCCAGTGAGCCCACAGCGAATTCAGCTGCCGACACGAATGCCGATGTTGCAAGGTTGGAATCCGAGTTGGCGGCACAGAAGGATCGTCATCTTCGGCTCGCTGCCGAATTTGATAATTATCGCAAGCGCGCCGCACTGGAGGGCGAACGCCGCGCTGCCGCGCAAAAGGAAGCATTCATCCGTGAACTGTTACCAGTGATCGACAATCTCGAACGGGCGTTGGCCAGCGACGCTTCGGGGAAGGACCTGCGAGAGGGTGTGCAGCTGGCTCTCCAGCAACTCCACCAGCTCCTCCGCGGCCACAGCGTCGAACCTGACGAGAGTGTTGGCCTGCAGTTTGATCCGCACCGTCATGAGGCGCTCCGCGTGGCGCACGATGTATCGCAACCGGATCATGCCATTCTGGACGTCTTCGAGCGTGGCTACCGTCGTGACAACGAGATTTTCCGGCCGGCCAAAGTGATCATCAACGATCTGAGCCAAAGCGAGGGAGCGGGCAATGCCGGTTGAGTTCCAGGATTACTACGCCACGCTCGGGGTATCGCGTGACGCAAGTGCGGCAGAGATCAAGAAAGCCTTCCGCAGCATGGCTCGTAAGTACCATCCGGATGTCGCGAAGGACAAGCGGATCGCCGAGGAGAAGTTCAAGCAGGTCAATGAAGCGTACGAAGTGCTAAGCGATCCGGAGAAACGGAAGAAGTATGATCGGCTTGGCGCTCGGTGGAAAGAGGGCGAGTTTCAACCGCCTCCTGAATGGCACCGCGAAACAGCCGGGGCCGAAGCCGGGGAGTTTCATTTCGGTGGCACCGGCTTCAGCGATTTCTTCGAGCAATTTTTCGGTGGCGTTGGACGCTCACGTGGCTTTGAGGAGATGTTTCGCGGCGACGGTGGCGGCGGACCAGGCGGAGCGGGGTACGTGATGCGAGGCCCGGATATCGAAGGCGACATTCTCGTTACACTCGACGAGGTGCTAGACGGCTCGACGCGGGTCATTTCGCTCCAGCACGTTAATCCCGCCACAGGCCATGTCGAGACCGATACGATCAAAGTTCGCATCCCTCCCGGCGTGCAGGAAGGCCAATCCATCCGGGTCCGAGGCAAGGGCGGACAAGGCATCGGCGGCGGTGAATCGGGCGACCTTTACATGCGCGTCCGACTCGCGGCGCATCCCGATTTTCGCGTACGCGGGTCGGACTTATACTGCGACGTGGAGCTCGCGCCGTGGGAATGTGTGCTCGGGTCCACGGTTCTTGTGCCATCGCTCGGGGGTCAGCTCAAGCTGCGTATCCCGCCTGGCACGAACAACGGCCGGCAATTTCGCATGCGTGGGCAGGGCTTGCCAATGGGAAAGGGCGGAGAACGCGGCGACCTCTACGCCGTCGTGGATGTGCAACTACCGCAGCAAGTCTCCCATGAAGAACGCGAGCTCTGGGAAAAGCTCAGCCGCGTTTCCCGGTTCAGCCCTCGAGCTTCTGCCTAAATGAACGTCTCCTAAGCGATGCTCCCCATCAAGGACACCATTCCCAGCCGCAATCCGGCGATCATGACTTACACACTCATTCTCGTGAATGCTATGGTGTTCTTTTTTCAGGCAACGATGCCGGAGCAAACGCTGGAAGAGTTCGTTCATCTCTTTGGCATCGTGCCGGCTCGCTATACACATCCCGAGTGGGCGAAGTATGTCGGCTTTCCAGTGGGTGATTATCTGCCCTTTCTCACGCACATGTTCATGCACGGCGGTTGGCTTCACATTCTCAGCAGCATGTGGAGCCTGTGGATCTTCGGAGACAACGTGGAGGACCGCATGGGATTCCACAACCGCTGCGCCGGGAGCCTGCTGTCGAATAGGTGCCACAGCGCTATCCACGCCAATGTGATCACCTGCGATGATGCATCCAAAGAAAACCCTTGAACCTGACGAGCGCGGCTTGGTGCGTTCGTGTCCGCAATGCGGCCAACTCAACCGGCTGCTCTATGAGCGGCTCGGCAACCCCTTTCGTTGCAGCAAATGCAAGACCGAACTGTCACCACCGTCCGACCCCATCGAAGTCCCCGGCACGGTGGAATTCGATGCGCTCCTATCAAAGTCCGCGCTGCGGGTACTCGTGGACTTTTGGGCGCCTTGGTGTGGCCCGTGCAAGATGGTGGCGCCGGAGCTGGTCAAGGTGGCTGCTCAAGGAGCCGACAGGTGGCTGGTGGTAAAAGTTAACACCGAAGATCTTCCTGTCCTGGCCGCCCGGTTTGGGATCCGCGCCATTCCAACGCTGCTGCTCTTCAACGGCGGTCTTGAGGTCGCGCGACAAGCCGGCGCGCTGTCCGCACCCGCGATTCTTCAATTTATCCAACGAACGCAATAAGCGGAGCTCTCTATGAACACGATCCAAGTTTTCGAGCCTGACCCACACCTGCTTTACACCATCGACGTCGCATCCCGGCTCACGGATCTGTTTCGGCGTGACATTCTTATCTATTGCGAGCACGGGCTGGTGTCGCCATTCGTGGACGCGGAGGGCGGCTACTACTTCAACGACGACGCTATCCGCGTGCTGCGCCGCATAGAGTATTTGCGGGTCGCATGTGGAGTTAACCTTTCCGGAATCAAGATGGCAATCGAGCTGATGAACGAAGTCGAGCGCCTGCAGGCCGAAGTCCGCTTTCTGCGCCGATGACCGCCACTTTCGATTCAACAACAGAACAACTAACTCGAGTAGCCAATATGAGTACAAGTAGCGATGTGAACGCAACTGGAAGTTCGGTTGCGGATCTTCTCTCCCGTAACTGGTGGTTGCTGGCTTTGCGGGGCCTGGCCGCCGTAACCTTTGGTGTCCTGGCTTTTGTCTGGCCGGAAGTGACCATACTAACCCTGGTTTATCTTTTTAGTGCCTACGCGATTGCGAATGGCATTTTAGCCTTCATCGTCGCCTGCAAAGCTCCCAAGGGTTACTCCCGACTGGGCAGCTTGATTATCGGAGGAATAATCAGCGTTGCCGCTGGGATGATCGCTTTTCTATGGCCCGGATTCACTGCTCTCGGTTTGGTCATCCTGATCGCTTCCTGGGCCATCGCGACCGGCATCCTGGAGATTTTTGGTGCAGTGCGACTGCGAAAGGTGATCACAATGAATGGCTATTGGTGTTGGCCGGTATCGCTTCGATCACGTTTGGCGCAATCGCCTCTTTTATGCCCAGGGCGAGCGCGCTGGCGCTGATTTGGTGCATTGGCGCCTACACTCTGGCGTTCGGAGTCCTGCTGTTGGTCCTCTCGTTTCGCCTGCGGCACTGGAGAGGCTTTAGCTCAACGGCTCCGCATCAAGCGTGATAGACGGGCCACAAAGAGAGGACTACGTTTGGAGCGGCACCTTATGGACGATCCTTTTGCTCACCTCGAACGTTTACAGCGCGAGCTTGGAACGATTGCATTCCAGCTTACGCAAGTCCATTTCGCGCGGGTAGTCGCGGCGGAGCGCTGGCGTCCTGCCGTCAACGCTTACCGCTGTGCCGATCGATTCACTGTCTGTGTAGACCTGGCTGGAGCGGACAGATCCGGCATCAAGGTGATCGCCGAAGCTCGCCGGCTCGTTCTTCGCGGCACGCGGCCGCCGCCCGAGCCGGATTGCGAACAGCCGCAGCCGGTCCAGGTGCTGGAAATGGAAATTGACTACGGCCCTTTCGAGCGGGTGCTCGAGCTTCCTGCCGATATAGATCCCGACGGCGTCAAAGCCGAATACCGCGAAGGTCTGCTTTGGATCTATCTCCCTCTACGCCCGAACCATTGAGGATCAATCATGGAGCCTACCCTTATCGCGAAAGCAGACGAATCCGCAGCCAACGAGGCGTCCTCGGACTCGCCCGTTTTCCTGGAAAACCACCCGGCGGCCATCCCCAACACCTTGCCGATTTTGCCGACCCGCCAGCTTGTGGCCTTTCCGGGCACCGTCCTGCCCATCACGATCGGCCGGACAGGCTCCCGCAAGCTGCTCGAAGATTCGCTGCCGCAAAGCAAGATCATCGGCCTTTTCACGCAGAAAAATCCCGAGCAGGACGACCCGGGGCCGAGCGACCTTGCACGGGTCGGCGTTGCTGCCGGTGTGTTGAAGCTCATTCGTCAGCCCGATGATAGCGTTGTCATCATTGTCAACGCGCTCGAGCGAATCGCCATTCGCGAAGTGCTGCTGACCGATCCCTTTATCCGCGCGGAGGTCGAAGTCTTGCACTCCACACCCCCGCCTGGGAATGACAAGGAATGGCAGGCCACTGTCCAGCAACTGCGCCAGTCCGCCATCCAGCTTATAGAGTTAACGCCTGACGTGCCCGAACAGGCGCGCGCCATCGTGGCGAACCTCGAGGACCCAGGTCGGCTCGCCGATCTGATAGCCAGCAGTCTTACGCTCGACACGCTGCAAAAGCAGGACCTGCTCGAGGAGCTCGACACCGTCAAGCGTGTCCGCGCGGTTCTTGAGCGCGTCTCAGCTCAACTCGAGATCGCACAAATTCAGCAAAAGATCCAAAAGGATGTCGCGTCACAACTTACGGAAGCACAGCGCCGCGCTTACCTGCAACAGCAGGTCAAGGCTATCCAGAAGGAACTTGGTGAGAGCGAAGAAGGCACTGATGAGCAAATCGCCGAGCTGCGCAAACGGCTCGAAGAATCTCAGCCGCCGAAGGCGGTCATGGAACAAGCCGAGCGCGAGTTGCGCCGCCTCAGCCGTCTGCACCCTGCCAGCCCGGAGTTTTCCGTGATCGTTAGCTATATTGAAACCGTGGCAGAGTTGCCATGGAACAAACTGACCGAAGACCATCTCGACCTGGACCACGCGCAGCAGGTTCTTGATCAGGACCATTATGACCTGGAAAAAGTGAAGCGCCGCCTCATCGAATACCTTGCGGTGCGCAAACTGAATCCTGCCGGCCACGGTCCGATTCTTTGCTTTCTTGGACCGCCGGGAGTTGGCAAAACCAGCCTTGGTCAATCCATCGCCGACGCCCTCGGGCGGAAGTTTGTCCGTATGAGCCTTGGCGGCGTGCGCGACGAGGCTGAGATTCGCGGCCATCGTCGAACTTACATTGGTTCGATGCCCGGTCGGCTTATCCAGGAACTGCGACGCGCCGGGACCCGCAACCCCGTGATGATGCTGGACGAGATCGACAAACTGGGAACTGACTTTCGAGGCGACCCGGCCAGTGCGCTTCTTGAGGTGCTCGACCCCCGCCAGAATCACGCATTCGTCGATCATTACCTCGATGTGCCCTTCGACCTGTCTCAAGTCATCTTCATCGCCACCGCCAACGCGATGGATACGGTGCCCGCGCCACTGCGCGACCGCATGGAGGTAATCGAATTGGCGGGTTACACGGATCGCGAAAAGCTCGAGATCGCGAGCCGGTACCTGGTTCCGCGTCAGCTCAAGGAGAATGGTCTCGACGCGGAGCAGTGCCGCTTCGAACCCGCGGCGCTTGCGCGGATCATCAGCGATTACACGCATGAAGCTGGCGTTCGTGAGCTTGAACGCCAAATCGGCGCCGTCTGCCGCGCCGTGGCGGCTCTGGTGGCTAAAAGCGTCACCAGCGCAGTAACTGTCACACCGCAAGTGGTCGAGATGCAATTGGGTCCAGCGAAGTATGTGCGGGAGACCAAGTTAACTACGAACAAGCCCGGCGTGGTTACAGGCCTCGCGTGGACCCCAGTTGGCGGCGAGCTTCTGCACATCGAAGCGCTGCGGTATCCCGGCAAAGGCAACATTCTTCTCACTGGCCAAATCGGTGACGTGATGAAGGAAAGCGCCCAGGCGGCGTTGAGCCTCGTTAAAAGCCGCTGCTCGGAGCTCGGCATCGACTCCAACGCGTTCAAGGACACGGATATCCATATTCACGTCCCCGCCGGTGCGGTGCCCAAAGACGGGCCGTCTGCCGGCGTGTCCATGTTCACAGCCATTGCCTCGCTCTTTAGCGATCAGCCGGTTCGTTCTGATGTGGCGATGACCGGCGAGATTAGTCTACGCGGCCTCGTCTTACCCATTGGCGGTTTGAAGGAGAAAACTCTCGCTGCCCGGCGTGCTGAGATCAAAACCGTCATCATCCCGAAGTTGAACGAAAAGGATCTCCCAGAGGTACCGGGCGAGGTGCGCGAGGAACTGCGGTTCATTCTCGCGCAAACCGTCGACGATGTGCTCGCCGCCGCTCTCGAAACCAAATCTGCAGATAGCTCGGCATAGCTGGATCAAATTCGAACGATGTATGCGCCCTCGTCGCGCCTTGCATCCCGCCAAGGCGGGACCAGAATCGTCAGTAACCCGGGCTATGCATAATTTTACACCCTCTAAGAAGTATTGGGGAGAGGATTCGCTTTGATACGGAGCATGCGGGAAGGGCGAGTGTCCGCCTGTAGAAAACGCTTCATCTGCTTGCACGCATTTCTGTGGGCGGTGTCTGTTTCGGCAGCAGCGCAATCGCTGGGAACAATCAATTCGTAGTCGCGCATAAAGGCATCATTTGCCGTGAAGAGCACGCAGATGTCCGTGGCAAATCCGGTAATGATGAGCCTTCGCGCGCCCAGGAAAGACAGTAGCACGTCGAGTGAAGTGGAGAAAAAGCCGGAATGCTTCGGCTTGAGAACGAAATAGTCATCCTCTGCGGGAATAAGTAACCGTGCCACGGCCGCACCGGCCGCATCGTCACTGATGCATCGTTCGACCTGTTTCCTAAAATCAGACCGCCAGCGGCCAAAGTTATCGTTCACATAGATCGCCGGCACGTTGCCTCGGCGCAGCCGCTGCTTCAGCGAAGCAATACACCGAGCCGCAGGAAGAGCAAAGCGCAGCAGCTTTTCGCGCTGCGGAAAGTCGAAGTCGTTGATGACATCCACGAGCAACAAGGCCGTGCTCGAATGCTCGGGAGCAACGCCGTGAGGGTCGCGAGTTTTCACGGCAAGAGTCCCCTTGGATTTGCGCTCAGAAACGGGCATTGCCGTTCCACTATCGTTTTCGACATTATCACACTCATAACGGGGTTATTCACCGGAATAGATGCAAAACTTCGGATGGAGTTCGACATGTTTAATGAAGACTTCACGCGTTGAGCCTCACCAATGAAATTCGCGAATCGGCGCCACGAAGATTCAATAAAGTAGCCGCTGAAAAGAGCGGAAGGAGGAGTTTTCATCGGTTAGGGTTGTCCATTAACATTTCGCCGCAACGAATCAGGTCGGTGGCATCGAAATACGATTTTTCCCGGCCAGCTTAAACGGGGTAGGTTGTGCACCCTCACATCAACGAAATGCCCATCGGTTCTGTCGAGGCATCCGCAGAATCGCTTGCGTGCGATTAACTTATGAAAATTGATGCCACCTTACTGAAGAGGAACGCCGCCAAGGGATGTTCCTCGCGCAAGGGTATTTTAATATCTGCCGGCGAAACTATTTAGGTTATTTTATGAACCAGAATCAACGGAATGGAGCGTTCCTCCTGAGGTTTTATTTACTCCTAGGCGTAATGGTGTCCGCGTACTTTTTTGCGGCATGCAATAAATCCCCGGATTCTTCCGTAAACTTCGGAAAGGTGGTCACGGCTTCGGACATAGATTCAAACAATGCGCCGACTGCGCTGGCTGATACATTTTCCACGCAGCAGAAAGTGGTCTACGTTGTGGCGGAGGCGAAGGAGCTCGCACCGGGCACACGGCTTGCCGCAGAGTGGGCGCGGGAGGGAACGGTCACCCAGGTTTCCAATGAGGTGACAGCGACGCAGGGTTATCGCAACAGCAATATTGAATTTCACATGACGCCTGGTATTGATGGCTGGGTACCGGGCAGATACACCGTTCAGATTCTGGTGAATGGTCAACGTGGTCCCAAGGTGGCATTCACAATCAAATAACGTTATGAAAAACGTTTTATATGCGATTGGCGCAGCTGTTATCCTAGCCGTTCTCGGGGGATGCGTGGCGATTGAGCAACCTTCATCCGGAGGTTCAATTGCGCCCAGCGGCAGCTCTAGCGGATCAATCAGCGGCAGTTAACCGATTTTTGCGGGAAATTCTGCAGTGTTCACGCAGCAGAAGCTGCGTCTTCGGAGAAGCGTGAAAGATCCGTCCGATAGGGTCCGGCGGATCGATATGTGAGTGACATGAAGACCGTCAGGTTTCCGATGGCCCTATGAATATTCCTAACAGTTGTAAACCATCGAACGTCGGTGACGAGCCCGGTCCGCCACCCAGTGGACACGGCCTCGTCATCCCTGCTGGCTCAATCCAATCTCCATGAACCCGAGTTCATTCTGGATCGATACGGTGTCCCGCTTGGGATATCCAAAACTCGAAAACGATCTTCGAGTAGATGCGCTGATCGTTGGGGGAGGTATTACCGGTCTTACGGCGGCCTATTTGCTGGGTAAAACCGGGCATTCCGTGGCGGTCGTCGAGCGAGGGCATATTGGACAGGGCGAAACGGGGCACACAACGGCACATATCACTTATGTAACCGATGCGCGCCTTTCGGATTTGGTGAAACGTTTCGGGCGCAATCATGCACAGGCAGCGTGGGATGCGGGAGCGAATGCCATGGCGCGGATTCAGGCCATTGTCGCGGAGGTTGGCATCGATTGTGAACTCCGGACTGTCCCCGGTTTTCTCGTGGCCGCTGCGAATGCTGAGCCGAAAGAAAACGAGCGCCTCCGGCAAGAGGCGGTTCTCGCGTCGGAATTGGGCTTTGATGCCACCTTCGTCGAGCAAGCTCCGGTGTTCGGCCGGCCGGCGATTCGACTGGCGAACCAGTTCAAGTTTCACCCGATGCGGTATTTAGAGGCGCTGGCGCAAGAAATCGTGCGCAACGGCGGGCACGTTTTTGAACAGACCGAAGTGGGCGAATTTCATAAGGATCCCCGGCGCGTTGATGTGGGAAGCCACAGCATCGCGTTTGACTTCGTCGTCGTGGCAACGCACGTGCCGTTGCAGGGAAACATAGGCACACTGAGCGCGGCCCTCTTGCAGACCAAGCTTGCCGGATATTCCACCTACGCCATCGAGGCTCGCATTCCGTCGGGAACGCTCCCGGAAATGTTGTGCTGGGACACCTCCGATCCCTATGTGTACCTGCGGGTGGATCGCCATGAGGACGGTGACGTGCTGATTCTCGGTGGGGAGGACCATAAGACGGGACAAAAGACGGATACGGCGGCGTGTTTCCAGCGGCTGGAACAAACCCTGCATACGATGCTCCGGGACATGCCCGTTGTCGAACGGCGCTGGTCGGGGCAAGTGATCGAGAGCGTTGACGGCCTGCCTTATATCGGCGAGATCGAGAAGGGGCAGTTTATTGCTACCGGTTTTGCGGGAAATGGTATGACCTTTGGAACGCTCGCAGGGATGATGGCGTGCGACGTTGTGACTGGCGCAAAGAATCCCTGGCGCGACCTTTTCGCGGTCGAGCGGAAAACGCTTTCTGCCACCTGGGATTATCTGCGCGAGAACAGCGACTACCCTTTTTACTTTGCCAAAGGATATCTCACTGGTGCGGAGAGCACTGAGCTCGCCGGATTGGCGAGCGGAGAAGGAAAGATCGTTCGTGTGGATGGTCGGAAGGTGGCTGCTTTCCGTGACGATGAGGGTAAAGTGCGCGTCTTTTCGCCAATCTGTCCTCACCTCGGGTGCGTGGTGGCGTGGAACGAGGCGGAGCGCACTTGGGATTGTCCGTGCCACGGCTCCCGCTTTCAGGCGACCGGCGAGGTAATCAACGGACCCGCTGAGAAGAATCTCGAGGAGATAAAGTTATGAACCTTCTGCGTCTCGTCCTGGGCGTCATCTGCGGCATCGTAGCTACGGGACCCATGAGTGTCGTGATGGTGCTCTTGCATCGCCGGCTGCCGGCGGGTGAGCGCTATCCGCTTCCTCCGCGGGAGATCACAATGAAGGCGGCTGAACAGGTTGTGGAGCCGGAAAAAATCAATCCTGCAACCCGTTCTGCACTTACGTGGTTGGCGCATTTCGGCTACGGCGGTGCCGCGGGCGCCATTTATGCCGAAGCGGCGGGCAGAGTGCCTGGCGGGGCCGTGGTGAGCGGACCGCTCTTTGGACTACTGGTCTGGACAACGAGTTATCTCGGATTCCTGCCCGGTTTGCGGGTTCTTACCCCCGCGACGGAGCACCCGCTGCGGCGCAACGCATTGATGATCGCGGCGCACCTCGTTTGGGGTTGGTTCCTTGCAATGACTTACCAGATACTTTTCAGCGATCTGTGGCGCGAAAGCACCGCCTTTCACACCTCGCCACACCCGCATCACGACACTGAATCTCGTACGGAAAAGCAATGACCTCCGAAGCACTACCGCCAGTGAATACCGCCTGGCAGCAAGCTGTCGCTTTCGCTGCCCGGAAGCATCGCCATCAAACGCGTGGGGACAAGGACATCCCTTTTGTAGCCCATCCAATCCGCGTCGCGCTTACGATCCTCACGTTGTTTCAATATGACGATCCCGAGGTCACCGCTGCGGCACTGCTGCATGACGTACTGGAAAAGACGGACGCGACATACGATGACGTCGCGGAACAATTCGGTTCTCGTGTGGCGACGATGGTTGCGAAGCTAACCAAAGACCACCGTTTGCCACCGGAGGAAGCGGACAAAGTATATTTCGAGCAACTCCGCGCCGCAGATTGGAAGACCCGACTGATCAAGCTTGCCGATGCTTACGACAACCTCTGTGATGCCAGTTCGGACCTCGATAAACGAAAGCGCACAGCCGATCACGCGCTCACGCTCGCTGTCGAAAACGAGCCCTCGCTACTGCTTGCACGGCAAATCCTTGCCGAAACTATCGCGAGGACCCCCGCTACCAAAAATGCGTGAATCTTATGCTCCGCGACGTCGGCATTCTGCTGCGGGACACGGCTCATCAATGGATTGAGCGCAAGGTGCTTCAGCTCGCTGCCGCTCTCGCCTACTATTCGATCTTTTCGATCGCGCCTCTGCTCGTCATCGTTATCGCACTCGTCGGTTGGATTTTCGGACCGGAAGCCGTGCGCGGCCAGCTCGACGAACAACTTCGCAGTAGCATGGGCCAGCCAGCAGCGGAGACCCTGCAGTCGATGGTCCAGAGTGCTTACAAACCGGGGCAGGGTGTCTGGGCCACCGTCATCGGGCTTGTCACACTCCTATTCGGTGCAACGGGAGTATTTGCCCAGATCAAGGATGCCTTGAACACCATTTGGAATGCCCCACCGCAACCGGGTTTGGGCGTTGCAGCGTTTCTGCTCGATCGGCTGGTATCCTTCAGCATGGTGCTTGTCATCGGCTTCCTCATGCTCACCTCGTTGCTCCTCACCACGGCCATAGCGGCGCTGTGGGGGATCATCTCCGCATACTTGCCGCTCTCAAAATTCGTCCTCAGCGCCGCGGGCTTCGCCGTTTCGACAGGCATCATCGCCACGCTTTTCGCTTTTATTTTCAAATGGCTGCCGGACGTGCCCATTCGCTGGCGCTGCGCCTGGATCGGCGCGGTTTTTACCGCCCTCTTGTTCGAGATCGGCAAGCTGCTGCTTGGCATTTATCTGGGCAGGGAAAGCGCCGCGTCCAGTTACGGCGCGGCGGGAGCCGTGGTGCTCGTTCTGCTCTGGGTCTATTATACGTCAATCATCCTGCTCACGGGTGCGTGCTTCACCCATGCTTATCGTGATTACGTGCAAAGGGGCACAGTGTGAGGTTCGGGATCTGATGGAGCTCTGCGTCTGAGGCGAACTGCGCGGCGGCGACGGTCTGGCTTTGCTCGCTTTGCTCTATGTTGTGCTCAACCGGCTAAGCGGAATTTTTCGCTGCGACAGCCATGCCCGCATGGCGGCCTTCGCTAATCTCTGCTATGACTTTCGCGTTGAAGGCCGGAATGTCGTCCGGTTTGCGGCTGCTCACGAGACCGTTGTCTACGACGACTTCCTCGTCGACCCAATTACCGCCGGCATTCTTGATGTCGCTTTGAATCGCAGGCCAGGAAGTAAGCCGACGCCCACGTACGAGGCCGGCTTCGATCAGCACCCACGGTCCATGGCAGATCGCCCCAATAGGTTTGCCTGCCTCGCCGAAGGCGCGGACAAAATCGACGGCGGCTGGAGTCGACCGCAATTCATCGGGATTCATCAATCCGCCTGGCAGGACGAGTGCGTCGAAGTCTTCCGGTCGCGCGTCTTTCAGCGGAATATCCACGTCGAATTGATCTCCCTTATCCGCGTGGTGCATGCCCTGAATCTTTTTCGAATTCGGCGAGACAATACTCACGTCAGCGCCAGCCTCCTTTAGCGCTCTCAATGGGCCTTCGAGTTCGGACTGTTCAAATCCATCGGCGGCGAGGATGGCGACACGTTTTTCGAGAAGTTGAGTGCTCATGTGACAGGTTTCGCGCGCGGCACCACCGACGGACGGGTTAAAGCGACGAACATTTTCGCGTCTGTTTCCGCGACGGAGGGCAAGTTAAAAAACAGATAGAAGCATCGGTCGCGTGATTTGTAACGGATTATCACCGCAAGGGTGTTGTTTGAATGCATCGCTCGACTCAGAACCGCAGACTGCACGACATCCGGTATCGACTGGAGATGTTGCTCTATTTGGGCCAGCACTGCCTTCGCTATTGTGCTGCAGATGTCTCCGTCCGCTTAGGAACGCACGCTCTTTTACGTGCGGGTCGGACGACTTGCGCAGAGTCAGCTCGATTTCTGGCTGCTCTTTTTCGTCGGAAGCTTCTTGCGCTTCGTGGAGGCAAATTCCTCCAGTTGCCTCTCACTCATCGACTCGAACATGCTCTTCGAAGCGCCTTTCAAAGAAGACTGCGATCGTTCG
Source organism: Terrimicrobiaceae bacterium (assembly GCA_036525175.1). Taxonomy (GTDB): domain Bacteria; phylum Verrucomicrobiota; class Verrucomicrobiia; order Chthoniobacterales; family Terrimicrobiaceae; genus DASTFP01. The sequence goes on along the minus strand of DATDAX010000226.1, from coordinate 20,039 downwards.
CCCTTTTTCGCCGCCAGAGCTGCACCAGCAGCCATTTGCTGCTTCTTGGATTTTGCGGGCATATTGCTTTCACCTCCTCTCTCCTGGTACCAACGCACAATGGCGTCACACAATATTGTTTCGGAGATGGTTTAACCCGTGGACGCCTCAGAGCTTATTATTGTCCATATTTACGGAGATAGAATCATGCGACGCCCAAAGGATAGGGCTGCATGTTATGGTGAATGCCGGATATGAAGGCGGGAAGCATCAGTTCCGTCGAGGCATCCGCAAAACCGCTACAGCGCGATTCAGTCATGAAAGCAAAGTCAGGAGTTTTGAAAATGCTCATAATAAGGGAAAAGCACACAGGAAGAAGACGGCGGAAGCTTCTATCTTTTTGTTTCCATCGTTGGGCGTCCTGTTCTCATGATCGCTGTCACCACCGTGCTAAACTCGCCAACAATCCGGGATCGGACGTAGATCCAGGCCATGCGCTGATGGCGCGTACACGGCTTGCTGCAAAGTGGTCGCGTGAGGAAATGGTCGTCCAGGTTCCCAATGAGTGTCGGACATGGCTAGGAGAGGTTAGCGAAGGAACTGCAGCTGCTTTCGGGTGAACCGCGCGATTGCCTCGCGATGCCCTAAATCGGCCGGCTGTTATGCGGTTCTCGAGGGACCCACTTTTCTAAGCGCGAACACTGGGTGTTGTGCGATGCTTTTGATACCATGACCATCGACCCAAATATCTGGCGGAGCGGTAAAATCGGTTGGATTTTTCTTTGGTTGATCGGAGTGCCGGTTCCGCTCTTGCTGATCCTTTATCTACTTCGCGGCTGCACTTGACCGATAGCTGCGTGAGATGCGGACTCCGCGGATGCGCTCCGTGAATATCGCTAACATGCGTGCATCCAAGATTTTCATCTTCTTGAGCGGGCATCGCGGTGGCGAACTCTTACAGAAGTCGGCGGTAAGCGCCCGGTTTTGAATAGTGGTACAGGCTTGCGCGCCCAGCATCTTAAGCGGAAAATCCGACCTGAGGCCATGGACACGATGTGGATCGGTTCGGCATTTCCGAAGCTCGAAGGGATCTTCGAACTGACTCGGCAATCGTTGACAGAGGTATCACTGTCTCACGGTGGCTCATTTGCTGCGACATGGATTAGCTGCGCGAAAACATCGATGATCCGTTTTCCTTCGAAAAAACGACATCATGCCGCTGCACCGGACTGCTGACTTCCGGAGCGGGTGGTGATGCGCACGTTTTGTCGCCAATGTATCCGCACTTCGCCTGCGTCGTAATTCGACACTTCTCGCGTTGCCACTGGCACAGGACGCCACCACTCCACAGTTTCCTTGGTTTTGAGGGTGCTCACGAAAACACGCGCGTGTTGGCGACGCGATGCGATGAATTGATATGAACTCTGAAACCGCCCTTGTTACCGGCGCGTCCAGCGGCATAGGGCTTCATCTCGCCAGCGAATTTGCCTCTCACGGACATCCGCTCGTTCTTGTCGCCCCTGTCGCCGACGAATTGGCACAGGTCGCTGGCGACATTGCGAAAAAACATGGGATTTCCGTCCGAACCATTGCGCGCGACCTTGAACAAACCGAGGCCAGCGGGGCGATTTTCGATGAGCTGCACCGGGACGGGATTTTCATCGACATTCTCGTGAACAACGCCGGCCAAGGCTTTCGCGGCAAATTCGTTGAAACGCCACTCCACCACGATCTTTCGACTGTCCGCCTGAATATCGAAGCGGTGTTGCGACTCACAAAGCTGTTCGTCCAGCCTATGGTTCAACGGGGGCACGGACGCATCCTCAACACGGCGTCCGTCGCCGGCTTCGCCCCAGGCCCCTTGCTCGCCGTTTACCATGCCAGCAAGGCCTTCGTGCTCTCGTGGAGCGAGGCGCTCGCCATCGAGTTGGAGGATACGGCCATCACCGTGACTGCCTTGTGCCCCGGTGCCACCGATACGGATTTTTTCCCAAAAGCCGGTATGACGGCGACACGCGCGTTTCAAGGCCAGAACCTAATGGCTCCGCAAGACGTCGCCAAGGCCGGATATGAAGGCCTAATGAATGGCGAACTTTTCGTCGTGCCTGGTGGCATGAACAAAGCCCTTGTTGCGGCGCGCCGCGTTCTTTCGGAAGCCGCGCAGGCGAAGTTAAGCGAGAAATTTTACGAGGAAGTTCCCCCCGAAAACCGCAAGCGCGAGCGCGGCGATGTCGAGCGCGAGGCGTTTCGCAAGTAGTGACTCTTTATTCCATAAGACCCGCTTTTTTTGAATCCAATACCTCAATCACGTGTGCAGATATGAACAACATCTTTTACATCATTGGCGTAATTGTCGTCATTATCATCGTTCTCAGGTTACTCGGCGTTTACTGAGTCGTTATCCCCGAGCATAGGACTTCCCGCCGCTACAGAGCGGCTGGCATGGCGTGGGCTCGGCCAATGATTTTCCCAGACAAGCCCCCAGATGAAAAGATGCGAGCGCTTCTTTCATGGCATCCTGGACCGCTGTCATGGGAATCGGGGCACTATTGCACCTTGGTGGAGCCGTTGCGTTCATCCTTGTCGCCCGGCAGAGATTTCGTTTGAGCCCCTTCCCTAAAACCCTTGCTGAACTCGAAAAAGACCAAAAATGGATCAAACAACTGAAAACCGCACACAGCTGATCAACGAACTGGATACAGCGCGGGAAACGGTGACCGCGTGCGGTGCCGCGCTGCGCCACGATCTTGATCTGAGCGCGAAGTTCAGGCGGGGCGTTCGCGCTCATCCGTGGGCGTGGTTCGGGGGTGCGGCCGCGCTTGGGCTGTTGCTTTCAAAAATCCGTTTAACGAATCGGAAGACCGCCGTGAAAGTCGAAAATAAGCAATCCAAAGCGGAGAAGCCGGCCAAAGCGGCGTTTGTGCTACTTCTATTAAGGTTCGGTTTGGATGTGGCTAAGCCAGTGATGCTGCGATGGATCAAAACGAAATACGTCGATCGGGACCGAGCTCTGCGAGTGGAAGCGAATTCGAAACTCACTTAGTTAGCTTAGGATGCTGTGAAGTCTGCAAGAGGATTAGGTCAAAACGGCCGTAACAGGTCAAAAACGGGCGTAACTCGCGTCTCGCCAATTCCTCAACGGTGTGCGCGTCGCTGCCTGGAGAGCAGACCAAGAATAATGTAGCACCCGTCACTGCGAGGAGGACGCGCATTGGATGGGCATCGGTGGGAGTTACGACAACGGCAATTACCCGGATTTTTGATGGAGCTGAACTTGCCCCGAAAAAGTGGAGAGGGAGAACGCAGAGTGTTTGTTAGTTTAGGTTGGTTTTTTGGTTTTGGAAGAAAAGGTTTAGGAAAGCTTTTGGGGAGAGATGGCCTAGGGAACTGTGACGACGGGAGCGGTTGTAGAAAGTTTCCAGATAATCGAAGAGAGCGAGGTTGGCCTCCTCGAATGAGTCGAAGATGCCGTTTGGCGGCAGGCATTCGGCTTTTAGGGAAGCAAAAAAGCTTTCGGCGAAGGACCCAATTTTGAGGACTTTCCGCGATTCATGGAAGGCGTGGAGGAAGTCCGTCAATTGGACGACAAACATTTGCACTGGCGGGCGCAAATCTGGGGCAAGGAAGCTGAGTGGGATGCAATCGAACTCATTCGGGCGGCGGGTTGAAAAGCCGTTGCGCTTCCGGGCGACATCCGAGATGAGGAGCTCTGCAAAAAGCTGGTCGAGGATGCTGTGCGCGAACTTGGAGGGCTCGACATTCTGGTCAATAATGCCGGCAAGCAGCATTCGGTTGATTCAATTCTTGATCTTCCGACCGAGCAGTTCGACGCGACATTCAAGACGAATGTTTACGCGATGTTTTGGATCACGAAAGCGGCAGTGCCGCACCTACAGCCTGGAACCTGCATCATCACCACGTCCTCCCTGCAAGCATACGATCCATCGGAGAACCTGCTCGACTACGCGCAAACGAAGGCGTGCAATGTGGCGTTCACGAAGGCTCTCGCCAAGCAGCTCGCGGCACAAGGCATTCGCGTTAATGCGGTTGCGCCTGGACCGTTCTGGACGCCACTACAAGTCAGCGGAGGCCCAGCCGCAAGAAAAAGTTGTCGTTTTCGGAGAACACACGCCGATGAAACGACCTGGCCAGCCTGCGGAGATTGCATCGGTGTATGTTGCATTGGCTTCCGACGAGTCGAGCTACGTGACGGGCCAAGTTTATGGTGCTTCTGGCGGGGGTGGAAATCCGTGGTTCTTGCTGCCGTGGAGCCTCGGCAGCTCGATCGGCAGGAGAACGATCTCCGCGGGTCTGACGCATTGCGACGCATCCTGTCGCCACCTTCGCGACGATTTCCTCTGTGTTATTATGCGAATTCAAGTTGGATACGAGATTGCCTTCAACTTTTCCTGGGCGGTGCCGATGCTTTTGATGCTTCGCGTTCATCCTTCCCGGGAGCCCACCGTAAGGCAACCAGAGAAGTTTACGGTCAACCCGAATCTTCCCGTCCATGAGTTCATCGACGTTTTCGGCAATCGTTGCGGGCGAACCCATGCGCCTTCGGGTCGAATTGTTTTTTCCAGCGACGCAATTGTCGAGGACGATGGCCAGCCGGACCCGCAGGTTCTGAATGCTCCGCAGCACGATGTCCAGGATTTGCCCGATGAGGCGCTCCAGTTTCTTCTCGGCAGTCGGTATTGCGAGGTCGATAGCGAGTTGAACGAGTTCGCCTGGAACCATTTTGGGACGACACCGGCAGGCTGGCCGCGCGTGCAGGCAATCTGCGATTTTGTCCATAACCATATCCGCTTCGACTATCTCAAGGCGCGTGTCGATCGCACCGCGCGGGACGCTTTTCGGGAGGGGGTTGGCGTTTGCCGTGATTTCACCCACCTGGCGATCACGCTCTGCCGCTGCATGAATATTCCAGCGCGCTACGCGACAGGCTATTTGGGCGACATCGGTGTTCCACCTGCGCCTTATCCGATGGATTTCAGTGCGTGGTTTGAAGCTTATCTTGGCGGGAAATGGCATGTCTTTGATGCCCGCCACAATGTGCCTCGAATTGGGCGTGTCCTCATGGCTCGGGGACGCGATGCAGCAGACGTGGCGCTCACGACGACTTTCGGCCATAACCACCTTGAGTCGTTCAAGGTATGGACGGATGAAGTGTGATCATTAGGCCTGAAAAGCCGCGGCAGAGTCTGTGGCACCCTCTCTACGGCAGTAACGTTGCTATTTATTATGTTGCGCACTGCCATACGAGGGAAGGGCGCACGAATCGCTCCGGACAACGGTTGCCTACGGTGGACGGGCGGGTGCGCCGCACATTTTCGATTTCAGCCGCGCGAACCGGGGCTGAGGATCCGTCAGTGAGATAAGCCGTTCACTTCGTTTTCCCATGCAGACCGGCACGCGCACCGCATCAGCCACCATTGTTTTCATGGCAAACGCAGTGATCGGCGCGCTGATCATCGCGGCGCTCTACCTCGGGCGTGAAATTTTCATTCCCCTGGCGCTGGCAGCGCTGCTGACGTTTCTGCTTTCGCCCGTTGTCGTGCGACTTGAACGCTGGATCGGGCGGATTGCCGCTGTGCTGGCAATGGTCATGGTCCTTTGCGGCGTTTGCGGCGGCCTTGGTTGGGCGCTCACGCGACAGATGATCGATCTCGCCGAGCGCCTGCCGGATTACAAAGAAAATATCCACCTCAAATTGAGCAGCTTGCAAACGGCGACAGGTGGAAAGTTCAAACGTTTGTCCGAAACCATCAAGGAACTGAGTAAAGATCTGCCCAAATTGGAGGCAACATCGACGCCTGCGCCTCGAACGCCGCCACCACCTTCCCTGACCAACACGGCGCCACTAGAGGCAGCCGAGCCGGCACCGAGTCCTTCAAAGCCCCTGCCGGTGGAAATCGTCAAGCCTGAACGGGTTGGCATGCCGGAGCAGATGGGATCGCTCGTTAAGCCCCTCCTGGGCCCGCTCGGGACCACGGCGCTCGTGCTACTCCTGGTGATCTTCATGCTGTCCCATCATGAAGACCTGCGTGGACGCATGATTCGTCTCATCGGAAAAGGCAATATTTCCGCTACGACACGTGCCATGGACGACGCCGCGCGACGCGTAACTCGTTACCTCTTTATGCAGCTCATCGTCAACGCCAGCTACGGTCTGGCGATCGGTGTAGGGCTGTATTTCATCGGCGTGCCGAGCGCGTTGTTCTGGGGCGCGCTCGCGACCGTGCTGCGTTTCATTCCGTATATCGGCCCTTGGATCGCGGCCGCTTTTCCCATCGCACTCTCACTCGCGGTGACAAACAACTGGACAATGCCCGCACTCACCATCGGGCTTTTTGTCGTCATCGAGCTGCTGAGCAACAATATCATGGAGCCGCTTCTCTACGGATCGAGCACCGGGGTTTCTGCCGTCGCGCTGATCGTTGCGGCGGTTTTTTGGACCTGGCTGTGGGGTGCTGTCGGCTTGGTGCTGGCCGTGCCTTTGACTGTCTGCCTGGTCGTTATGGGTCGGCATGTGCCGAGGTTTAACGCCCTCGCGGTCCTTCTCAGCGACGAGAAAGCACTGGAACCGCACGAAGAGTTTTACCACCGACTCCTTACGCCAGACGTAAATGACGCAAGCGCCTTTGCGAGCACCTATCTTAAAACCAAATCACTCACCACGCTTTACGATGCCGTCTTCATCCCCGCCTTGGCGGCGGTCGAGTACGACAAGAAAAACGATGAACTCGACGACGAGCAGTATGTCGGCATTCAGCAGGAGCTGCGCGACGTTCTCGATGATCTCAGCTCGCAGCCGCTGGAAAAAACGCCGGCTGAGGCAGACAACGCTGGTGCAGGCGTGCCATCCGGCGTGTTCAGGTGTCGCGTGTTATGCCTGCCGACGCGCGCGATGCGCGACGAATTTGCGTCCACGATGCTCGAGCAGATTCTCCGGCAGCACCGCTTCGAGGCCAAAACCTTCTCTGCAACCCTGACCACCGGCGAACTGCTCGGCGCCGTGGAGAATGAAACGGCTGATGCGGTCTGTATTTCTGTGATGCCACCCTCGACGATTGTTCACGCACGGTATCTCTGCCGGAAGTTGCGCGCCCAATTTCCGAAGATGCATATCCTGGTGGGTTTGTGGGGGGCGACTGAAGACCTTGTTGACTCAAAGACACGTCTGCGCGAAGGCGGCGCCGACGAAGTGGTGACCACTTTGGCCGATGCCGTGGTGCAGCTGGGTAAATATGCCGCGGTAATCGCTCCGGATGCGCTGCTGGTGCCCTCCACCAACGACGAAAGCAGCCGTGTCGCCGCTCTTCTTGGCACCGGCTTGCTCGATAGCGCCGCTGAGCCGGCGTTTGACCGCATCACGAGGCGGCTCACCCGTATCCTCGAAGTACAGATCGCGCTCATCTCATTCATCGATGCGGAGCGGCAATTCTTCAAATCCCAGAGCGGCCTAGATAGCGACCTTTCCGCCGCGGGCCAGATCCCGCGTGACGTTTCCGTGTGCGCGCACGTGGTGGCAAACAGGGAGATGCTGATCGTGGAAGATCTCGCCAGGGACCGGCGCTTTTCCGGCGATACGCTTTTCAAACAGCGAGGCCTTCGCTCTTACGCTGGCGTCCCGCTGCGCACTGCCGGTGGCCACGTGATAGGCACCCTCTGCGTGCTGGGGTTCAAGCCGCGCCGTTTCGAGGAAAACGAAAAACGGCTTCTGGAAGTTACCGCGGAGGAAATCATGGAGCTGATCGAAAAGCGGGCAGGCCCGGCAAAAAAAAGTAATGAAAGCAGGTAATGGACTGCTACTCCGGTGCCTCGTGCGGAACCGTCATGCGCTTGAGGCCTTCAGGGGTGAATTCGGCGTCGGTAAACGTAATTCCACGTTTGATGCGAGAGCCGTCGATTTCAGTCACGACGCCGCGCGGACCGCGTACCGAGAGGTTGACTGGGATGGAATCGCCCCCGTCGAGCGTGATGCGCGTGACGGCGATCTGGCGTAACAATTGGCCTTTACCGCTATATTTCTCGATACGCAGGGGAACGAGACGACGCGGATCCACCCACGTGCGGACGCTGGAGTAGGAGGAGCGTTGCCCTTTGCCGGGCTTCGATTCGAGAATCTGGCAGGCAATACGGTCGATCTCGCCCGTGCCGACAATTGCCTGCTGGCTCCAGGCAAAGAAGTCGTCAATCACGTCTTCAAAGGAAAGGGCACTACCAAACAGCGGTTCATCGAGATCCGTCGCACCCAGGGTGCGGAAGGCGCCAGCCGGATTGAGTAGCGTCCCGTTGATGCGATTTCCTGACCGGTGCAGGAGGACTGCCTCGCCTTTCCGCTCTTTTGGGAAAAGCACTTGATAGACAAGATCGGCACCCCGCTGTGAGACCCGCGACTTGATCTGAAGCTGGATTACTTTTGCGGTTCCCCCAGGGGTTTCCATTCGCACGCGGATGTAAGAAGTGCCTTGCTGTTTTGCAACGAGACGAGCAGCCAGCTCGGATGCCGGAATGGCAGGAACCTCTGGCTCCGCGGCTAAAACGAAGCTGGATAGCAGGAAAAAGCCAAGGAATCTGGCAATGAAACGGTGGGTCATTGGACAATCCATAGGTTACAGCGTTACAGGGACGGTGCGTCTTCAAGTTTGCAACGCGTGACTCGGCGCCAGTCGCGAACTGCGCCACGCGGGATACAGTCCGCTAAGAATCCCGACCACCAGGGAAATAGCAATCGCCTCGACCATGAGGGTGGCGCTCAGCTCCGGTTCGAGGAGGCCACGGATGGCGGGGGCCGCCTGCATGACGTGAACGCCGACGACACCCAGTGCCACGCCGACGATGCCGCCAAGCAAGCCGAGCAATGCCGATTCCCATAAGACCATGCGAACGATCCGGCTGCGTTTCCAGCCGAGCGCGAGAAGGATGCATATCTCCTGCTTCCGTTCAAACATGGTCATCAGCATCGTATTCATAACACCGAGCACGCCCACCAGAATTGCCAGTAACGAAGTGCCCCAGCTCATTGCGCTGACGATGCGGTAGCTCTGACTGTTGCGCAGGTGCTCGCCCGCAACCTCGGCGTGTGCTTCGGGAATAAGACGCGACATTTCCTCACGCAACCGCTGCATTCCCGCTTCGCCCATGCCGTGAGCGACGCGAACGTCGATCGCACTGATCCGACCCTGATTGCCTGTGATTTCCTGGAGCAGCGGCAACCCAAGAATGACCGAGCCGTTTTCGACCAGCGCGCCGCCGTCCACAACGCCGACTACGGTTAATTCCTCCGTTTCGATCTGGATGGCATCGCCCACTTTTTTTCCGAGCACTTCTGCGGCAGTCTGCCCGAGAATCACTGCCCGTTCTGAGGCATCGCGTGGCATCCGGCCGCTGAGCAGTTTGAGGTTTTCCCAAGCAAACCCGCCCCATTCCCGCGCCGAGACTACCATCATCTCCGAGTTCTCAACACTCATCAGCTCAACGAGGATCGAGCACGTCGCCGCCACCCCCGGCAATTGTGCGATGCGATCCCGTGCCGCTGCAGGAAATGGTTTCGGCGTCAAGGAGCCCCGCATGTTGTGGACAACGATGTCGGTCCCGCGCGATTTCATTCCTTTACTCCAACTGGAGACCAGTCCCCGCGATAACCCCACGAGGGCAACAACAGCGGCGATACCAATGGAAATGCCCACCAGCGTAAGGCCGGTGCGAACGGGGCGGCGTCTGAGGCCACGGGCAACAACGGCGAAAAAGGTCATATCAGACGGAAGTAGAGAGTTTGAGTGGATCGCCGTCGAAGACGACGTGACCGTCTTTCATCTGGATCGCACGCGAGGCGCCCCGAGCGATGTCCATATCGTGAGTGACCAGGATAAGCGTCATGTTTTGTTCGCGTTGGAGCCGGGTGAGGAGCTCCAGAATGTAACGGGCGTTTTCGCTGTCAAGATTGCCGGTGGGTTCGTCCGCCAGAAGCACGGATGGATCGTTCGCCAAGCTGCGGGCGATGGCGACCCGCTGACGTTCGCCGCCGGAGAGTTTTGCGGGGAAATGATTGATGCGCTTCTCGAGGCCGACGGCTTTCAACAGTTCGATGGCACGTTCTTTCCGCTGTAAGAAGGAACGGCTGGTTTCAAACATCGGGATCTGCACATTTTCAACCGCGGTGAAAGTCGGAAGCAAATGAAACGATTGGAAGATGAATCCGATTTCGTGCGCCCGATAGGCGGAGGGATCGGGCAGGTCGGAGAGCGACCGCCCGCGATACAGCAAAGAACCGCTACTCGGTCGGTCCAGCGCCCCGAGCATTTGCAACAAAGTGGTCTTTCCGCAACCGCTGGGGCCGATGACCGCGACGAACTCACCTTCGGCAATCCGAAAATCCACGCCACGCAGTGCCTGCACCTGCCCTTCGTCGAACTCTTTCTTGAGACCTCTCACCTCGAATACCCAGCCTGCTGCGTTGGTGCGTTCGGGGTTCGGCGAGGTTCGTTTCATGGGTTTGTTAACGACAGCCGCGCCGTCCCGGGTGGCGGCCTTCGGTGGCTATGCTGCGAAGCTGCAAGCCTTAATCATGAAGCGAAGTCAAGTCAGTCTTTCAATTCGTCCGACAGTTTGTCGTAATATTCTTCGAGCGCCTTCGCCTCAGCCTTCGCTCTACCTTCGGAATTCTCCTCCAACTCCTCGTAATATTTCTCGAGTGCTTCCGCCCGCGCCTTGGTCATCGTGGGCTCGCGATGGACGATGACACGGGATGCCAGCACCCGGTCGCCTTCCCGCACGTACTGGACCGTTACCGGCATCCCTCGACTGACTTGCTCGACGGCCACGGGCGCGCCGGATTCATCCACGAAAGTAGTCTCGCGCGTAACCAAATAGCGGGCGGGTGCGGGGCTCGTCTCGGATTGCATGACCACGGTTTCGCCTGGAACAAACTCCGCGATGGTGCCACCCGATATCGTTGTCGTTGTCGTTGTCGTTGTGGTCGGGGCCGTGTCAGCCGCCGAGCTCCAGCCACTCAGCGCCATGGACACAGTGACGAAAGCAACTGCGCAAAAGCTCTTTTTCATAGTTTACCTCCCTTAGGCATAGTTCGGTCTGAGACAGGAGGTTGGCTGTATTGGGCGGTTCGGGCCGGCTTTTCCGAACGCCACTGAGAGCCAGCCCGAGGGTTTTCAAGGCTTCGGAACAGATCCAGCAGCGCGTGCCAATAGCTTGGAAACGGTTCCCGCTCGCCCGGCGCCCTGGGCATGAGGTCCTCGACGCGCTGAGGCAGCTCCGCGTGCGGCAATCCAGCGCGCTGGTGATGTACGCCATGGAAAGGTTCGTGGAGCAGCGTCAGCGCCACGAATCGGCCCGGCCACGTGTCTGCTACGATGCTGCGCGTCAAACCATTCACGGTGTCTCCGGTAAGGCCGACGTGCTCGATGTATTTCCGCCAGCTTTGCAAGTTTGCCGCGATGTAGGCCGGCGCCACGTACATCCAGAGGAAATATTTCCACCCATCCCAATAGGCAACCGCCGATAGAATGGCGGTCCATAGCGCGGCGCTCAGCGCCAATTCCGACCAGACGCGGCGGCGCATCCGCTTGCTTCGCACAGGTGAGTTCTTGCAGAGAAACGCGCGCAGAAAAATCATCGGCGAATAGACGACGCCAGCGGTTAACTCGAGAACCGCGGCGGCGCACCGCGCCGATCGAGGGACACGCGTCTGAACGAGCGGCCACATCTCTTCATCCCGTTCGCTGGCCAGATGCGCATGGTGGGTTTGGTGCACGACGCGAAACAGGGTGAAGCTCATGAAGCTGAACGCACCGATGACAGTTCCCTCGATGTCATTAAACAACCGGTTCCTGCGGAGCAGACTGTGAGACGCTTCGTGAAAACCGATCAGGAAGCCGTGCATGAAATGGCTGGCAATCAGCACAAGGGGCACTGCCAGCCATATCCAGCCGTGGTACACAGCCATTCCCAGCACGGCCTCCGTCGAGAAGAATAGGATTGAGACTACCTGGAACGCTGCGCGGCTGATCCAATGGGGGCCGCGCGGCTCGATAGCGTTAACGGTTGCAACATTGTTCATGGGGTCGAGTTGAGGCGAGTCGCGACAGGGCTTTCCGGCGAGCGGGCCACATTGGTCAGCACGTGTCGGAACTTGCAGTCCAGTTCTTGAAGGTCGAGTTGCGAGAACATACCGGCACGAAATAGCCAGACGACTTCCAACGTTTCATCCTGCTCGGTGATTTCGCACCCAAGGTCAAATCGGACCGTGCCGGTGGACCGCATCTGAAGCTTCGCGGAAAGTGTCGGCAGAGCCACGTGAGGGACGGGATGATTCTGCAAAGCGAAGCGCACCTGGAAGACGGGGTGATGTCCGGGCTCAGGTGAATCTCCGAGCGCATGCGTCAGCTCAGCGAAGGGCATCGCGTTGGCAAAGCAATCTACGGTCGTCTGATGCGTAACGCGCAGACTTTCTAAGAACGTGCTCCTCCTGTCCACCTGCCTTCGCAGCGGTACGATTCCCGAGAAATAACCCATGGTCTCGCGCACCGCTTGTTTGCCGCGATTCGCGACCGGTGTGCCGACAACGATGTCGTCCACGCCCGTCCACTCGGAGAGAGTGATCTGAAACGCCGCGAGCAACGTGCTGAACAATGTGGCTCCGCTGCGGCGCGCAAGCTCCCGCGCCCCGGCATTGATCTCAGCAGGAATATGGGACTTCCACCGCTGGAGCGCTGCAGACGTGCTCTGCGGCGCCCAAAGTCGGCGTGAACCCGCGAGAGCAGATTTCCAAAAGGCTACCCGCCGTTCCAGTTCCGCCGACTGCCAAAATGCCCGCTCCGCCGCGCCCCATTCGGTATAAGAGAGGGGCACGGGCGGAAGCGGAGCCGACCTGCCCATAACCTCTTGCAAATACGCGCCGAACAGGTCCTGCACGAAAACCCCGAGCGTCCAGCCGTCAGCGATTGCATGATGAATGGCGAAAACAAATACGTGGTCATCCGCCGCGCGCCGAAGGATGACCGCGCGATACAATGGGCCCTGAACCAGGTCGAATGGCTCGCGAAAAATCTCCCCGGCGATTTCCTCAATCGCCTCCGGCTGGCTCTGCGCCGGGGAAAGCTCTCGGAACTGGAGATTCTGGTCGCAGCCTTTTCGAATCATCTGCAGCGGCCGCTCTTTGCCCGGCAAAAAGGAGAGCCGGAGGACTTCCTGGCGTTCCACGACGCGGCGGAACGCGGTTTCGCAATCGCGCGTTGTGAGAAGTCCGCGAGCGGGTATGAGGCAGCAGATATGATTCCCGGGATCTGCGAGCGGCACTGCCGATGTTTCCCATAACTCGCGTTGCGGAAAAGTCAGCGGATGGAGGCGGGCCTCTCCGCTTTCCAGCCACTGCTTGAGACGAGTGCGTTTATCGTGCGACATGCGAGTTCAGTTTCGCCGCTAACGGGGCTTCCTCTTGATGTTGCGTTCCATCCCGTGGCCTTGCGTCGCTCGACCACGGCTACTCACGTTGCTGGCCCTCCGGGCCTCGCAGCCGCAGCGACTCCAGAGACCGAATCGTTGCCAAGCAACCGGTCGATTTCCTCGTCGGAAAGCGCGTCGAGATCCACTTCAGCCGCGGGTGCTGGTTCTACAGCGAGGGTAGGGGAGGGAGCGGCGGAAACCGGGGCTGCACCGCATACGTGGCTGGCAATCAATGCTGCTATCTGGCCGATCGTGCGCGCCCGCATCAAACTGGTCGGCGGAAGCGCGATGCCAGTGGCGGTTTCAAGCGAGTTTTCGATCTCGACGCCCATCAGGGAATCGAGACCGAGATCGGTGAGCGGCTGGTCGTCGCGCAGCGTGTCGGGCTTCACCCGCAGCACCGAGCCAACAACTTCGCGCACAGCCTGCGCGATGACGGCTTCTTTTTCCTCCGGCGCGGCGGATTCGATCCGGTTCCGCCAGTCCCCGGCCACACCGCTGCTTTCGTGTCCTTCGATAGAGGCAAAGATGCGACCAAGGAGCGGATTTTCCTGCATGCCGCGGAAGAACTGACGCCACTTCGCCCAATCGACCCGGATGGCTGCGACCTGCGTGGTGCCCGTGCGAAGCGACGATTCGAGAAGCGAAATCACTTCACCTGGCGAGAGCTCGGATGTGCCCTGCCGGGCGAGGAATTCGGCCACGCGCTCATTGCGGGCGACGTAGCCTTCGCCGCCAAGCACACCCCAATTGATCGCCAACGCGGGTAAGCCGAGCGCGCGACGGTGGTGGGCGAGGGAATCGAGGAAGGCGTTCGCCGCGCAGTAGTTGCCCTGCGCGGGATTGCCGAAGATGCTCGATATCGACGAGAACATCACGAAACAGTCGAGTGCTAGGTCGCGCGTCTCCTTGTGCAGCAACCATGCGCCGAGCGCCTTTGGCGCCATCACGGCGCGCATGCGTTCCCCGGTGAGCGCAGAAAGCGGCGCGTCGTCGATCACCATGGCGAGGTGGAAGACTCCTCGCAGGGGCTGATCGCCGGACCGAATCTTGCCGACAAGTCGCGACACATCCCCTGAATTTCCCACATCTGCGGGCTCGGCCTTCACATCGACTCCGCGGTCGCGCAATTTCTGCACGAACGCTTCCGCTTCCGGGGTGGACGCAGCGCTGCGACTGGAGAGCACGAGGTGCCGCGCGCCGCGCTCGACGAGCCAGTTGGCCAGCACTTTCCCAAAACCGCCGAATGCGCCGGTAATGAGATAGCAGCCGTCCGACTTGATTTCGACGTCCGGCGCGAGTGGCTCGCCGCGGCGCGGCACAAATGGTTCCGGAAATGACACAACGACTTTGCCAATATGCCTGCCGCCAGCCATGAGGCGGAACGCCGCATCGACGCGGCTCGCTGGAAACGCCCGGAAGGGCAGGGGATGCAGCGCGCCCTGCTCGACCAGTTCGGTGATCTCCTCAAGCATCTCGCGCGTCAGCGCTTCATCTCCAACGAAAACTGCATCCATCGCAACAACATGGAAGGATGCGTTTCGCCGCAACGGCCAAAGGGGAATGCGCGAGTTTTGATAAATGTCACGTTTGCCAATCTCGATGAAGCGGCCGAATTCGGCGAGGCAGGAGAGGCCCATGGGGATGGCTTCGCTCGCGAGCGCGTTGAGCACCACGTCCACGCCGCGACGCTCTGTGAGCTCCATCACGGCCTCCGCGAAATCCCCACGGCGCGAGTCGATTACGTGTTTCACGCCAAGCGTTTCGAGCAGCGCGCGTTTGACGGGGCTGCCCGCGCTGGCAATTACTTCCGCCCCGAGATGAAGCGCGATCTGGATTGCAGCCATTCCCACGCCACCCGCTCCCGCGTGAACCAGAACGCGCTCGCCTTTCCGCAGCCGCGCAACGTTCTTCAATGCGTGCCAGGCGGTCATGAAGACCACAGGGATGGTCGCGGCGTCTTCAAATGAGAGTCTGTTGGGAATGGGCCGAACGTCGCCGCCGCGGGCGATCGTCTGCGTCGCGAGACCGAAGACAGCGAGGCCGAAAACCCGGTCGCCCGCTTTCACGTGCATTACATCGGAGCCGGCGGCAGTCACGATGCCGCCCACTTCATCGCCAAATATGCGCGCATCCGGCGCTTCGCCGGGATAGAGCGCGAGCGCCTTTAGCACATCGCGGAAATTCATGCCGGCAGCTCTGACGTCGATAATCACTTCGCCTGGACCGCATGGCGGCAGAGCGAACGGGGCGAAGCGCAGCGCGTCCAGGTGCCCGCGCTCGCGAGACTCGATCCGCAGCGGCACCGCTGCATCGAGGCTTCGCTCGATACGCGGCCGTCCACGATCGAGGCGCTGCACGTAGCGCGCCTGTCCGCGAAACGCGACCTCGCGCTCCGCATCCGTCCGCAGCAGCTCGCTCCAGAGCAACGAGATATCTGCGTCCGATGCCTGCGGCGGTAGATCGATACCATGGCACGCGAAATTGGGGTGCTCGTTCAGAATCACACGCATCAAACCGAGCGCGGGCGCTTGTTCAACGGCGGTTGCAGGCGTGTTCCGCCCCACGGGTTGCGCGCCGCGCGTCACGAAATCGATCCGCAGTTTGGCGGCGGGCCGCGTCGCTTCAAGCGCCTGAACGAGGTGAAGCAGCGCGTCCGTACCCATCACCGCATCTTCTTCTGCGGCCTGCGCGTCCAGATTCCAGAGATAGACGAGACGTTCAGGTGAGGCTTCGCCGGTCCAGGATCCGAAAAGTCGTTGCCAATCTTCCAACGCCTCGGCCCGAAGAGTAAACTCGTCCGCTTCGCCCGATGTGAAAGCATCGCCCCGCCGTGCCACGCGACAAAGGGCGCCCGCGGCCCGCAGGCGTGCGGCGATCTGATCACTGAGGTCGGACCCGTCCGCAAAGATGAGCCATGACCCAAGGAGCGGCGACATTCCTGCCGCCGAATCGCCGTTGAGCGACAGAAATGTCGCCTCTCCCTGCTCGCGCGGCTTGCGCGCGAAGAGACCGATCTGACCTTCGCCGTACGGTCCAACCAACGCAGCAAGCGAAGCGGTCTCGCTGAAGCCTGCCTCACGCAGCAGCGTTTCCCACTGCGCCCTTCCCAGCAATGGATGCTCCGGTCTCAAGTCCCGATCAGAAAAGCGCCACCAGCCACTGGTGAGGCCAAACACGGCTTCGGTCCAGAGCTGCGGCGCGGCGACGTCCATAAAGACAAGATCGCCGCCCGGAACCAGCAATTCGTGAAGATGCTTGAGCGTGGCACGCACGTCGCTCACGGCATGGAGCACGTTCGTGCCGATGATGAAATCGAATGAGCCTGCATCGAGATCCTGGTCAGGGCCCGGCTTCTCCAGATCGAAGATTTTTGTCTCCACTTCCGGAAATGCTGCCAGCTTCTGAATCGCGCCGGCAAAAAAAGCGGCGGATACATCGGTGAACGTGTAGGAATGCAGGCCGCGTTCGAGCGCCGGGAGCAAGTGCGCACTGAGGCCGCCGGTGCCCGCGCCAACCTCAAGGATGCGCAGTCCGCGCCCCTCAGGTAAAGCCCGCGCGGCTTCCTGGACCGCAGCGGTGATTGCAGCAAGCCAGTGACTCGTGAAGAGGCCGTCACCGTAGAATTGATCGAGCAGCTCCGCGCCGGCGCCGGCAAAAAGTACCTGCACGGCATCCTTTTCGCCGCGCAGAATCGGGCCAAGCTCCGCGCAATTGCCGGCGACGAGCAGCGCTTCGGGAAGATGACCGGGATGCTTTGCGATAAAGGCGCGCAACGCCTTGAGCGCCTCAAGCGCGGAGTCGGCTGCGCTCGGGAGAGTCGTGCTCGCACGGTAGCCCGAGGTGCTGGCGTCCAGCATTCCGCGTGATGCCAGTTTTGCCATCAAACGTTCGAAAACAGGTCGCATCGGCTCTGCGACGCCGAGCGTGTCGGCGTTAAACGGAGAACCAGTCTGCACGCCCATCTCCCGCAATCCGTAAGCCAGCTGCGCGGCAGTGAGATCGTCGACGGCGGCAAGCGCGGCTTCGAGGCCGGCTCGGCCGCGGGTTTCGATCACCTCATCGAGCGCCTGTTGGGAGGCGGCGAAAAGACGCGACAAGGGTGGCGGCGGAGGCGCGGGCTGCGCCGGAAGGGGAGTCCGTTCCCAATCGAGATGGTAAAGCACGTCGCGAGTACCGCCCGATCCGCCGCGTCGCACATTGGCGACACTGATGGCGCGGAAGCCGTCCACCAGCATACAGGGCTTGCCAGCTTCGTCATACAAACCGATGCGGCCCTCGGTGAACTCCTCATTGCACTGAAGGACTTCGGCGCGGACACGTGCGGATGCGCCCGGGGAGCGGAGAAAGAGGATGCGAGCAAATCGGACCGGCAACTTCATCCGCATCCGGCGATCTTCAACGGTGGCTGCTCCGGCGGAGAAGGTTTGCAATGCGCCGTCAAAGAGGACCGGGTGGCACGGATACTCTCCCGCACGCGTCGCGATGGCGTCCGAGAGCGTGATCTTTCCCGCCGATTGCCCGACGCCCGCGACCAGCTCGCGAATGGGGCGAAACTCTTCGCCGTACCGAAGGCCGAGGTCGCTCATGTAGCGGTAAAAGCCCTCGATTTCCACCGGCTCCAGGCCAGGCGCGGACTCGAATGTCGACGAAGAGAAGACCGACTCCGTCCGCTCGCCGCGCATCGATCCTACCACGTGCAGCGACCACGCCGCGCCTTGCTCGAATCGGCTCTGGATGGCGATCGAGCGCTCGCTGGGATCGTAGGAAATCTCGATGTGAATGTTGTTCGCCAGTTCGGGCAGGATGAGCGGCTTGCGGATCTCGAAATCTTCGATTACGAACGGGCGGCCTTCGAAAATCTGCGCGCCCGCTTCCAAGACCAGCTCGACGAATGCGGCAGCGGGGAAGATAACGTGGCTCTCGACTTTGTGATCCTTAAGAAATGCCATGTGCCGGCTGTCGAGGCGCGCGGTCCACGTGGGGGTGGCACGTGGCAGGCGGACATCGAGTAGTCCGCGTCCGCCAGACGCAAGGCGCCCTTCACGCCAGTCGGGGGCTTCGTTCCACCAGCGGCTCCGATCCCAGGCATACGTCGGCAGGGAGAGCCGTCGGCGCGAAGGAGTCATTGCTTTGAAATCAAGCGCGACCCCCGCGCGGTGCAAATCCATCGTCGCTTCGAGCATCGATTCGTGCTCGCGCTCCCGGCGCACTGATGAGATCACCGTCCCCTTCGAGAGGTCACGGGCAGTGAGACATTCCTGTATTGAGTGGACGAGGGCCGGATGCGCACCCAGCTCCAGCCAGATGTCCACACCGAAATCACCGAGCGCGCTGATGGCCGACGCAAACTGCACGGGATGCCTGACGCCGTTGCCCCAGTGAATCGCGTCGCATGTCTCACCCGGGCAGTGGGTTCCCGTCACGGTGCTGAAGAACGGAACTGTGTCGGCCTGCGGTTTTAGATCGGTGAGCGCGTCCTCGAGCGCTTCGGCAGCCGGTTCCATCAGCGGGTGATGGAACGGATGATCGACCCGCACGAGCCGGGCAAAAACACCCTGCGCATCGAGTTCGGCGAGCATCGCTTCCAGGGAAAGGCGCGGACCCGCCAGCGTGAGTGAGCGGGGGCCATTGAAAGCTGCAATCCTGACGGTACGGTCATGACGCGCGATCAGAGCGCGCGCTTCTTCCTCGCCGAGGCCGACGGCAAGCATTGTGCCTTGGCCGCGAGCGCAGCTATCCATGAACTGCGCGCGCAAGGCAACGATGCGCGCCCCTTCCTCCAGCGAGAACACGCCCGCAACACACGCGGCAGCGATCTCGCCAACACTATGGCCGACGACGGCGGCGGGCTGCACGCCCCACGATTTCCACAGTTCTGCGAGCGCAACTTGCATCGCGAAGATTGCTGGCTGCGCGACTTCTGTGCGGTGCATTTTTGAGCTCTCCTCAGACCGACCCAACTCGTCGAGAAGGGAAAAACGCGCGTAACCGCGCATCGCCGCGTCGCAACGCTCGATGATCTGCCGGAAAATAGGCTCGTGCTGGATCAACTCGCGCCCCATACCCCACCATTGAGGTCCTTGACCGCTCATCACGAAAGCAATGCGCGGTGAGTGTTCGGGACGTGGGGTAAAAGAAGTGCGCACTTTCACGCTCTCCTGCTTGATCGCGAAGGCGTCGAGCTCCTGGATCAGTTCGGGGACGGCACGTGTGACAAGGGTAAGACGATGGGGATGATGATTGCGTCGGGCGCCCAGCATGTAAGTGAAATCCGGCAAAACGGGCGATTCGCCGTTGAGGTTGGAGCGCTCCGTAAGCCACGCTGCCAGTTTCATTGCGCAGCCACGAAGTGCTTCCTCTGATCGGGCAGACAGCACCACAGGCCAGGCACGTTCCGGCCACATATCACTATGTTTGGTCTCCGGGAGCGGGGGTGGCTCCGCGAGGATCGTATGTGCATTCGCGCCGCCAAATCCGAAGGAATTCACGCCCGCCATACGCTCGCCATCCGTCTCCGGGAAGGGTTCGGATGCGGCCGGCACGCGGAGCTTCAGTTTTTCGAAGTCGATATTCGGATTCGGCGTATTGAA
>DATDAX010000225.1:0-3298 GCA_036525175.1 Terrimicrobiaceae bacterium | reverse complement strand
TTTTCGATCAACAACAAACCGTTACCTCCCGACAAGCCCTGGATCGTCGATATCACACTCTTCGACCTCGTTGAAAACCCTGATACGTTGCGGATCGAGGCGCAGATCAAGGCGGCCCGAGCAGCGGGCCCCGACCTGGTCATGTTGGTCCTGCACTGGGGTGCGGAATGGGAGTTCTATCCGAACCCCAAGCAGCTCGGATATGCTCACAAGTTAGCCGAACTGGGCGCGGACGCGATCATTGCCCAGCATCCGCACGTCATTCAGCCCATCGAGATCTACCGGCCGCATAGCGACCCGGACAAGCAAGTGCCGATTCTCTACAGTCTCGGCAATCTGACGCCCATTGCCGCCCCGCCCTATACGGTGGTGAGCCTTGTCGCCAACCTGAGAATTTCGAGCGGCAAATTGCACGGTGAGAAGCGGACAATGGTGACCGGCTTGGAGATTACGCCGGTCGCCTGCGTTGCCGAGCAGGACGACGACGGCAGCATGCACGCGGCTCTCGTGCCGTTGGCCGATCTGGAAAAGATGAAGCTTGAGCGGGAGACCCGTGACTACGTGAATTCCATAGTGAAATACGCCGATCTGGTGCTCGGCACGGATTGGCGGAAGCAAGATCCGGCCGAATCTCACCACCAGTGGTTTGCTGCCAAGCGGGCCGTTGAGCCGGGTAAAGCGACGGTCGGGCAAACTCGGTCGTGATTTCGCCCGGGTTGCCGGAGCTAGCATATTGAAGGCTGAATACTTCTCAAGAGTCCCCGAACGCATCATTGACGATGCCTTCGATGACCACATCCGGCGCGCTAATTCCAAAGCAGGCCTGCGCTGAAGCTGCGTCATAAGGCGGAGCAATCAGTTAAGCAACCGCTTGCGAAGAAATGCTCGTCCAGACCCGCTCTTCAAACAGCGCTCAAAGGCACTGCCGCAATCGCTTCACGGAGTCTATTTTGCGTTCAGCAGGGTAGTGTTCTGAAAGTTCCGCAAAAAGAAGAGGTCGTGGTAAGCAGTTTGGAGCAAGAAACAATCAAATGAATATCGAACCATGGTCCGAAAGAAGAGTAACGGGAGGAGCGCTGAGATCAAAGCGATGATGGTCGAGGAGGGCGATTTTCTGCGCCCGATTGTGCGAACGGTGATTCAGGAGTTTCTGGGAGCCGAGATGAGCGAAGCGATTGGGACGCAAAAGGGAGAACGAGTCGAAAGGCGCTCAGGCTACCGACGCGGCTAGTACCCGCGCAGCCTGACTTTCGGTGCCGCTCGCCCGGAATTCGGTAGGGAATTCATCCCTTAACTATCACCTCTCAATCCGGCGGCAGCCGGATCCGGCTACGGCCGGACCATCAACCACCTTGAGGGCGACAGGCGTCGCGGCATGGCGCGTATTTGATTGATAGAATGCGCGGGCCAAGCTATTGCCCGCTTGCAGGTTGCGCATGCGAAAGGGAGCCGAGATAGAGACCCCGGGAGAGATCGAACTGGGCCGGCGCTTGCTGTGGTCGGAGACGCTTCGCGCGGGCGGAATGGCTCTGCTCTGGCTTTCTTTGGCGGTGCTCCTCGCGGCGCTGTATCTCGTTTCGCATTCCCGCGGGTCCATGATGCCGGGCCACCTTTCGCTCATCGCCATCACGCTCTTTGCAGCCTTGCATCAAGGGGTTTGTCTGTGGATCACGCGGTGCCGGTTCGGCGGCATCAGCCCACCGTTCCGCGCGCTTTACAACTATATCAACAGCTTCATCGAAGTCACCTGCGTGAGTATCGCGATTCTGATTCTCCTTCGTTCCATCGAACCCGCGCTGGCCATGCTCGGAGTGCCCTTGCTCGGGTATTTCCTCCTGCTCATTACGTCCTCGCTGAAGCTTGATTCCGCTCTGTGCGTTTTCGTCGGCGTCGTTGCTGCCGCGCAGTATGGGTTGCTGGCGTGGCTTCATTGGCACGAGATCGTCGACTACTATCCCCCGGCCAGCCCAATCCCGGCGCTCGGCTATCCGATGCGGGTTGGAATGTTGCTGGTGTCGGGAATCGCGGCGGGCCTGGTCAGTTGGCTGTTGCGGAGAACGGTGATCGACACTGTTTCGACGGCGACCGCGCACGCCGAAATCGTGCGCCTCTTCGGCGAGCACGTCTCTCCCGGGGTGGTGGCCGAACTCCTCGCGAGGCCCGACGGAGATTGGTCGGAAGTGCGGCCATCCGCCGTCCTGGTCGCGGATTTACGGGGATTCACCCGATACGCGGAAACGCGTGCCCCCAGCGAATGCGTTGGAACCTTGAACGCGCTTTGGGCGGAGATGGTTCGCTGCGTCGAGGCGAGGGGTGGGATCGTCAACAAGTTTCTGGGGGATGGTTTTCTCGCCGTGTTCGGAGTGCCCTCTCCGTTGGAGCAGTCGGCTGCAGCCGCCGTGATGTCGGCGCGTGAGTTGCTCGAGATTGTGGAGAAGCTCAAGCGATGCTCGCCGCGTTTTCGTGAGCTCGACATCGGCCTTGCCGTGCACTACGGCAACGTGCTGTCGGGACTTGTGGGGGCGGCAAACCGCCGGGAATTTACAGTCATCGGGGATGTGGTCAATCTGGCGTTTCGGATGGAGCAGATGAACAAGGAGATCGGCTCCCGTCTGGTAGTTTCCGCCGAGGCCGCTCAAGCCGCCGGTATCAGGGATTCTGTTTCCTTTTCCGAGATTTTCGTGCGCGGCCGCAGTCACCCGGTGCGGCTGTGCCGCCTGGCCTGATGGCGGCCGCGATGGGAACGGCCGTCCGAAAAGCTGAAAAGCGGAAATGGCTGAAAAGCGGGAACTCTGAAAACTTGAAAAGCGGAAATGCTGACCCCGGGACGCCGTGCAGGGATCCTACGGCGCAGGTTTGGGCTGGTGGCGAAATGCCGCTGCGGCTTCTAGAATTTCCGGGAAATGGGAAGCTTCGTATTCCTCGATCAATTCACCCACCCGCCCCA
Organism: Terrimicrobiaceae bacterium; assembly: GCA_036525175.1. Lineage (GTDB taxonomy): Bacteria > Verrucomicrobiota > Verrucomicrobiia > Chthoniobacterales > Terrimicrobiaceae > DASTFP01. The sequence continues at coordinate 351 of DATDAX010000225.1, read as the reverse complement.
AGAACGCAGCCTGCGGGTGATTTTCATCATCGCCCACCTTTTGGATCAACGCCTCGAGTAGCTCCCGAAGGTGGTAGTAATCGACGAGTGTCTTAGGGCCGGGCAATTGGCCCTCGGCCAGACTGTCTTTTCCTCCAGGTGGGTTCATTTCGATTTCCCCAAGGCATATTCATCATCGGTCAAGAGGTGCGCAGTGTAAACCGTCTTTCCGGTTGTCAACTCGCATCCAGGCGGCCTCAGGTCATGGCGCAGCCTGCGGCTTGTGCCAATGATCTGCGGCTAAGAACGGTCAGGCAAGCACGCAAGCTGCATCAAGACACCAAATAGTCCGCCTGCCGCAGTACAAGTCGC
>DATDAX010000224.1:0-4661 GCA_036525175.1 Terrimicrobiaceae bacterium | reverse complement strand
ATCAAGGGAGGCGGTTGGATCGTTCTCTTGGCTCTACTCCCATAACCGTCGCCAGCAAAAAGGCCGTTGAATTCCAAGGAATTCTCTCTAATATTGTGCACAGCGATTCCCTCCACCGAATAGGTGAGTCTTATGACTCTTTCTCGCATTGGCGCAGTCGTAGTTGGCCAAATGTCCGCTGTCGCTTCAGGTCGCTGCGTCGGGCATTCGCGCGAGCAATTCGATTTCAGAGAGCTCGGTCGAGGCATTCTTGGCTCTCGAGTTGAGACCAATCTCAATGCGACAGCCGCCGGCGAATTTTGCCCCATTAGTTCACGCAAGGAGCATAACCCCCAGAAGTAAATCCCATGAAAAAGACAAACCGTATTTCCCGCACCAATGAGGGTGTGGGAATTTCGCGCCGTGAAGCCCTCCGCCGCGCTGCCAGTGTCGGAGCACTGGCTTCGCTTTCTTCGCTCGGCATTGGTATACCGGCAAGCGCCGAAGCCGCCGAAGAAGTAGGCGCCGGCAATTTCCCAAAGCATCCAAAGTGGAAATTCGTTTTCGTGAACCACGTCACAACGAACCCTTTCTTTGTCCCAACGAGGTACGGCGCGGAAGACGCCTGCGCACTGACGGGCTGCACCTATCAATGGACCGGTTCGGAGAAGTCGATCGCGGCGGACATGGTCAATGCCCTGAATACGGCGGTCTCCGCTGGCGTCGATGGCATTGCGGTGTCTCTGGTCGATCTGACGGCTTTTAACGAGCCCGTTGAAAAAGCCTTCAAGGCGGGCATTCCCGTGGTGTCCTACAACGCGGACGCCAAGGGAAACAAGCGCCTCTGTTACATTGGTCAGGATTTGTTTCTCTCAGGCAAAGCCCTGGGCGATCGGATTGTTGAACTAGTCCCTGAAGGTGAAGTGGTGGGATTTATTGCCACGCCGGGACAACTGAACATCCAGCCACGGCTGGACGGCGCAAAAGAGACCATCAAGGAGTCTGGCAAAAATATCAAATTGAATGAGATTGCCAGCGGCCCAACCCTTAACGAACAGGTTTCGCGGGTCGCGGCCTATTACACCGGGCACCCAGACGTCAAGGGTATGTTTGCCGTCGACGCCGGAGGCACCTCGGCGGTTGGAAAGACGATGAGCGAGAATAAACTGCAGGCGAAGGGGGTGCACGCCGGTGGCTTTGATCTGCTGCCCAGCACGCTTGAGTATGTCCAAAAGGGTGATCTGGACTTTACCATCGACCAGCAACCATATCTCCAGGGATTCTACACCGTGATGGTGCTCTTCCTATACAAGATCTCGGGAGGGTTGACCGGTCCTTCGGACATCAACACGGGTCTGAGCTTTCTTACGAAGGCAAATGTCGACCCATTCATAACTTCGAAGAGTCGCTATCAGGGTAATTCCAGCGAGCAGAAAGTACTCACGCGGTCGGGTCCGATCTAAGGATCGAGTGGAACCGAAAGGTCATGGCGACAGATACGGCGGACCTTCTTCCGCAGCGAGAAAGAGCAGGCAGAAGTGCTTCGCGCCGAAGCTGGGTGAGCCGGGCGGGACTTTTCGTGCTCCGCTCCCGAGAGGCCAGCGTTGCAGTGGCTGGCCTCGTGATGATCATCTACTTTCAGAGCACGGCACCTGCGTTTCTTTCGCCCAGTAACATTGGAAATCTCGCGGAGTACACGGCTATGACGGCGATCATTGCCGCCGGACTTGTGATGGTATTGATATCAGGCGAGGTTGACCTGTCCGTCGGGCAGGTTTACGCATTGTCGCCTTTCGTGATGTATTTCGCGCAGCAGGCGGGAGTTCCATTTATTCCCGCTATCGCGATTGGGCTTGTCGCGGCGGCGAGCGTTGGTGTCGTCAACGGGATTTTCACCGTGCTGCTTCGGATCCCGTCTTTCATTACCACCCTTGGCACGCTGTTTTTGATCAACGGTTTGACCCTTAGCATTTCGGGCGGCTTTCCCGTGCGGCCGGAGGCCGGGCCGGTGCTCGAGGAGATCTTCGGCGGCAACCCGGTCTCGCAAATTCTGTGGGCGATCGGTGTGACGCTCATTCTTCAGTTCGTGCTGGTCAAAACGCGATGGGGGTTGCACACGGTCGCCACGGGAGGCAATATCATTGGTGCCACTGAGGTGGGCATCAAGATTGAACGAATTAAGATCGGAAACTTTGTCATCTGCAGTGTTTTGGGGGGTCTGGCGGGCATCTTGGATACTTTTCGTATCGGTTCGATCGATCCGCTCGCGGGGGGAACCGAAATCATGTTCATGGCCATCGCGTCTTCCGTCATTGGCGGAACGCTCCTGACTGGGGGCTCGGGAACGATCGTTGGCGCGTTCCTCGGCGCTGCAGTGCTTGGGATCTTAAAGGATGGGTTCACGCTCTCCGGGGTCAGCGCATATACTTTTAACATGATTTTGGGGGGAGCGATCCTGGTCACGATGCTGATCAACGTTCACTTAAGCCGTCTTCGCGCGGCGGGGGCCGGATGATGAACGAGGAGACCCTTCGCACGGAGCACATCGCCAAATCCTTTGGCCGGGTCGCAGCCCTCAAGGATGCCTCAATCCGTCTCGCTAAAGGCGAAGTCCTGGGGCTCCTTGGGGACAACGGTGCCGGAAAATCGACTTTGCTGAAGATCCTCACGGGATTTCACCGGCCAAGCAGCGGGAAGATTTATTTTCAGGGAAAGGAGATCGAACTCAAATCGGTCAGTCACGCGCGATCGTTGGGAATTGAACCCGTTTACCAGGACCTTGCGCTGATCAGCGAACTCAACGTCTACCGCAACATGTTTCTTCAGCGAGAAATCATGTCCAACCGCTTCCTCGGAATCCTGGATGACCGCGCCATGCGGGAGCGCGCGATAGAGCAACTCGAGGGAATGGGTGTCAATATTCCCAACGTCGATGTTGAGATTTCCAAGCTCTCAGGTGGTCAGCGACAGGCGATAGCGGTTGCACGCTCTGTTTTTGCCAATGCCAAAGTCCTGCTGCTGGACGAACCGACTGCGGCCATGGGCGTGAAAGAGAGCGCGATGATTTTGGACTTGCTCCGTCGTCTCAAGGAGAAAGGCGAGGTATCCATTATCATTGTGGCGCATAACTACGCTCACATCTTCGATGTTTGCGACCGCGTGAGTCTTCTGCAAAACGGCCAGATCACGTTTGACCGGCCAACGCGAGAAACTTCCGTCGAAGAATTGATGAACCTCGTGCTGCACGAGATCCGCACCGCGCGAACGACGGTTGCCCGCGCTTGACCGTCACAGGCGTCGCAAGAAATACGGGAGTGCTCTATTCGACATTCGCGGTGACCACGTTTGCGCGCATCATAGGCTCAAGACCGGCGCCCAGATATTCGCTGTGCGGCTCTACGCTACTGCTGCCGGGCTTCCTTATGACTGGAGAGCCATATCTCGTAAGCTCCCGGATCGACACTCGTCGAGTCTGAAACGATCTTCGGGTCCTGTCCTGTGGATCTTCTGACGACGTCCGTCATCGAGGTCAAGAAGGTCTGTCCATTCGCGCCATTCGAGAAACGAATCTCAAGATTCTCGGGCGAATTCAGTTTAGCCTCCTTTGCGGAACTTATTACGTCGACCCCCTGAACATGAATGCCGTCCTCCTCAAGCGCTCGAGCCAGTGTTTGGGCGGACGTCTGCTGCTCTTCGTCCTCGGCGACTACAAGTACCGGTGGCAAACCCTTGTGTCCATCGTTCGGTGGAGGCGGCAGCTGATTTCCGGTATCGAGAGCCTGCTTTGCTGATCTGGCTAGCACGCGTAGCGCCGTTCTCGGACTGGAAACTGAGAACATGTCCAATTGATCACTGACAAACTTTGCGAGCTCCGGCGACGACGCGGCAAGATCAACCAGGCTTGAGGCGATTTCCTGCTGGAGGCGATAGTCTTGGACGAGGCTAAGCAAAGCCAGCTTTACTTGGATCCCAACGCGAGCTTGCTTAAGGTCCGGGTCAGATCTTCCCTGGATGTTGATAATGCTCCAGCTTCGATCCATTTCCGAGAGCTCATCGATCAATGCTTTTCTGTAGCTTGGATCAGCTTCGACCAGATTTTGAATGTCGAGCATGAGTTGCCTTCTTAGGACGTCGACTTCCGTCACCGTGGAAATCAGGCTCCCGATCGCGCGGACCAGCAGGGGCTTGAGCTCCTTTTGGAAATTCTCTTGCTCAAGAAGCTGCGGCATCATTCGCAGTGCTTCGAGCCTTACGGTCTCACTGGTTGCGTTAGCGGCCACGGTTGATAGGACACTAACAGTCATCTCTGGAGAAATGCGCCCTGATGCCAGCAAGTGATCCACATAGAAAATGCAATACTGCTGCTTTATGGGATCTTTGTCGAACGCGTCGGCGAGAAGCTTGCGGGTTTGCTCCATCTGCCGTTCTCCTTCCATGCTGAAGTAGGTAAGAATCGTGATCAGTGTTCCCGCAACGGACAAAACGAGAGGCACTGAGATCCTGTGTATCAGGTCAAGGAGCGAAAACTTCGGTTTACGCTCCCTGATAACGTCGCCGCAATGCGGACAAGTGTCGGCGTTCTCGGATATCTGGCCGCCACATTCCTTGCATTGCACCATCGCCATAGAGCGTATTGGGATAATCGATTCGAATACTGGTCCAGCCAAGATGCCACAGGCCCC
>DATDAX010000223.1:0-14816 GCA_036525175.1 Terrimicrobiaceae bacterium | reverse complement strand
TCCGGACCGCTTCGGGCGTGTAGCCGTTCTCAACAAAGTAGGCCACGCTTGATCCGCCGTCCCGCTTGCTGAGCTTCTTGCCTTCATGGTTTAGGATCAGCGGAATGTGAGCGAATGCCGGGGGTTCGGCACCAAGGGCGCCATAGAGCTCGATATGCTTCGGAGTGTTTGAGAGATGGTCTTCACCGCGGATGACATGTGTGATCTTCATCTCAAGATCATCCACCACGTTCACAAAGTGGAAAATCCACGATCCGTCAGGGCGCCGGATGGTCATGTCGGGATGCGTGCCCGGATTTGACATATCGAATTCAATGCGACCGCAGACAAGATCCTCGACAACTACGGTCTTTCGTGGGGAGCGGAAACGGATCGCTCCCTCATCCGCATACAAATGCCCAGCCGCCTCCAGTTTAGCGAGATGCCTCTCATAGATGCCATTTCTCTTGCTCTGAAAATACGGGCCGAAATCTCCTCCCTTGTCGGGTCCTTCATCCCAGTCCAAATCCAGCCAACTTAGCCCCTGGTAGATGGCTTGCATCGCTTCGGGAGTATTTCGTTTTTCGTCGGTATCCTCAATGCGGAGGACAAACTTTCCGCCTTTCTTGCGTGTGAATATCCAATTGAAGAGCGCGGTACGCGCGCCGCCGACGTGGAGGTAGCCGGTGGGCGACGGAGCGAAGCGAGTGCGGACAGACATTTCTTAATCCTGTAAATCCTGTGAATCCTGTCTATTGATTTTCTTGATGACTCTCCAATCCCAAGTTGACAATGATATCAAGGACGCCATGCGGGCCAGGGATACGGTGCGGCTCAACGCCCTGAGAATGTTGAAATCGGCCATGAAGAACGCAGCTATAGAAAAAGGCGGCGCGGAGTCCGTTCTTGACGATGCTGAAGCCAGCGGGGTGATTCGAAAACAGATCAAGCAAAGGCAGGACTCTGTCGAAGGCTTCGAGAAGGGTGGTCGACTCGAGCTTGCGGCGGGCGAGCGTGCCGAAATAGAGATTCTATCGGCCTATCTTCCAAAGCCTTTGTCGCCTGATGAAGTCTTCGCGCTGGCGAGGGAGGCAATAGCCGAGGCAGGCGCGACGTCGAAACAACAGATGGGAGCGGTGATGAAAATCGCGACCGCCAAGGCGGCTGGCCGGACCGATGGGAAGACCTTAAGCGTGGCAGTGCAGAAACTTCTCTCTTGAATAGCATACCTCCAGATCTGGCCGCCGTCGTCGTTGCGGCAGGCGCCAGCCGTCGGATGGGTTTTGACAAAATCTCAGCCCCGCTCGGCGGACGTCCGCTCATAGCGCATAGCCTTTCCGCATTCAATGACTGTCCAGATGTCGATCATATCGTTCTGGTCTGCGCAGCGGATCGCATTGCCGAGTTCCAGTCGCTCGCAGCCGAATTTCCAAAGGTCCGTAGCGTCGTTGCCGGAGGCAAGGAACGGGTGGAATCGGTGCTCGCCGGCATCGCGGCTTTCGCGGATCCCCGGCCGATTTTCGTTGCGGTCCACGACGGCGCACGCCCGTTGATAACGCCGGAAGCTGTGTCCGCATGCTACCAGGCAGCGAGGGAATTTGGGGCTTCCGTCAGTGCCGAACCTGTCACGGACACCCTGCATCGTGTCAACAGTCAATTCCTTACCGTGGAAACGGTTTCGCGGAAAAATCTTTGGCGCATGCAGACTCCCCAGATTCTGGAGCTTACGGTTCTCGAGTCCCTACTTCAGGACGTGCGTGAAGCGGGAGGAACCATTACGGATGAGATTTCCCTTCTCATTCGCTCCGGTGGAAAGGCAATGGTGGTGGAGAATTCCGACTGGAACATCAAGGTGACGTACCCGCGCGATCTCGAACTCGCGGAGATGATTCTTGAAAGACGCGGGAAGAAATCTTTGCCATGAAGGCCTCCGGTTTGACCAATAGTCGCCTGACGACTCTTCCCAGCGGCCTTCGGATAGCGACCTGTGAGGTGCCTTACGCCGAGACTTCTGCGATGGGCATTTGGGCCGGCGTGGGAGGCCGTCACGAGTCGGCCAGATTGAGCGGGATTTCGCATTTCATTGAGCACATGCTCTTCAAGGGCACCATGCGCCGGTCGGCCCGCCGCATTATGGAGGAGGTCGAAGGCGTGGGCGGCGACATGAACGCGTATACGGCCGAGGAACGCACATGTTATTACGCTGTTGCCGCTGCGGAATTCTTTCCCCGGCTGTGCGACGTGCTTTGTGATCTCTACATGAATCCGAAATTCTCGTCGTACGACATCGAGCGTGAGCGTGGCGTCATATGCGAGGAAATCCTGATGTATCGCGACGAGCCATCCTCTCATGTGCAGGAGATACTCAATCGAAATTTTTGGCCGGACCACCCGTTAGGCCGTCCGCTCACAGGGACACCGGACACCGTCGAGAGCATGCAGCGCGACGATTTTCTGTCGTATCGCGCGACCCATTATCACGCGGGGAGCACGGTCATCTCAGCGGCTGGTAAGATCCGCCACGAGGAAGTGGTGGAGATCGCCTCGAGACTGCTCGAAAAGATTCCCTCCCGAAAGCCGATTCGCTATGAAAAGGCGCCAGGTCACTCCAGGCGTCCGCGCATCGCCTCCGAGAGACGCGATGTTCAACAGACTCAACTCGCGCTGGGTTTTCCGGGACCCAGCCATCGCGATCCGAGGCGCTACGCCATGCAAATCCTGCATATCATCCTCGGTGGCAATGCCAGTTCCAGGCTGTTTCAGGAGCTGCGGGAGAAGCGGGGTCTTTGCTATTCGGTGAGCACGCATCCCTCGAGTTTTAACGACACCGGAATGCTTAATCTTTCGCTTGGCCTCGAGCGGCGGAACGTTGACAAGTCACTCGGGCTGATCTTTTCCGCGTTTGAAGATTTGAAGAAGCGTCCGGTTCGTCCTGCTGAGCTGAGGCGGGCAAAAGAATATGCGGTGGGGACGAGCCGGATGTCCCTTGAGCGCACCTCAGCACAGAACATGCGCCTTGGTGGCTCTGTGCTGGTCTACGGAAAGATCATCGAACCTCAGGAGGTCCATGCTCGACTACGGGCCGTGACCAGCGAAGAGGTGCAGTCTGTCGCGACAGACTTTCTTGATCCACGCCGCGCAACCGCGGCGATCGTGGGACCGGCGCCGGACGAAGAGGCCATAGCAGACATTCTCCAAGCTTGAGCACGATTGGCGCAATATTTGATTGGGACGGCGTAGTCATCGACTCGTCCGCGCAACATGAGAGATCCTGGGAGCTCCTGGCCGCAGAGATAGGCAAGGCTCTGCCGCCGGGCCACTTCAAGAGAGGCTTCGGGAAGAAGAACCAACTGATCATTCCGGAAATTCTTGCATGGAGTGACGATCCGGAGGAAATCGAGCGGCTCGGCGACCGCAAGGAGGAACTCTATCGCGAACTGGTCGGGCAGGGCGGAATGACCGTTCTGCCGGGAGCCAGGGAACTACTCGCCATGCTGAAGTCCTCCGGCATTCCTCGGGCGGTGGGCTCGTCCACATCGCGCAGCAACCTCGAGTCAATTTTTGCCACCACAGGACTCGGGGAATTCTTCGACGTGGTCGTTTGCGGGGATGATGTTATCAACGGCAAGCCGGCGCCGGACGTCTTCCTGAAGGCGGCTGAGCTTCTTGGGATTCCCCCGCAAAGGTGCATCGTTTTCGAGGACGCGTTGTTCGGAATCGAGGCTGCGCGACGCGCCGGCATGAAGGTCGTCGGTGTTGCCACGACCAATCCGCTCGAAGTTCTCCATGACGCCGATCGCGCTGTCGGTAGCCTCGAGGAGATCCGGATTGAGGAACTGCAGGCTTGGTTCAGCTAGAACCAATCAGCTGGTATAGGCTTTCGAAATGGCGGACGGCGCCCTCGCTTTTCGTTCCGTCTCGCGGGCCTATAGGATCATTCGTCCTCCGTGTCGGATTTCTTGAAAGCATCCTCCACGCTCTTTGCGGTGTCCTTCAAGGCCTCTCCGAAGCCCTGAATGGCGCTCTTGGCATCCTGGACAGCTTTAGCCATTCTCGCTGCCTGATAGTCAGCCCGCAGCGATACGAGCTGACTCCTCAATTCCTCGGCTTTCGGGTCGCCACGCTGCTGGAGCGCGGCAATTTGGCCTTCCAATTTTGCGAACTTCTCGTCGATGTTCGCCTGCTTTTTCTCGTCGGGTGCCGCCTTGAATTCCATGATTTCTTTGCGGAGCGAATCAATGGTCCGTTGAGGACTGTCGCAACCGGCGAGCGCTACTGCTGCGAGGACGAGAACAAGGAAGGGGCGTTTCATTCAGGCGAAAAATCTCTCGCCTCAGAATTTTTCTCGAGGCGGCTCCAATGTGAAGTTGAGCTCATCGCTTTCAGCGAACTAGATTCACCTTCCAATGGCAAACCGAAAACCGCCTCTCGACAAACTGTTCTCGGCCGATGGAATCGTGTGCGAGACGCCCGAGGAAACAACCCGCCTCGGACGGGAAGTTTCCGTCTTGATGAAGCCGGGAACGGTCATCAGTCTGGAAGGTCCGCTTGGTGCGGGAAAAACCCAACTCAGCAAAGGCGTTGCAGCGGCCCTCGGATGCAGCGAGGACGCCTCCAGCCCGAGCTTCACCATTGTGCACGAGTATGCGGGCGGACGGCTGCCGTTACATCACTTCGATTTTTATCGACTCAAGAGTTCGGAAGAATTGAACGGGGCCGGCTATGAAGACTGTCTTGCCGAGGGCGGCATCATGGTGGAGTGGGGTGATAAATTTCCCGAGGCTCTGCCTGCCGGCGCGATCAGGTTGCACATCGAGATTTTGTCCGAGGGCGTGCGAAGGATTCGGGGCGCGCGCACGTCGTGATTCTTTCCCTTGATGCCTCGACGCAGCGTGGATCGGTAGCGTTGGTCAGCGACCGCAGGCTGATGCAGGAGTTCTCCATCGACACCCCACGGGGACGAGGAGGAGCTTTGTTCTCCGCGCTGGAGGAAATTCTTCGCGATACGCCGAATCTACGGCGCGTGGTCGTCGGTGTGGGACCCGGCAGCTACAATGGAATTCGCTCGGCCGTCGCAGCGGCATGGGGCATCGCCACTGCGCGGGGAGTCCCATTGGTCGGCATATCATCTCTGCTTGGACTCGATGACGCCAGCTATTGTGCGGTGGGCGATGCTCGGCGCGGACAATATTTTCTCGCCCGCATTACCGACGGGAATTTCGTGACCGAACCGATGCTCCTCGAGAAGGATCAACTCGAAGCCGCCTTGCACGAGACACCCCATCTTCCTGTCTTTGCTTCGGCACCCATCGACTTTCTCCAGGGCGTAATCATCCGCACCCCGAGCGCGGCTCGGCTTGGATTTCTCGCTGCCAACTGGCCGCCAAACCACCCGTTGCCCCTGTACCTCAAGGCAGCACACATCACCACGCCGCGAAGCGCGAGTGATCGCTCTTGACGCTGGAGGATCAAGCGCTCATTGAGCGCCGATAAAAACCTACTTCCCTATTGCAGCAAGCTCCGCGGGTGGCGTAAGCGCCTTGGAAAGCGACGCCAAACCGCGGTATTTCTTACCGCTCTTTTTGACCATTCCGCGAGAGACCAGGTTCTGAAGTTTTTCGTAAGCGCGAAGGCGAAGCATCTCTTCGCCACCACTAGCCGCATTGCGGGCCCGCAGGCGTTCGTGCACGACGTCGAAGAGCTGTTTGAACTCAAACGAAGATCCTTTCTTCGATAGGGCAGCAACCAACTCTTCAGTCACCAAATCGGGAAGACGACGAGAGAACGCACTTTTTCTTTGCATAAGCATGAGCGGTCAGGATAACACACATTCGGCAAGCTGTCATGCGAATTTTTCCAACGAACTCTCCGGCTTTGGTTTGAAGAATCGACAGAGGCTCCCGGGCTTCGGCGCACGGAGGCAAGCGAGGATATCTTTTTGCGTGCTTATTTTGCGGTCGCGTCAGCCGAGTTTGCGTGCGAAACGAACCAATTCGTTTGCGAGTTCGTCGATGCGCTCCGCGACTTTACCGTCGGAAATCGCACCATCACGAAACGCCGATCCTACCGCATAAACAAAGCGCGGCACGATCACGCATCGGAAGTCCAGCATCAAGCTGTTTGCTATGCTCATCACCGACATGTAGCTGGAGTAGCCGCCCGCTGCGTTTAGAAATCCGACCACTTTATCTTCCCAGGCGCTTCCGGTCAGTTCGATGAGGTTTTTCACGGCGGCGTTCAGATAAAAATTGTATACGGGGGCTGCGATCAGAATTCCTTCTGCCGCCTCGATCCGGGAGCGTATCTTGCCAACCTCCGGGTGGGAATAGGCCGAGTCGCCGTCGCACAGGGGCAGCGGGATCTCCTGGAGGTCGATGAAGTCCACATTGGCCCCAAGCGTTTTCAACGATTTTTCCGCATGCTGAGCCATCCGGCGGCTGAGACTTTCGGGATTCAGACTCCCGCTGACCAAGGCAATGCGAACTGCATCCTGCATGAGCGCGATATTGGCAGATTCCGCGTCGGTCTACTCTGAAATCTTTTGATGAAGACGTGAACGTTTGTTCGGATGTCAGGAATCTGTGTCGAAATTTTGAAATGCCCGAATAATCCCGAGCGCCTTCTTCTTACCGGCCAGAATGCTGACCCCGACTATTTCGCGCGTCTCACGTTGATCGTTTGAGGCACGAAGATAGGACGTTGAACCGCGGTTTGGGCTGCGGCGACGCTGAGTTGAAACTGGCGCTGATTGAGTTGATTGATGATCTGATTCATGGCTGCTTGATTCAGATCGGCTGATCCTCTTACGGGCCCTGGCGCTCGCACTGGAGCTGCGACGGGTGTAATTGCGGGTGGCATCGTGACAAACGCCGGTCCCGCCAAGGCGGAACTGGTGGCTGTCGCCAAGGAAGCCAAGATTGCCAACTTTCTCACAAGAAAAGGTAAGCCCGGCGCAAAATTTTGCAAACTCGAGCGGACTATAGTGCAGCGGGAAAGTAGCTTAGGACGAGGGCTGCCAGGCCGAGGAAGAGAAAAAAGCCAACGACATCAGTGACCGTCGTCAGCATGATGGCGGAGGCAAGTGCGGGATCGATGCGCAGGGCCCTGAGTCCGAAAGGAATCACCACTCCTGCCGCGCCTGCAGCGATCATGTTTAGCACCATCGCGGCGAAGGTAATCGCGCCGAGGACGAAGTCGTTTTTCCACAACCATGAAACGGCGCCGACGACAAGGCCTATGGCGAGACCATTGAGAAGTCCCACAATAATTTCCTTCGTAAGAATGGCGCGGTGATGTTTCTCGGGGACCTCGCCAAGTGCCAGTGAACGAACGATAATTGTGAGGGTTTGAGTGCCCGCATTTCCGCCCTGGCCAGCAATGATGGGCAGAAATATGGCCAGAACGGCGTATTTCGCGATGGTGCTTTCGAAAAGCGAGACGACCCATCCTGCAAGGAAAGCCGTGGCGAGATTAAAGTAGAGCCAGGGCAGGCGATTGCGGACCGAATGCATCCACGGTGTCTGCGTCGTCTCCTCACCGGACAGGCCGACCATCCTCTGCATGTCTTCGGTGGCCTCTTCTTCCACGATGTTGAGAACGTCATCAGCCGTCACCACGCCACGCAGCCTTTGAAAATCATCGACTACGGGAATGGCGCTGAATCCGTACGCCCGAAACAGGCGCGCAATCTCCTCCTGATCGGCGTGCACGGAAACGGCTCGGACCTCAGGGACCATGATGTCGCTGATTTTGAGACTTGAAGGACTGAAAAGAAGATCTCGCACGCGGAGCACACCGCGCAGTCTGTATTCGGAATCAACCACGTAGATATAGAATATGCCATTGGGCAGATTCTCCTCCTCGCGTCGCAGCATCTCAATGGCCTCGGCAATCGTAAGGTCCTCGGAGACGGAGATAACCTCCGTCTGCATGATGCCACCAGCGGTGTCTTCAGGATATTGCAGAAGATCATTGATCTGCCTTGCCTCGTCCGTGGGCATGCCGCTCATGATTTCTCGCAGTCGCGCGCTCGACACATGGCCAAGCACATCCGCGGCGTCATCGCTGAACATTTCTCCGACGATTCCGGAGAGGCGCGAAACTTGCATCGACTCAAAAAGCCTCACCTGAACGTCCCTGGGCAGCTCGGAAACAACCTCCGCGGCCAAGGCATCCGGCAACGTGCGCAGGATGTCCCGCATTCGCGCCAGAGGAAGCTCCCGCATTTCTTCGGCGATATCGCGCGGATGCCTGTTCCCAATGCCAGGGAGACGCTCGAGTTGTTCCGAGTTTTCCTCCGGCGGATGGGACTCATTTGCCATGCCTGCAAAATAGGAGAGTTTCCAGCAGTGACAATGGAATCCGGGCGGATCGCGTGCTGCAGCACAGGCGGCAGGGCGACGCTGTTCTGCTACGAGCCGGTACCGGGCAATCCGTGTACGGGAAAACTGGTCGACGCTCCGGAGTCGGCGGTTCCCGTCTTTGACGATTACTTCTTCAAGAAGACCGAGGTCAGGCGGACGATATCAGCCATATCCACATCGCCATCTCCGTCGGAGTCGAGAAATTGCGACAGGATGGGGTTTGTCTGGCTTCCGGTCCTTGCGCCTGCAGTGCTGCCAACCCCCGCGGCTGGCGCTGCGGGTGCAGCAGGCCGGCCCGATTGAAGGAGCCCGATTATTGCCGGAAGGACGATTGGCAAGAGACGGAGAATGACGCTGGCATCGAGCCCGGTTTTCTGCCCAGCCTGTCCGACCATCTGATCCATCCGATCTGCGCCCAAGACTTGCCTGAGTCCGTCGGGCGAATCGGCGTTTTGCTTAATTTGTTGAAGGAGAGAATCAACGCCTTCCGGGCCGGCGACGGCCTGTTGTTCTCGAAGCATGGGCTTCAGGAATCCGCCGATCAGGCTCGCCATCTGGTTTGTCGAGGAGCCGCCGCCGAACGCAGAGGACAAGCCTTCAAGATCGCTCATTTGGGTTGCGCGGGAGGGGTCGTTCAGGGAGGAAAGAACAGCGTCGAAGAGATTCATAGTTTTCGGTGGGTTTGAGAATCAATAGTAGCATCGGTAGCCGCGGCGCACGTGGTAGCGGCGCGGGTGGAAGTAATGGCGCCGCCCTGCATAGTAATAGACGGGTCTGTTGCGGTAAATAAAAACGGGATAGTTTTGGTAGTAATAGCCCGCGGGGCTTCCGTAGATCCCAATATTCAGCGAGGGCCCAACGACTGGCGGCGGGCCGGCGAAGACCTCACCCCCAGGTGGGTAAGGGTAAACGCATCCCGTCATCGCAAAGAGATCCACAACGAGGATGTCAGCCAGCGCTATAGGGAGGACTGTAGATCTGCTCAGCGCGAAGAGCTTCACAACTCAAGTAACGACTGCAGCGTCTGCTTGTCAAATTGAGCTTCCAGGGCGGGGGAGGCTACGAAGTTTCTAAAGATACTTCAGATCTGCTCGCAAACCGGTGTTGTGGTGGCGTATATCCCAAATCTCCAATGACCATCATCGCGGACACATTCGTCGATCTTCCCACTTCGCGTGGACCCATGCGTGTTCATCTCTTCGTCCCGCAAGGGCCCGGACGCTTTCCCGGCGTCGTTTTCTATTCGGAAATTTTCCAAGTCACGGATCCGATTCGACGAATGGCTTCCGCATTGAGCGGTCACGGTTATCTTGTTGCAGTTCCGGAGGTTTATCACGAATTCGAGCCCCTTGGCACCGTTCTCGCCTATGACCAGGCAGGATCCAACCGTGGAAACGAGCTCAAATATGCAAAGGAGCTTCCGTCCTATGACGAGGACACCGATGCGACGGTAAAATTTCTCCGCGGGCATGAGAGCTGTTCGGGGCGGATCGGAAGTTACGGTGTGTGTCTGGGCGGACACCTTGCGGTCAGGGCCGGATTTCATCCGGACGTCAGTGCGGTTGGTGCGTTCTATCCGACCGATATCCACTCGAGTTCGCTTGGCGCTGGGAAGCGGGACGATACGTTGGAACGGTTTGCCGGAGCCAAGGCACCCTTTCTCTTCGTGTGGGGAAGACAAGATCCGCACGTTCCGCTTGAGGGACGGTTGAAGATTGCGCAACGACTTAGCGAAACGGAAGTGGAGTTCGAATGGCATGAGTTCAATGCTGCTCATGCCTTTCTTCGTGACGAAGGACCGCGTTTCAATCCCGCGCTTGCGCACGTTTGCATGGGCCTGCTCCTCCGCTTCTTCAACGAGAAGCTGATGCCCTAGTTGCAGCATTATTCGGGCTTCGGACGCGGGTTTGTGACGACCCCGCGACCCGCTGGAGTTTATCGCGGTTTTACGTGTTGTTCTGCCATCTGTAGGCGTCGATAACCCCGGCGAGCTACGGGCAGAGCGTTCGTCTTGTCCTTTTCTTTGCGGAATTCTGATTGAATATTTCTAGCGATGGATGCTCCGCTGAATGCGCGCCCGGGGGCACGAAGAGTAGAATATGCCTTGCTGGTCACAGCGCTGGCTCCCGTACTGCCGCAGCTACTCGGAAGCGCGTTCAACATCTGGTACAACGTCATCATTGTTGACCCACTGCTTACGACTCCCGCGCTCAAGCAGCGTTTCCTGCAGACGGTAATTTTTTTCAACGCGGTTTGCTACCCTGTCGGGGTCTATCTCTGGTTGCGGCTTGTTTACTCTCTTCGACCGACATTAAAGAAACTCGAGAAGGGCGAGCTCATTCCTGAGGCCACGCTTCAAATGGCGCGCCGGCGTGTCATTCGTCTGCCATTTCTCGGCGCCATCATCTGCGGTTCCGGCTGGTTGCTTTGCATCCCGGTTTTCATTCTCTCGCTGGCGCATGTGAATCACGGGCTGGATTCGCAGCTGCTTTGGCATTTGCCGATTTCCTTTGGAGTCTCTGGTTTCATCTCGTTGACACACGGATTTTTCCTTGTGGAGCTCGCGAGCAACTGGGGGCTCTTTCCAGTGCTTTTTCGCAGGACACGCGCTGACCTCACGCCTGGAGCGTCGTCACTTTCGTTGCGTGCGCGCGGACTAATCTGGGTCGTCTCCGCAGGAATCTGTCCGATCGGTTCGTTGCTTCTGTTAAACTTTGCGCCGCCGTCGCCTGACAGTGATCCACAGTGGCTCGCCGTCTTTGTTGGCAGCGTCGGAATCGCGTTTGGGCTGTGCACCGCGGTCATGGTCAGCCGGCTTTTCCTTGAGCCGATTGACTACTTGCGCAGCGCGGCGCAGGCAGTCGCAAAAGGTCATCTGGACGTAGAGGTGCCCCTGGTTCGCGCGGATGAGTTTGGACTGCTCATAAGCGAATTCAACCATATGATCAGCGAACTTCGTGAAAAGGAACGGCTTCGACACACTTTTGGCCTGCACGTCGGGCGAAAAGCTGCCGAGCAAATCCTTGCGCGCGATCAGGGCCTAGGCGGGGCGGAGGAAGTCATCACAGTCATGTTTGTGGATATTCGATCCTTTACAGCGATGAGCGCTGCGGCCAATCCCGCGGAGATTGTCGAGGTGTTGAACAAGTTTCTTCGCGCGATGGTGCAGGTGGTGGAAGAGCGGCACGGCGGAATGATCAACAAATTCCTCGGCGACGGTTTTCTGGCGCTCTTCGGGGTCGGTGGCACTTTGAAGTTTCACGCCGACGCGGCTGTCGCTGCGGGCCGTGACATGCTTCAATCATTGGCTGGGCTCAATCGCGAGCTGGAGCTCGATGGCGGAGGGGCACTTGCCATTGGGATAGGTGTTCACACTGGGCCGGCTATCGTTGGGAGCATCGGATCGCCCAACCGCCTGGAATATACCGCCATTGGAAGCACAGTAAACTTTGCCTCGAGGGTCGAGGGTCTCACCAAAGTGCTCGAAACGCAGTTCCTTGTCACGGAATCCACAAGGGATCACCTTAACGCCGGCTTCACTTTCAAAGAATATCCGCCGCAACGGATCCGCGGCATGGCAAAGTTGGTAAGAGTGTACTCGGTTGAGGGTTCGAACTTGCCTGACCCCGCCACCTGGGGTCCTTCGGCGTAAAAGACGGGTGCTTTTTCCGGGCTATTTCAGCTCGGCGTTGTGAAACTCAGTCCAGTCGTCGAGATTATTGAGATTTACGGCGTCGTGCGGCGCCTTGTCGTCATCGGGGATGTTTGCCGCGCTGAGGATTGAGCGACGGGTCTCGTCATCGTGATTGTAGCCCCTGATTGCGCTGTTGAGCTTATCTATGGATGCGTTGTCGAGGGTGGCGCCAGGCTGCTGGCGTACCCACTGCTCGAATTGCGGATAGGTCGGACGTTTTTCGGAGATGAAAGAAACGACCGCATCGCTCTTCAGGTTGAGGCCGTCGATGACCATTTGATCGAACCCGTGGCCTACTGCCGGGTATCCGGCCGCGAGTTTGCCGCGAGCATCGAGGGAGACCTTGAGCCAGAGACGTGGAAGGTGCAAAACGCCGAGTGGTCCGGCGATTCCGGAGCTGATGAGGGGAACGATGGTTGACATAGCAAACCAAAATAGAACTCATCCCAGACCGGAGGTCAATTCAAGCGGGGGTCGATCTGCCCCCTTCAGCTCAAATCGCTGATCCAGCCAGCTTGTCGAAGAAAGCGAAGCAGGCGTGGGTCGTCGGTCGACAATGGCGGTAGCCAGAGCCCGAGTTCCTGGCGCGTCCACCACAGGTGATCCGAGTTCCCCGGTTTGGCAAATGTGTATCGATACAATGTGGCTCGCACGAACCTCGGCGGCCTGTCTGGAAACGGGTTGTCCGCAAAGAGGCCGAGAGCGCCGGAATCGTTGTGAAGCATTTTCCAAACGAGATTGAGAGTCCACGGATATTCCTGAGGCGTTGACATTGAAGCGAACCACATTTGCCAGTCGAGCCTCGGTTGGTACGGGGCAATCTGCGGCGGCATTCTTTTCACGTCCGTCGGCAATGCCACATACGGATAGGCTTTCCAGATTGCATTTTCATCATAGGGATTCTCTGCATCGGTGCCCTCGAAAACGACGTTGAGTCTTTCCCGGCCCACGCTTCCAAAGGCGCCGTAGGTGTTCACCAGATTGAGTGGATCGAAGGATGTGTTCATTATTTGACGCGTCGAGAGCATGTTCGTTAGCGGTTGCAAACTGAGAATGGCGACCAATGCCGCGACGGCCCAGCCGGCGACCTCCATCCGCCTGCTTTGAGTAGCTGAAGCAGTTGCGAGAGTCGCCCAGCGGACGAGCCGCCGGGGCAAGATCTTCGCCCAGACCGCGTCGTCGAGGCATGCCATCGCTGGCACGATTGTGAGCCAGTTGAGGAAGGAGAGATTTCCGCTGAGGATAAGCGCGAGCTGAAAGAGGATGATAATGCCGCCCGCAATTCGCCGGGCAAGAGCGGGCCAGAACACGAACCAAGGTGCTACGAGCTCGGAGATATGGTTAAAAATGACACCGGACTTCAGGACGGCGCTCGGAAGGAAGTGAAACCAGCGGCTGAGCGGATTGGGAAGCGGCTGCGTCTCGAAGTGGTAGTTCAACGCCGTAAGATCCCGCCAAACGGAGTCGCCGCGGATCTTGATTAATCCGGCGCCAAGCATGATTCGAAAGATTAGCCATCGGAATAGCCAGATGACGGCCAGAGGTGGTGCGTGCCGCGGAAATGGACGGCCATCGAGCAACGGGCACAGAAAGATCGCCAGGAACCCCGTTTCGGTGAGTTGAATCTCCCATCCATAGCCATACCAGCCCTGCCCGATGTGAACGATGGACAGGTAAAGCGCCCATAAAGCCCCCATGAGCAGCGCGTTCGCGTAACCAGCCATGACGATACACGCGAGGATGAACCCGACCCATGCGACAAGCGCGAGTGCTGCGTCCGAATGGCCCAGCCAAAATAAGGAGGGAGCAGCGGCGAACGCAGATGACGTCGATCCAAAATGCCCGCGCACCCCCTCGAGGAACGCGCCGACAGGCGTCAGTCCGCGTTCGCCGATCAGAGGGATCAGTTGTTGCGCTGCAACGAGGAACGCAACGGCGTAGATCGCGCCCAGCAATCGCAGAATGACAAAGCGCGTAAGCCAGTAGCTCTCCCCGGAGCTCCCAGCTGGTCCATTGGCTTGGGTCATGGCAGTTCCGATTGGCCGTGGCGGATGGTGAGGAGAAAGATCTCTTTATGTCAATAACTCGCCAAACCCCCGGCAGCCTCGATCCTGGCGATCACGAGATCTAGATCCGTTTCTTCGGAGCTACGGTGCGCAACAGGTCTTCATTTTTCCATTGCCGATGGCGATGCCTTGGGCGGGGGCTTGATTGGGCCTTCTTGCCATTGATGGTCACCTCCCGAAGCTCAGCTTGCGCGGTGAAGGTAAACTTACCAGCCCAGCCTTGTTCCTGCGGACCTTTGATGTAACAGCCAGTTGATCCTTCGTCCGCTCAGCGGTGATCTCTACGATCGAGTGACGACCCTTCGTGAAGGCGAAAGTCATTCCGTCGCCGAACTCATACCTCGTAGAGGTGGTTCCGTTTCCGGAAAGAAAGATATGAAAATCCACCTGCTCGCCATGAAATGCGCTGCTGGTCGGGTCGAGGCAAGAAACTCAGCCTTGGACAAATCCACGAACTATGCGGCCACCGTAACGACATTGAAACCGTCGCGACGTAAACAGTACGGCACGCGCGCTTAGGCGATCTTCTTGGCTGTGTGGAAGCTTTCAGCTTTCTTTGCGCGCGCGGGAGCGGCTTTTCGGACCTCGTTGGGCTTTCCCGAAAATGATCTGCCGTGCTTTCTGAGAGCCTTCAGGTCTTCAGAGAAAGCGCGAAGAGCCTTTGGAATCCCCTTGTAGCTCTTGCCGGCTTTCTTTACCCGACCCTGTTGCACC
>DATDAX010000222.1:0-5612 GCA_036525175.1 Terrimicrobiaceae bacterium | reverse complement strand
CGCGACACGGGAAGTCTTGATATTCTTATCAAGGATCTGCGCAACTGGCGTGAGGGGCCGGGAATTAAGGACGAGGAATCCTTGGAGTTTCTTCTCCGGAAGTTCATGGATTTCCCTGAGTTTCGCAGTTTATTCTACTATCGGGTCGGCAAGAATTCGATACCTCTTCAGATACTCAAGGTGCTCTATCCGCCGCAATTGGCGCTATTCATAGGTACGCCGGATATCGGGCCGGGCTTTTATCTTGAGCATTCCTTTTCGACCATCATTTCGGCGCGTTCGATTGGGAAGAACTGTCAAATCAACCAGCAGGTGACCATTGGGCACACGGAGAAGGGCTCTCCGACCATCGGCGACAATGTAAGAATCTTTGCCGGAGCGATCGTCTTTGGCGATATCACCATTGGCGACAACGCCATTATCGGCGCAGGGACACTTGTCAATAAGTCCGTGCCTGCAAATTGTACGGTCGCGGGAAATCCCGCCAGGGTCACACGCTTCCACGACGCTTCGCCTCAATGAGGTGATCGGTGCGGATTCGTCCGCGGCGAAGGCATTCCGACGCCCTCTCTTCGCCATTTTTCCGGACGCTTCCGAATAGATTATCGTTGGCCGATTGGCGATTCGCTATCGCCGGTCGGCTCTACGCTGGTTCTCCGCGTCTTTCGGGTTGAAACGCTCTAGCCATGGCTTGTCGCCGGGGCTAGACTGAAAGCCTGTGACGGCCGGGGATTTTGAAGTCATGGTGGACCCAGCTTGCGTGCTCATGAGTATTCAGGCGCCCACGTTTGACTTATGCTTGAGCGAGTTCGACGCCATTGTGCGAACGCACGACGCCGTGTCAGATCCGGACGTCTTTCTCGAGCGGGTTCGCTCGCGCGAGGCGGCGGTCTCCACAGCTACTGCCGATCACGTGGCATTTCCTCATGCCAGGACGCCGGCGGTATCCCGGCTTTTCCTGGCTATTGGGCGAAGCGCAACGGGGATCTTATTTCAGCCGGACCTTCCCACGGTCAATCTGGTTTTTCTCATAGGCGCGCCGCCAAATGCGATTGCGGAGTATCTTGGCTGCGTCGCCTGGCTTGCTAGGCGGATCCGAAATCCCGAAACGCGGCGAATTCTGATGCTTGCTGAAACCCCGGAGGTCTTTCTTAAGGCCATCGCGGGTGGGTCTTGAAGATGCCAGCGGACTCCGGCAAGCCTTCCTTTCTTTCATCGGGCCGCCAGAGGCTTCGTTGGTGGCTTCAGCTGGTCGATTGGTTGCGGCCCAAGGAACTGCAGATTACGCTCGTTCTCGCGGGTTTGACTGGATTTCTCGGGGCGCTTGGTTCGCTGGCGTTCCGCAGGGCGACGGAGGTCATGCATTGGGTTTTCACGGGGAGTTGGGACGCGGGGCTGAGCGAGAGCTTTGCGCACCTGCCATGGTGGCAGAGAATCGTGGTTCCCACAGCGGGTGGCGCAGCGGCGGGTCTGGTCCTCATGTTCGCTGCTCGGTTCCTTAAGCAGTCGCGTACCACAGATTACATGGAAGCCGTGGTGATCGGGGATGGAATTCTTTCGACCCGGCAAAGCCTACTTAAGTCGCTCTCGGCGTTGTTCTCCATTTCCTCTGGGGCTTCCATCGGAAGAGAGGGTCCGCTCGTCCAGTTGGCGGCAATGTTTGCCTCCGCCCTCGGACGTATCATGCGTGTTTCCAGTCCGCGGTTGCGGCTCTTGGTGGCGTGTGGTGCAGCTGCGGGGATCGCCGCGGCCTACAATGCTCCTATCGCGGGCGCGCTCTTCGTCGCGGAAGTCGTGATGGCAACCACATCGATGGAAATCTTCGGACCGCTTGTTTGTTCTTCGGTCGTGGCTACGCTGACGATTCGCCAGTTCGTTGGCGCTGATCCGCTTTACTCGGTGACGCATTTCGCCGCGATCTCCCCGACGGAGACCTTGGTGCTTGTTGGTTTGGGTTGCGTGTGTGGTCTGTTGTCGCCGGTGTTCTTGCTGATCTTGCGCGGTGTGGAATCGTGGTTTTCCCATTGGCCCGGTCCCGTGTTCACGCGACTGGCCGCGGGCGGCTTGATCGTCGGAGTGCTGGCCGTGTGGTATCCTCAGGTTTGTGGCAACGGATATAGCTCCGTAAACGCGGTGCTTCACGGTTTGTGGCCGTGGGAGGAACTGGCGATAATCCTGATCCTCAAGACCGTGGCGACCAGCGCCACATTCGGTTCAGGTGCGGTGGGCGGAGTATTTACTCCGACGCTTTTTATCGGATCGAGCATCGGATTTCTGTTCGGCGCGCTGGCGCAGGCCGTTACCAAATTGTCTGGCATTCAACCGGAGGCCTTCGCTCTGATAGGCATGGGCGCGTTTCTCGCCGCCACCACGCGTGCCCCGATCATGGCGATCATCCTGATCTTTGAAATAACCCTGGATTATGAAGTCATCCTGCCGCTCATGCTCGCCTGTGTTGTTGCCTATTATACGGCGCGCAGCTTTCAGATGCCTGGAATCTACAGCGAGGAATTGCGCAGAAAGGGGCGGTGGGAGTTCGACTCCGAATTACGCCGCATGCGAGTCGGCGATATCATGAAACACAACCCGCCGTCGGTTCATCTCGATGCCGCTTTTGACGAAATCTGCAGCCGTTTCACTTTGCTACCGCACAACTATCTTTACGTAATAGACGAGAAGGGATGTTTCCACGGCGTTATCTCCCTCCATGATATCAAGAGGTTTCTCACCAATCCCGACTTGGCAACGGTCGTTATTGCGCGCGACATCATGCGCGAGGACTTCCCGTCCCTTGGACCGGATGATTTCCTGACGACAGTCTTTGAGCGCTTTGCGCGCCACGATGGCGAACGACTTCCCGTCCTCTCCCGCGATGGCTCAAAGCTTCTCGTGGGCTCCGTGTCAAAGGCAGACGCACTTTTGGCTTTCGCGGAACAGCCCAAATAAGATGCCTGCGAAAACCTTCCTTCACTTTTTCCTGGCTGCGGTCCTTCCAATCCTGGCTTCCACGGCCTATGGCAATGACGAAAAAGTCGTCATCGATCCAAGCGCACACCGTGCGGCGATCCGTGAAAGGCTGCTGGAATTGACTCCAATTGGTGAGACCTTTGCCAACGTGGCTGCTGTTCTGAATCAAAAGTTTGCTTCGCCGGGCAGGGCTTCTGTTGTCGAAGTAAAGCTTGTGCCCTTGGCCAGCGATTCACGCGTTCTGGTAAAGACGATTCGAATTGATTTGGGCGAGTACCTTACCAATCCGCTAACGTTGACCTTGCCGATTCCGCTTCCCATTATCGCGGACACTTCCGCCGTGTGGATCTTCGATGAGAAAGACCTTCTCGTTGAAATCGCAGTAAGCAAGAAGCTTGAGTCCGAGTTTGACAAGGACTGAATGCACGCCCTTCCGGAGACCTGGAGGATTGTCCTTACCTCACTTGTTGGTGTGATCACCCTTGCTGGGATCATGACGCGCCCTTTTCGGCTGAATGAGGCGGCGATAGCGATGGGCGGAGCTGGGGTGCTCCTCCTGCTTGGCCTTATCAGCCCTGTTGAAGCCTTAAGAACGCTGCTCAATGATTGGAATACGTTTCTTTTCTTTTTGGGAATGATGTGCCTTTCGGCTCTTGCCGAAGCAGCCGGTTTGTTTGACTGGCTGGCGGTGCAGGCGGCACGCCTTGCCGGGCGCAGCGCTGCCCGGCTCTTTCTGAATGTCTTTTTGCTTGGGAGTCTCATTTCGATGATCCTCTCGAACGACGCCACGGCGCTGATCTTGACCCCCATCGTCTATCTCTTTGTGACCAAGTTGAGGTTGCCGGTTCTGCCGTACCTCTTCGCCTGCACATTCATCGCGGATACCGCCTCGTTCCTGCTCCCGATTTCCAATCCCATCAACATCATTGTCCTTTCGCGATTCCCACTCGACCTCAGCACCTTTCTACGCCTCCTGTTGCTTCCCAGCTTGGTGGTGATAGCGATCAACATCGGCGTATTTTTTCTTCTTTATCGCAGCCAGCTGAAGGGCTCGTTTGACATTAGCCTTCTTCCTGCTGCTGCGAACACCGTTAGGCACAAGGCATACTTCATGTATACGTGCGCTGTCCTCGCGATTGTCGCGACCGGATACGTCACAGCTTCGGCGTTTCAGTTCCATCTATCGATTGTAGCGATGGGGGGTGCCGCAGCGCTGCTGGTGGGAGCTCTCTTTTGGCGCCAAGTCACCCTGCGTGAGCTCGGAAAGAACATCTCCTGGTCCATTTTCGGATTCATTGCCGGCATGTTTGTGGTGGTCCGGGCCATTGAAGAAACAGGACTTACCGCCGCCTTTGGCAAGTGGCTCATGCATCTCTCGGGAGGCACAAGCCTTGGGGCAGTGATGGTTGGGACTGCGGGATCTGCGCTCGGCACGAATCTCATAAACAACGTCCCAATGGCGGTGATGATGACATCTGCTCTGGGAAGCATGGGAGGTGCGCCTCAGGACATACAGCATGCCTTTGTGGCCGGCACGATTCTTGGCTGCAACCTGGGCCCGAATTTGACCACCGTCGGCTCGCTTGCGACGGTGCTGTGGCTTCTTATCCTGCGTCAGCGGAATATCGACGTTTCCGGTCTCGATTATTTTAAAGTTGGCCTCGTCGTAACTCCTATCATGTTGCTCGCCGGAGCATTGACCATATGGCTCTTGTTGTAGTAGAGGAAAACTGAGGAGCATGTCATGCGCGTTCTCTGTTGTTTGGACGGCACCAATTCCGCACAGATTGCGAAAGCAACCGAAATGCTCTCGCAGGGTCTTACATTAGGCTTGCTGCATGTGATCGATACCGGGCCGCGCCGGGACATGGACCGGATCCGTGAGCGGTTTTTCCGACCGAAGGCCCATCATTTGCCGCACGAAAAAGAGATGCTGGAGACCGAAAAGGCGTCTGCTCAGGATATTCTGAGCGCGGCTCGGTGTTACTTTGGCGACGCGGAACGCATGCAACGAGAGGGAAGGCCTGAGCGCGAGATCGTCAATGCAGCCGCCGAATGGCAGGCCGACGTCGTGATTGTCTGTTCCCGCGCGGAATATGGGGAAAACGCTCAAATTGGGCCGCGATCCGTCGGGCATGTTGCGCGATTTGTCTTGGATCACGCACCTTGTCCGGTCCTGCTTGTCAGACCGCTCGCCCGAGAGCAATTTCCCATAACGCCATAGGTTCATTTTTATCGCGCAAGTTCCGAAATTTGAGTCGAATCTGTGGCCATGACAAAGAGACCGATTGTTCTGATAATTCGCGATGGGTGGGGAATTAATCCGGGCGGAAGGGAGAAGGCCGCAGAGAACGGCGACGCCACGATGCTCGCGACAACGCCGTTTCACGATTACCTTTATGCCACCTACCCGCAAGCCACACTCAGTGCCAGCGGGATGGATGTTGGACTGCCCGAAGGGCAAATGGGCAATTCTGAAGTCGGCCATTTAAACCTCGGGGCGGGCCGTATCGTTTATCAGGATCTCACGCGTATCAACAAGGCAATCATGGATGGCGAACTCAAGTCGAACCCCGTACTGCAAGAGGCATTCGCAAAAGCCCGTGGCCACAGATTGCATTTTCTTGGTCTTGTCTCCGACGGCG
>DATDAX010000221.1:0-6537 GCA_036525175.1 Terrimicrobiaceae bacterium | reverse complement strand
GGGATTTTTCAGAAAATCCACCACCTCCTTCAACTCCTGTTTGGCTTCATCGCATCCTGCGACATCCGCAAATGTAACGCCGGTGTTTCTATCCACGATCAGCTTGGCGCGGCTCTTACCAATGCCAAGAACACCCTCCCCCGCAGCCTTGAAGCGGCGGGAAAGCAATGACCACAGGCCGAATAGGACAAGAAGAGGCAGCACCCAGGCCATAAGGAACTGCGAGAGTACGCTCGGACGGGTTCCCGTGTATTTGACACCGGCCGCCTGGAGCTCATTGACGAGGTCGGGGTCCTCCACGCGCACAGTACGAAAGAAGAACGGTCTGGCGTCGGCGGGGGGCTGCTTGGGGCTGGGAGACACACCCGCACCACCTTCGCCGGCTGGCTTCGCAGTCGCCTCAGGCGCTGCGGCATCGGACGATGCGCGAGGCACAATCTGTCCGACGATTTCGTCCAACTGGATGGATGCTTCGGTCACCTCGTGCTGCGAGACGTACGACTTGAACTCGCTGTAAGGAATGGTCACGACAGCAAATTGACGAAACAACTCCTGCCATACCCAGAGCACCACAAGCGTCGTAACGAAATAAATAAGCAACCAGCGTAACTGAGGATCGAACTTGCCGGGGACCTTGATTTCGGGTGTGCGCTTTTTCATGTCGGTGCCTGGCGTGGTCCTCGAGATCCTCGCTGGAACGCTCGCATAAATCGAACCACTCCAGTTAAACGATGAGACAACCGGAGGCGAATAGCAACCCGCACGTGACACAGGAAACGAAGAGGATGCCCCAAACCGCGCCGCCCCGGCGCTCCGATTTCACTACTCTAGCTTCGGCGACGCCGAACGGAGATTTCAGCGGTCGGCGGCTGGCGAACAATCCATTGAACGAAACGCGCGACTTCCGGATGCGCAGCGAGGGCTTCAATCGAGCTATAGTCGCTGGCAAGTTCGGACTCCGTGAACAGCGTATGGATCTGCTTGTGGCATGAGCGACAGAGAAGAATCACCGTAAGGCGTTCTCCGCGACTGAACTTTCGACGCGTGCGATTGCGTTTGTGCAGCGTGCGCGGGACAAGATGATGCCTCGTAAGACGCGGGGTAGCCCGACCGCAGAGGGCACAGCATCGTTCCTCCATGGCCAAATACTTTGCAGGATGTCCTCGTCTTTCCCAGCCTGCAATCCGACGGTCGGCAATGGCCTATGAATCTCCGCCGCGTCACAGAGGTAGCCCCGGAAATGTTGACAATTCTCATAACGCGGGTATATGCCCGTATTACTGATGCGAAGTGAACTCGACAGGATACTAAGCCCGTGCCATTGCGCCGTTCTTCGCAAGGCATCGCGCCATGTTTCTCAGGCTTATGATTTGGCCCTGGCGCCCGCTGGTCTGAAGACCACGCAGTTTTCGCTGCTTGCCGCCATCCACCACGGCGGTGGCGGCTGTCTCACAATCAGCGAGCTCGCGGGGGTGATGGTGATGGATCGGTCGACGCTCGGTCACAATCTTCGTCCGCTTGAGCGCAACGGTTTGGTCGTCATCGAAACAGGAAGAGACGACGCACGGCGTCGTCGAATCCGTGTGACTTCCAAAGGCCGTGCCAAACTCAAGGAAACCGGCAGATTATGGGTGAAGATGCAGGCGCGCTTCGAGTCTGCATTTGGAGCCGGGGCGACAGCCAACCTGCAGGACGCCCTGCTTACGCTGGCGATAACCAAACTCTGAAAAGAATCTTGTGAAAACATCCAGTAAAAGGAAGTCGCAATCGACGCGGGCGAACTGAGCGACTCCAAATCCATCAGTCTTCAAACCACAACCAAAGCGTTGATTCAGCGTCCATCTGAAGGGCTTCGGGAATCGCCGAGCAGCAACTATTAACATGACTTCAAATTCCAGAAAACTGACTGACAAAGTAGCCATCGTCACTGGCGCTTCCAAAGGTATTGGAGCCGCAATATCCAAAGCCCTCGCCGCGGAAGGTGCCAGAGTGGTGATCAATTACTCATCCAGCCGCGAGGCTGCGGAACGCGTCGTCTCTGAAATCGCATCGGATGGCGGCAAGGCCATCGCCGTGAAAGCCGACGTCGCCAAACAGGCAGACATCGAACGCTTGTTTGCTGAGACCAAGGCGGAATTCGGTGCATTGGATATCCTGGTCAACAACGCGGGAATTTATGCGGCTGCTCCGGTCGGAACGATTACCGAGGAAGGCTTTCACCGACATTTTGATCTCAACGTCCTCGGGCTGATTCTCGCCTCTCAGGAAGCTGTGAAACACTTCGGGCCTGAGGGCGGTGTTATCGTCAATGTCAGTTCGATCGTGGCGATCCTTTCGCCCGCGGGCACCGCGGTTTACAATGCAACCAAGGGAGCGGTCGATGCTATCACCCGCACCTTCTCGCGGGAGCTCTCAAGCCGCGGAATCCGCGTCAACTCCGTTAATCCGGGCCTCGTTGCCACCGAAGGATTGCACGCATCCGGCTTCCTGCCCGGTGGTGAGCCCCCGCCTGCGGTTGGACGCGTCGCCAAGCCCGAGGACATCGCGCCGATCGTTGTGTTCCTCGCATCGCCCGATTCTCGCTGGATCAATGGTCAGGTGCACTACGCCACCGGTGACCTTATCTGATCGCATTCGAGGGTCGTACCTCCGACCTCCGACTGACTTCCATGGCTCCAGGAATCAGAGATTCTGCGGTTTGAATTTCCGTGCCCGGTTGAGCGAGCCGCCCGAGATCATGAAGACTCCGTCGCCCCGCTATGTAGCGTCTTCGGATACTTTGAGGAGACCGCGACGTGCGCTTTGGCGACTTCCCAGATGAAAAATTCATACTTCGAAATTAGTCTGCCGTCGGCCAGCCGGCACTGGAAGTTGGCGTAACACTCCTCGATCAGCGGGGCGTCGACCTTGTCTCCAGGTACTGCAGTGAGTCTGAACTTCTGGAACTTGTCGATTTTGGCGCCTGAGTGTTGCCGATTTCCACGACCGCCTCCACGAGGTCGCTCGTGGGCAGATTGATCACGCATTCGCGGCTCCTCCGAATCATCTCGAAGCTGTGGTTGCCAGCGGAAATGTAGCAACCAAAAGGCGCCGGAGTGAATTGCATCGTCGTGTGCCAACCCATGATCATGATGTTCGTTCTGCCCTCCACGCTGAGGTGACGAGATGGGGCCGGGTTCCAGATACCGGCGAATTTCCGGGAGCGGGTAGTCTTTCTTCCGATACGTCTTCATGGCGGATAGCGTTATGCCGGAAAGGTATGACAGAGCAAAGAACATGGTATTGGGCTCATCCGGCAATTGGCGCTAACTTGATCGCAACTGATCTGGACATCAACTGACGAAAAGAAATGAGCACGAACACAAACAAGAAACTCAATGGCAAGGTGGCACTCGTAACCGGCGGATCCCGCAGTATCGGCGCAGCTATTGCCAAGCGCCTTGCCGACGACGGCGCGGCCGTGGCCCTTACCTATAGCGCATCACCGGAAAAGGCGCAGGAAGTCGTTCGCTCGATACAGGGCGCGGGCGGAAGAGCGCTGGCCATCAAGGCCGACGCCGCGGATTCAGAAGCCGTGCGGCTTGCTATCGCAAAGACAGTGGGCGCATTCGGCGGGATCGACATCCTCGTAAATAACGCGGGTGCAGCCGCAATAGCGCCGATCGAGCAGTTCGCGATGGAAGATTTCGAGAAGCTGGTGGCGGTCAATATTCGTGGCCTCTTCGTCGCATCACAGGAAGCTGCACGCCACATGCGTGAGGGCGGCCGGATCATTCACATCGGCAGCTGCAACAGCACGTTTATCCCGTACGCCGGTGGATCCGTGTATGCGCTCACTAAGGGCGCCGTCGCCGGTTTCACCAAGGGCCTCGCCCGTGACCTCGGGCCACGCGGTATCACAGTAAACAACGTTCAGCCCGGCCCAATCGATACAGACATGAATCCAGCGGATGGAGAATTCGCCAAGTTCACGAGCCAATACATCGCGCTCCAGCGCTACGGTCACTCGGATGAAATCGCCAGCTTTGTCGCCTACCTGGCAAGCCCCGAAGCGAGCTTCATCACCGGCGCGAGTCTGCTAGCAGACGGGGGTTACACCGCCTGAAACCAAAACAGCAAGCATGTGGGAAGCTACGACCATCACTTTGCAGCGGCGTCCGCGATTCGTCCGGCCACTGCGTACGCGGCCCGGCGCCATCGTATTCCTCAAGAGGCGGGAAACTCCCTCAGTGCCTGTGCGCATAATTCCGGCAGCGACGGATTGATATATAGGCCGGTCCCCAGTTCAAGCCCGGCCGGCTTGTTCACCCTTGGGACGATCGAGATATACCAATGAAAGTGCAGTGCATCTTTTTCCTGGGGGCCGAGCGAACGGATGACGAAGTTAAATGCAGGGTTGCCGAGCATCCCATGGACCTTTGCGAGAACAGTGCTCAGTATCTCCGCCAACGCACGGAACGTATCGATGGGCTGCTCGGAAAAGCAGGCAACATGCGCTTTCGGAAAGATCCAAAGGTGATAGGGCGACAGAGCGGCATACGGAATGAACGCCACGAAACCGGCATTCTCCGCGATGATACGGGAAACCTGTTCGCGCTCCTGCGAAATCTGGGCGCAGGCAAGGCATTGACCTCTCTCAGCAAAAAACCTGCGGGCTCGCCCAATCCGCTCAACGACCTGTCCGGGAACGATCGGCAGCCCAACGATCTGAGAGTGCGGGTGTTGCTGTGAGGCGCCGGCGTCTGAGCCGTGATTCTTGAAAACGATGACATGGCGGACGCGCGTATCTCTGTAAAACTCAAGAAACCGATGCCTGTAGGTTTCAAGAATCCGCTGCACATGGGCGACCGGGAACACCGCCATCGACAAGTCGTGCCGCGGGCTTTCAATGAGTACCTCATGTAAACCTACTCCATTCACCCTCGCTTCGCCTGGACCGGGGCGACTCCCCGCTTGCGTCTCGCCCGTCGGAGAAAGAACAGAGAACTTGTTTACGACCGAGCGTAGAAGCCAGCGCCCATCCTCTCCATCGATGCGAAATCGCTCTTCTGCGGTCGAAGCCTCATTGCCCAGGCAGAAAGGACAACTTGACAGGAAGGACGCAATCTCTTCGCGCTCCGC
Source organism: Terrimicrobiaceae bacterium (assembly GCA_036525175.1). Taxonomy (GTDB): domain Bacteria; phylum Verrucomicrobiota; class Verrucomicrobiia; order Chthoniobacterales; family Terrimicrobiaceae; genus DASTFP01. The sequence continues at coordinate 1,416 of DATDAX010000221.1, read as the reverse complement.
AGACGGGACAATATTGCCGCCGCGCTTCGCGCGTTCCGGCGCAACGATGACCCATTCGCCCGTGATCCAGTTCTCGCGGATCTCAGACATGGACGGTCAAGATGTTCATGAAACTACTCTCCCAGAATCAGCCGTTCCATCGCCATTCTTTTCCGATCTGCTCCCAAGACTTCGATGCGCGCCGGGCAAAGTTTCGCGACGAGTCATCCGAACTTAAGGCACACTGAAACTCGCGACATGCCAGACCGGATCGTGCTGAAAAATCGGGTGAGAACATTCCGATCTGCTCGGGTCCGCTTCCTTCCGAGGTCCGCAGGATCTGACGCGGTTGCATTTTTGGCAGCGACATCTTATCTGCTCGCAACGATTGATATGATCCTATGGAGCTTCAACTCGACAATAAGACCGCATTAGTAACTGCCTCCACGGGGGGAATAGGCAAGGAAATCGCCAGCTCGCTCGCGCGCGAAGGTGCCAGGGTGATCATCAATGGCCGAACCGCCGCCAGCGTGGAAGCGGCGGCGGCTGAGATCCGCGCGAAGATTCCGGGTGCAAAGCTGGAAAGTCTGGCTGCCGACAACGGCACCGCTGAAGGTACAGCCGAAACGATCCGCCGATTTCCTGAGGTGGACATCCTTATCAACAATCTCGGCATCTATGAAGCGGTCGGTTTCTTTGACGAATCGGACGAGGCTTGGCTGCGCCTTTTTGAGGTCAACATTCTCAGCGGCGTCCGTCTTTCCCGTCACTATCTCAAGGACATGCTCCGCCGGAAGACCGGTCGCGTCATCTTCGTCGCCAGCGAAGCCGCTGTTAGCCCTTCACCGGAGATGGCGCACTATAGCGCAACCAAGACCATGCAACTCTCGCTGTCACGCAGCCTGGCGGAACTCACCAAGGGCACGGCCGTCACGGTCAACACCGTCATGCCCGGTTCCACAAAAACCGAAGGTGTAGCCAAACTTGTGCAGGACATCTTCCCCGCTGTGTCATCCGACGAAGCCGAGCGCCGCTTTATGCGCGAAAACAGGCCGACTTCGCTTCTCGAACGCCTCATCGAACCCAGGGAGATCGCGGACTTTGTCACGTTCCTCAGCAGCCCGCGTTCGTCCGCAATCAATGGTGCAGCGCTCCGCGTCGACGGTGGTCTCGTCCGCAGCGTTTTTTGAATCCCAGATCCGAAATGAGTTCTTACGCGATCGCACGCAGCCTCATCGACGCCGCTCATTCGACCGATCCAAAGAGTCGGGAGGGCCGGCCTGCTGAACTCGTGTATGCGGACAGGATGGAAATATGGCTTCGGCACCTCGCTCCGGATGCCTCCGAGCTGCTGCTCCTCGCGGCGCGGTGCCAGCATCTCGAACGCTGGAGCGTTCCTCGAAATTCGTATCCCGCAGGCAGGGTCGGTTATCTCGC
>DATDAX010000220.1:0-7178 GCA_036525175.1 Terrimicrobiaceae bacterium | reverse complement strand
GTGAATGCCGTCGCAGCGGCAAGATCGCCCGGTTCATCGGCGACAAACATCGCCATGGATTCTCCAAAGGTGACAACATCGCAGTGGGTTGAAGTAGGTGTTTTCATGGGATCTATCGGGTGCTTGGGACATCAAACAGCTTTGAATTCCTCCACGAACCTGGCCGCAGCCTCGTCGACCGAAGGTTCAGGTAACGGAAATTCGATGGCCCGAGGCAGGCCTGGTTTGAAGTGTCGGAAGAGTCCCTCCCAACCCGGCACCGTCTCCATGGACGTGCTCACGAAGCGTTCGCCCTCGCGACGGACGCCTTTGCAATGGACAAACTCGACAAATTCGCCCAGCCGGATCGCGGCCGCGTCCGGGTCCTCGCTGGTCGTGAGCCAGTTGCCGATATCGAAAAGAGCTCCCACATCCACGCCCGCCACGCGGCTGTCCGCCAGGAACGTCGCCAGAGGCTCCAGCGAACCACCATAAAACGTCTGGTCGTTCTCGAGCAGTAGCCGGACCTGATGCTTTTCCAGGGCCCCCGCCAGAGCACCCCAATCAAATTTTCCGGAGTAATGGCCGAGCGAGTATTTGAGAAAGGTGGCGCCGAGTTGGTCCGCCTCTTCGAGTGCTTCTGAAAATTGCGGGACAGGCCTAGAACTGCCTTTCGCGATCAATTCTGCTGGCACGGAGTACGAGGCGCATACGAGTCCATGCGCCCGGATCGCTTCGCCAAGAGCTTCGAGTGACAGGGAATCAAAGGCGCGCAGTTCCCGTCGGATTTCTACGCCGGCAGCCCCCGCGGCGGCAATGCGCGGGAGCGATGCGAGCTGGCCGCCGGCACGAAGGATGGCTGTAGGAAGGGCCGATGTGCAAAGCACGACGGACGAAGATTGGAAAAAATCCACCGGAGTCTGGAACCGGTTCCATTTTTGGTTGTTTTGAATGGTCGTTGGCATAATAGGTGTTCTCGTGTTTAACGGGCTGAGGTTGAACCCCGCGGGATCAGTGTCCCCGCAAACGCCGTGTGCGCCGGAACGTTCCGATCGCCTTCCAAACGGCGAATCAGGCACTCCACGGCACTTTTCCCAATCGCAGTGCCCGGCTGCGCTACCGTCGTAATCCCGGTGCCGACCAGCGAACACCAATCCATCTCGTCAATTCCGATCAGTCCCACGTCTTCAAAAAGTCGGCAGCCCAGGTTTTTCAGAGCCTTGGTCACTGCCATCAACATGACGCCGTTGCTGGCGAAGATCGCTTTGGGGCCCGGGCCCTCGGCCGCGAGAAAGGCAGCGATCTCTTTCTCAAGCAACCCGCCCTCCGCCGCCTCGCTTTCGAGGACGCTTTGCTGGCAGCCCTTTTCGGCGTCCATCGCCTGACGGAATGTCCACAAGCGCTCGCGGCGAGAGCTGAGATCGTTGATCGGCTCGGAAATAAACATCACATTGCGAAAGCCACGCTCGATCAGGTGTGAAACCGCCATGAGCGTCGCAGAAGGGCTGTCGAGACCGACCGTATCACTGCTAAATCCCGCGATTTTACGGTCAACCAGCACGATCGGAAGTCCGTTGGCCGTCAGCTGTTCCAGATCCGCCACGTTATGGCCGAGTGTTTGAAGAATAAGACCTTCGACGCTGTAGGATTGGAGGGCGGAAAGATAGCGGTGTTCCAGGGCGTCATCACCTGCGGCGTTGCAGAGCATCAGCGAGAATCCATGCTGGCGGCACGCTTCCTCGACGCCATTGAGAATCGTCATGGGATAAGGATTCAGAATGTCGGTCACCATCATGCCAATGAGCCGCGTGCGGCCGCGTTTGAGGCCGCGCGCCATTTGGTTCGGTTTGAAGCCGAGGCGCGAGATGGAGTCCTGAATCCGGCGAAATTTCTCCTCGGAGAGCAGATTCCCTTCACCGCCCAAATAGCGCGAGACGCTGGTTTTGGAAACGCCTGCGTCACGCGCCACGTGAGAAATGGTGGCCTTGCCTGAGAACTTAGGCAAACGAGTTGCTATGGAAGCGGGGGGAATCACGGCGCTCAAAGTATGGAACCGATTCCATCTTGGCAAGCGAAAATTTTGAAAAAAATTGATCCACCACATTCATCCAGGAACTGCCAGTCGAAGTTAGTGCAGATGGAAACGCGGGCGCGCCCAGCCCTCCATTTCTTTACCTCAGGATGCTTGAGGGTCGGGTCGTTGTCGATGATCAGATGCAGATCGAGCTGTTTCGGCGCAAAAGAACTCACCACGCGTCAGGCACACGAGGCCCCTGGTCTTTGCGAGGGCGCGCGCGTCAACGGTCACATGCCGTGCGAAAGCTCCTTCACGATCTGGATATAATCTTTGAGCGGCTTTGAAGGATTGTCCGCGCTCCAGGCCATGGTCGACTCGCGGCGGAGCGGAGGGTAGAGCGGGCGAAAGACCACGCCTGCGTGCGGCAGCGCTGTGACTTGCTCAGGAATAAACGCCACACCCAGGCCATCGGCGACAAACTTGATCGCGGTCGGCTCAACGTCCGCCTCCTGTAGAATCCTCGCTGCGAATCCGGCGCTCTGGCAGGTCTCGATCAGCCATTCCCGCGCGCCGGGATGGGTCTTCGCGGACATACCGATGAAGAAATGCGGCGTGAGGTCGGAGAGCTTGATCTTCGGCTTCTCCGCGAGCGGATGGAGGGCTGGTAGGGCGACGAGGATCGTATCGTGCGTCACGCGTTCGGAGAGTAAGTCGTGGCCGGACAACGCGGGGGACAGACCGACAAAGCCGAGGTCGATCTTGTGACTGTCGAGCGCCTCGAACTGCTGGGCGCTGGTCATGTCGAAAAGGTTCAGCGCCACGCGCGGGCAGAGTTTTCGGAAGGCGCCGAGCGTAGCCGGCAGAAGCCCGTAATGGATGTTCGCGACGTATCCGATATTGAGTTGGGAGCTTTCTCCACGATTCATCCGCTGCACAGCGGCGACACTCTCGGCGCACATCGCGAGCAACTTTTTGGAGTCGAAAAGAAACGCGCGCCCTTCGTCGGTCAGTGTGACCCGGTTCTTCGCCCGGTCCAGCAGGCGCACGCCGATTTCGGCCTCGAGATTCCGGACCTGCCGCGTGATCGACGGCTGGGCGAGCCGGAGTTTTTCGGCGGCCTTGGTAAAGCTTAATTCTTCGGCGACGGCGACAAAGTAGCGCAGGTGACGAAGTTCCATTTCCCGGAACATCGCGATGGTCATAGCCAAAAGCTATCGCAAATGTTGAGCACGAGACGGCGTTTTTTTCAGAGAGCCAGTTTTCGCGCCGGCGTTTGCGTATAGCGTTGGGCTATGACGCGGTCACGGGAGAGGTATTGGCCGGATCAGTGGCGTGCCCCGAGACTTATCAAGAGCGATATGAACAACGTCATCACCGATTTCGAACGTCCATATGGTCGCGGGAGCGTGTTTGGGTGCAGAACGAAATCGGCGATGAAACGAAAGACATCACTCCTGCTGTTGTTGGGCAAAATTTGAGAAAACCGAGCTGGTCAGATTACCCGCGGACAAAACCGTGAGCACGGATGCGGCTGCCTTGCAGACCGCCGTTGAGGCCAATCATTTTGGCGTTATGCAGGTTCGCAACCTCAAGGAGACCATGGCGAAGAAAAGGCGCGGAGTTCGCCCGTGAATATCTGATCCTCGAAGTCTGTCAGCCGCAGCGAGCGAAGAAGATGCTCGAGGAAAACATGAGCGTCTCCCCTCAACTAGCTTGCCGGATCTCCATTTACGAAGAAGGCGGCGAAACCACTCTGGCTGCCTTGAAGTCAACCGCTCTGCTGGCAATGTTCAACACCGCAACTCGAAGGGGTGCGCAGCAAGTGGAGAACACGATGGTTAAAAATCACAAGGGAAAGGCGTCAGGTTGATTGGCTGGTGTTTGAACTTCCCCATGAAAGTCGCGTTTGGACATCAACCCGCCCGCGGCCCGGAGAAGGAGCCGGAGCCAAATGAGATTCAAGGACCGCCGCCCGGTCGGTTCTGGTTCTCGCCCACGGTTCTCTGGCAACGCAAGACCACGATCATCGCGGCTTTTTCCATCGTGGCCATCCTTTTGCATCTGGTGCTCCGCTTTGGCTTCCACTCGGCTCCGGGCACTTACCGGATTCCTTTGCTGGCCACGCTTATTCTCGGCGGGTTGCCGCTGCTCTATGACCTGTTCCGGAAGCTACTGAAACGGGAGTTTGGTTCTGATCTGCTGGGTGGTATTTCCATCATTACTTCCGTCCTCCTCGGTGAATACCTGGCTGGCACCATCATCGTCTTGATGCTCTCCGGCGGTGAAGCATTGGAGAACTACGCTTTGCGCAGCGCCTCTTCGGTGCTGGCCGCGCTGGCCAAACGGATGCCGTCAATTGCCCACCGGAAAAGAGATTCTGAAATCGCGGATGTGGCGCTCGTGGAGGTTGCCGTCGGCGACACGCTCGTGATTTATCCGCATGACATCTCCCCGGTTGACGGCGTGGTGATCGAGGGCCACGGCGTGATGGATGAATCCTACCTGACGGGCGAACCGTTCCAGATTACCAAGACCGCCGGCTCGACGGTTATCTCCGGCGCGATCAATGGCGAATCGGCGCTGACCATCCGTACGACCCAGCGCGCTGCCGATTCGCGCTACGCCAAAATCATGGAGGTCATGCGCGAGTCCGAGGCCAGGCGACCGCATTTGCGGCGGCTGGGGGATCGCTTGGGCGCGATCTATACTCCGGTGGCTCTGGCGGTTGCCGTCCTCGCCTGGGCGATCAGTAACGAAGCCATTCGCTTCCTTGCGGTGCTCGTGATCGCTACGCCTTGCCCGCTGCTGCTCGCCATCCCCATCGCCATCATCGGTTCGATTTCCCTTTGCGCCCGCCGGGCAATTATCGTCAAGAGTCCGGTCGTGCTGGAGCAGATTGCCGAGTGTCGCACTGCAATTTTCGACAAGACCGGGACACTCACTTACGGCGAGCCGAAATTGACCGAACAATTCATCGCACGCGACTTCGACCAGAAAGAAGTGCTGACCCTGGTGGCGAGCCTGGAGCGCTACTCGAAGCATCCCTTGGCGCGCGCCATTCTCGCGACGGCAAATGAATCGGGGCTTCAACTCCCGGAAGCCACCGAAGTTGGCGAGCAGCCGGGCCAGGGACTGCGCGGAACGGTTTCCGGCCATCAATTGCAAATCACCAGTCGCAAAAAACTCGTCGAACAAAAAATTGCCGGCGCGGATCAACTTCCACCGGTCGCCGGTGGACTGGAGTGCGTGGTGGTGATTGACCAGCGCTACGCGGCGGCCTTGCGCTTTCGGGATGCGCCGCGCGCGGAGAGCCGCTCGTTCGTGAGCCACTTGGGACCGAAGCATCACTTTGCGCACGTGATGATCGTGTCGGGAGATCGCGAGTCGGAGGTACGCTACCTCGCCGAGCAGGTGGGCATCACCGAAATCCATGCCCAGAAGAGTCCGGAAGAAAAACTCGCCATCGTGCGCAAAGAAACCGCCGCGGCCAAAACGCTCTACGTGGGTGATGGCATCAACGACGCCCCGGCCATGATGGCCGCCACGGTCGGCATGGCGATCGGACAGAACAGCGACGTGACGGCGGAAGCGGCGGGCGTCGTGGTCATGGATAACTCCCTCAAGAAAGTGGACGAATTCATGCACATCAGCCGCCGGATGCGGATCATCGCGCTCCAAAGCGCAGTGGGTGGCATGGCGCTGAGCGTCATCGGCATGGTCTTCGCAGCCACCGGTCATCTAAGTCCGGTGAGCGGCGCGATCACCCAGGAAGTCATCGACGTTCTGGCCGTGCTGAACGCCTTGCGGGCCGCCTTTCCGCCCAAAGTGATTCATGATCTCTGAAGGCATCATTGAAGATGACCCGAAAGGTTCTCGCCCCCGCGGGACCCAGTTACCGGCCGCCGAGTTCCTCCTTCAGCCGCCCGACGTCATCTCGGACGAAATCGTGAAATCCCCAGCCGATGCCGCCGCTCATCTGCTCCCCTGTCGCCAACCGGTCCAACAGCTGTGGATACATCTCCCGCGCCTCGCCGCGCAACAAGGCAGCCAGTTCATCCAGCGCCGACTCAACGCTGCTGTAGAACCGCTCGCCGATGTCCCCATACTCGTGGGTGAATTTCGTGCCGTTCTCCACATAGGTCATCAGCAGTTCCGCCGTGCCGGAGGGGTTGCCCGTAGCCTTGCGGAAATCGCGGATGGCCTTGCGCGCCTCTCCCAGCTTGAGTTTGCCAAAGCCTCGGGCGGGAAAGAACTGCTCCACGATCTTCTTCCGATACTTCTCCATCACCTCGCCGCCGCTCTCTCCGGCATTACAGCGGGCATGGATGAAGTCGCGGTTCACGGCTGCAGCTTCGTAAAGGTCTTTCACAGTGCGAGCAACGCGGGCTTGTCCCATGTAGCGAGTTGCTGGCGGACGGCCTCCAGCCTGCCTTCTTGGCAGCGTTTGTCATCGTTTGAACGGATTAGGTTGGACGCGTTTCAAGGTGGGCACTGATTCGGGAGGAACGTTCAGCGTGATGCTGCGCGCCTGCCCAGGCACTCGCCGAATCAAGCCCCGCCGTTCCAGCGTGAGCACCATCGAATGCACGCTCGGCGGCGTGATCTGAAAAAACCGCTGCATGTCTGCTTCAGCTGGAGCGCAACCGTTCACAATGCTGTATTGATGGATGTAGGCTAGGAACTGGCCTTGTCGTTCGGTGTAAGCCGGGTTCATAACGTCAGTGAGCTTTGCTTTGCCGCCAGTTCGAGGAGTTTCTTGGCAGCGTTTCATACTGTCCGCGCATGGTGGTGCAGTAGCACATTCATCACGGGATCGCACTCCCACCATTTGTTGACGACGATAAGAACGCGCTTCACTGGCTACTTGATCAGTGGCTGACCGAGCACTAACGGCGCGATCTGTTTCGCAGATGACGAAGTTCCATTTCCCGGAACATCGCGAAGGTCATAGCCAAAAGCTATCGCAAATGTTGGGCAGGAGACGGCGTTTTCAGAGGTGCCAGTGCGCGGGGCGCGCTTGCACATAGCTTTGGGCTATAAAGCGGTCACGGGAGAGGTATTGGCCGAATCAGTGGGGCGCTTCGATCTTTCTAGAGGTCCAGATATGAAGAACGTTATGACCCATTCCGAAAATCCACATCCAGGGAGTCGCATCAACTGGAAAACGCAGCCAAATCGCACC
>DATDAX010000219.1:0-5880 GCA_036525175.1 Terrimicrobiaceae bacterium | reverse complement strand
GTCGCGCGATATTTCCTGTGTTCGGAGGAATCTCCGGTTCATACAGGACGACATGAAGCATCGCAGGAGATTATCTCAACGGTGCGCAATGAAAACGATGGATCCCGAAATCATTTCTCGACATGAGCCAACCGGAAGGGGACGGAGAGATGAAGAATCTCCTCGTCTTCCACGGACTGGAGTGTTACGGGGAGAGTAACGGTGCTCGCCGGAACATGGGTAAGCGAACGCCCCCGAAACCTTTCTCATCCTATGGGCCTGATCAATCTCATCCGCGGCGAACTCATCGAAATCATCGAGTGGATTGACGATTCCCGCGATACCCTCGCGTGGCGCTTTCCCGACGACGACAAGGCGATCAAGAATGGCGCGCAATTGATTGTGCGTGAATCGCAGGTCGCGCAGCTGGTCATGACCGGGGAATTCGCGGATACGTTCTGGCCCGGCAAGCATACGCTCAGCACGCCCAACCTCCCGGTGCTGGCACGCATCCAGGGTTGGAAATACGGCTTTGTCTCCCCGTTCAAGGTGGATGTTTATTTCGTCTCGACCCGCCTGTTCACAGGCAACAAGTGGGGCACTTCAAACCCTGTGATGATGCGGGACCAGGATTTTGGCGTCGTGCGGCTGCGAGCCTTCGGGACCTTCGATTTCAAGGTGGTAAATCCTCAGCTCTTCCTGAAAGAGGTCGTTGGGACGGATCAAAATTTCCGTCTCGACGAGTTTGCCGATACGATGCGCTCGCGGATGGTCAGCGCGTTCAGCGATGCATTGGCCACCGCCAAGCTCCCGGCTCTCGATGTGGCCAGCCGCTACGGCGAGTTGGGCGAGGCATTGATGCCGGCCATTAATCCGCAGATGACCGGAAAGTACGGCCTCGAAGTGACGAGCTTCATTCTCGAAAACGTCTCCGTGCCGCCGGAAGTCGAGCAAGCCATCGACAAGCGTTCGGGCATGAGCGTCATCGGCGATCTGAACGACTACGTGAAATATCAGATGGGCCAGGGCCTCGCCCAGGGTGGCGGCGCGGCCGGGGCGCCGGCTGAGATGGCCATGGGTTTCGCCATGGCACAACAAATGATGCGCGACATGGCGCCAGCCGCAGCACCCGGCATGACGCCGCCGCCGCTTCCTGGCGCGGCGCCGCCGCTCTCTGGCGCAGCCCCGGCAGTCGCCGGCGGGCCCGAGGTGTTTACGCCCGAGCAGGTGGCCGAGCGACTTGGCGTGGAGGTTTCCGACGTCATGGCGGCGGTGGAAAGTGGCGAACTGAAAGGCCGCAAGGTCGGCAGCCAGTTGCGGATCACCAAAGCCGCGCTCGACGAGTTTCTCGCCCATTGACCGAGTTAAGTTCCGGCTGCCCGCCTGCTCATGGCCGAGATCACAGCGCTGCGCAAGTATCCCTGCCCTGAGTGCGGCGGGGACGCGGAGTGGAACGCCGCCAAGCAGGCCCTCGTCTGCCCCTATTGCGGCACGATCCTGCCATGGAAGTCGGGAGAAGACACGCCCGGAGCAACGATCCGCGAAGCCGACCTCGCGGAGGCCTTGCGTTCCGCCGGACCGGAAACTCGCGATTGGCGTTTTGAAAAGCGCGAGGTTAAATGCCAGAGCTGTCGCGCCATCACCGTTTTCGAGGCATCGCGCGCGGCGCAGAGTTGCGAATTCTGCGGCTCTCCGTCCATTGTTCCGGTGGAGACAGACCGCGACGCGATCACGCCGAGCGCAGTGCTCCCGGCCCGGCTCTCCGAGCCACAGGTGCGCGATCGGCTCCGCCAATGGTACGCCTCGCGCATCTTTGCGCCGAACCGGTTCAAGAAAGCGGCACTGACCGACACCCTGCATGGACTCTACTTGCCTTACTGGACGTTTGACGCTCATGTGCACGCAGCATGGACGGCCATGGCCGGTTATGTCTATGTGGAGAATGTGCAACGACGCGGGTCGGATGGTCGGATTGTCACCGTCGCCGAGCGCCGGGTCCGCTGGGAACCGGCTGCGGGTGAGCTCGAGCATTTTTTCGACGATGACCCTGTTCCTGGCACGATGGGGATCGGACTTGCGCTGCTGCGCAAAGTGGAACCCTTCCCCACCCGGGGAGACGAACTGAAACCTTACGAACCTGCCTACGTGCGAGGATGGGTCGTCGAACGCTACCAGCTCGATTTGCGGAAGGCAGCCGAAACGAACCTTGCGCAAATGGAAGCCGCCCTGAAGCAACTGTGCGCCAAGCAGGTGCCTGGCGACACACAGCGTGACCTGCAGGTGCAAACCCAGTATCAAGGCCGCACGTTCAAGCATGTTCTCGTGCCAGTGTGGCTCGTCAGCTATACGTACGGGCCGAAGAACTACCAGATCGTCGTCAATGGCTACACAGGCGCCATCGCCGGCGACCGACCGATCAGTTACGTCAAGGTTTTCTTCTACGTCGTCTTGCCCACGCTAATCATCATTGTGCTGCTGCTGCTTTCACAGCAGTCATGATTCCGAGGCTTAACTCCCTGCCGGTCAACACTTGCTGATACGAGTTAGCGCCAACAGCGCGGCTTCATCGCCAGCCTTGGACAACGCCCAAGGGGAATGCGCACACATGGAACGCAATGCTGGAAGCGCGACTCAACGGACGGCGCCCTCAAGCCTGCGTAGCCGGTATGCGGTCGCTAGCGGTGACGAAGCGACGTTTTTCCGTGCTTTCTGGAAAATACCTGGTCAATCTTTAGACGATGCTGAAGGTATCTCCGCGGCTGCTGTGAACTCCTTGTCGTTGTGAGACGGAGCGCTAAGCCAAAATTCTTTCTGAGCCGGCTTCCCCTTTTTTGGAAGCTTCACATTGCGGGATGTCTCGTGCTTTTTCTCGGTCTGTTTCCGCTTCGTCTCTACCTGGTCTCTTATGAGACGGCGCTGCTTGGATCGCTAAGGCAACACGCGTTTTACCTGTTGTTCTGCGATATCACCTGTTTCATCCTCGCGCTGGGATTGAGGTATCTCTACCGGTTGAAATGCTTTCACCGGCTAAGCCGAGTCGCACTGGCGGTGTATATTCTTTTCATTTCCGCGACTCTCGCCATCATCGACATCGGACTGACGTTTCCCGCATTCAGCCTTGCCGAGCGTCTTAGGCACCACGCAAGCCCGCACCTGTATATTGCCGCCTCTTTTTGGCCGCGCTTTTGGTTCTTTTCCACATGGAGCTTCCTCTACTTTCTCATCAGGGCATTTCAGGACGCCAGGAGGGCGGACGCCTCTTTGAGGGAGGCCGAGAATCGCCGCCGGGAGGCCGAGTTGCTGATGTTGCGCTCGCAGATCAATCCGCATTTCCTTTTTAACGCGCTCAACACTGTCCTTAGCGAATCTGAGGGGAATCAACGGCTGATACTTCTCGTGAGGGGGCTCTCCGACTACATGCGTTATGCTCTCGCGAACCGTCAGAACCTGTTTGTGCCGCTTGGCCAGGAGGTGGAGGCGCTTGCCCGTTATGCGGACGTGGAGCAGGCGAGATTTGACGGTGGTCTTTCCATCGAGATTGCCGTTGATCCAAACATCAGAGAGCTGCCGGTGCCGGGCGTCTTCATGCAGCCGCTTGTAGAAAACGCCATCAAGTATGGCAGGGAGTCGTGCGAGAAGGCTCTGCAGATACTCGTGCTGGCCGCAATCGAGGGTCGCACGCTCCATATAAAAGTTTCCAACTCCGGAGCGTGGGTTGCGCCATCAACTTACGCATTTGGTCGCCCATCCGGCGCCGGTCTTGACATCTTGAAGCGCCAGCTGGAACTCCTTTACCCGGGACGATCTGAGTTCCACATCGGTCCTCAAAATGGTTCTGTGGTCGCAGAGATTGTCATCAAGGACCCCGTGGCCGCGGCGAATGAAGCGCGTTCGAACCTAAGATACGCAACCTAAGCATGACCTGGCGAACCTTGATTATTGATGATGAGCCGCCGGCGCGGAAACATCTGCGACGGTTGCTCCTCGAACATCCGCAAATTGAGATTGTTGGTGAAGCCTCGGGCGTCGCGGAAGCTGCCGAGATGTGCGAGAAGTTGCAGCCGGGCCTGTTGTTCCTGGACGTCCAGATGCCTCGGGCGACGGGCTTCGATCTTTTACCAAAGCTCAATCCTGTGCCAAAGATCGTCTTTGTCACTGCCCACGAGGAATTTGCCTTGCGGGCCTTCGAGGTAAATGCCATCGACTATCTTATGAAGCCTGTCTTTGCGGACAGGCTCACCCTTGCGTTGAAGCGCGTGCTCAACGGCTCCGGAATGGACCCTGGCGCGGATGATCTGCTTGAGGCCGGTGACTCCATTTTTTTGCAGAGCGGACGCACATTGCGCATGGTTCCGCTCCGCCAGATCATCTGCATTCTGGCTGAGGGGAATTATTCCACGGTTGTCCTCAGCGACGGCAAGGAGTATCTGATTTACCGGACGTTGAACCAATGGGAAAGGCGGCTGCCTAATAGCCTGTTTGTCCGGCTGGATCGCTCGATTGTTGTTAACCTGACCCACCTTCTCGAGGTCAAGATTATCGACCGGGACGCGGGGCAAATGCGCCTCACGGGGCGTAAAGAGCCCGTGATGCTCGGGCGCACGGCCATCAACCGCGTGCGGGTCTCGCTCCAGGAACGGGTCAGTTAGGAAAGCCATGGCATCACCGGACGTCGTTGCCCGGCACGTTTCGCCGACTTCAAAGAGAAGTTCGCCGGGTTGAGATAAGCGCATTTTTCTCTTTGCGAATGCTGCTCAAGATTAGTTGCGAACGAAAGTGCAACGAAAATCTATGAACAGACTTAGAGCGATATCTTCACAGTATCGGAGGGAATCTCTCGGGGGAGCAGGCTTCCGTGTACGGCGCAGCTCCCAACCCTCCCTTTCGCAGACGCTCCGAGACATGTCATTCGGTGACGTCTTGCCCAGGCGAATCGAAGAATGGGGGATAGGCAATTGGATCAGCCCAAAGGAGGCTGCGGCGGCGATCAAAGACGGCGACGGCTGCGGCGTGCGCATAGCGGTTCTGGATTCGGGCATCGAGATTGCCCACCCGGATTTTCGGGGCCGGCGGCTGCGTGATGATCTTGTGATGGACGACGCGAGCTTCGGAGAATTTGCGGCAGGAAATGGCGAGGACAACTACGGGCATGGCACTGCGGTGGCCGGGATTATTTGGGAACTTGCTCCGGAGGCGGAAATTGCGAGTTTTCGTGTGCTTGGGCCAAAGCTTGTTGGACGCACGGCACAGATATGGCTGGCTGCGAATGAGGCCATCGCGAGGGGATTCGACGTTGTGAACTGCTGTTTCGCATGCGGAATCTCCGGCCACTTGTCCCTTTACAAGGAATGGACGGACAGGGCGCTGCTCGCAGGCGTTCACGTCGTTGCGGCTTCGCACGGCGACGAGCCGGAATGGCCCGCGCATTTCGCAAGCGTTCTGGGAGTCGATTGCGCCGAACCGGGATCCGATGAAGGGGAAATCTCTCACTCCGCGGGCCGAATGGTTGAGTTTTCAGCTGCCGCCAATTGCGACGTTGCCTGGAAGCACGGCGGCCACCGTTCGATGACGGGAAGCAGTCTCGCCGCGGCTCTTATGACCGGAATTGTTGCCCGGCTGCTGTCGGTCTATCCGATACGAGATCCTCTCCTGCTCAAAGCGTTGTTGAGAAGGGTCTACGCTACCGGCGATGATTGGGAGAACGAATAGAGGCCTGTCCCTCGCCGCTCAGGCGCACGTCCCAAGCCCTCGAATCACGCCGTGCGGCCGCAGCAGTTCTTGAATTTCTTTCCGCTTCCGCACGGGCACGGGTCATTGCGGCCGACCTTGGGGAGCTCCCGCTTGATGGGAAGTTCGATTCTTGGCGCTTGAGGCTCGTCATTTTTCTCCGCAAGGGGAGGG
>DATDAX010000218.1:0-3169 GCA_036525175.1 Terrimicrobiaceae bacterium | reverse complement strand
ACTCGTCACCACGTTCGGTGACTGGAGATGACAACGGGCGAGACTTCGCGGTGAGGCTTCGTCTGACGGAGCGGTTCCATCCGCCTTTCCACGGTTTGCACGACATCGGAAACCCCGTGCCGATCGGTCGCAGTTCCCGTCAGCCCTTCCTGCAGCCAGATCTGATACACTGAAAAGATTGTCCTTACTTCGTTGCTTCTCATAGAATATATTTCGGTCGTGCGATTCTCCAGGGCCGTGCCAGAAAGAAAAGTGCTCACGATTTGCCCTGAAACTTAGGAAGGCCAGAAAAAATGGCCATGGTTCAAATGAACCAAAAAGTTGTACTTTGTTGCCTTCGTCTCGTGGAGGGTTTTCGCGCAGGATCATGGGGGCGTATGGCAGAAGTAAATGTCGCAACTGTCTGACTGACACATTCTTGCTGCGGATTGCAATTGATTTTTCAGCCGACCTTTCTATGTTCCCTAGGAGGAGGCCCCCGTTTTGCGCATTGCACTCTTTGCCTGGGACTCGCTCGACTCGATCTTTGTGGGCGGCGCCGGGGTCCATGTTTCCGAACTGGCGCGCGCGTTGGCAGTGCTCGGCCACGAAGTTCACCTTTTTACGCGGCGAGCCGCGAGTCAGGACAACTACCAGCACGTGGACAGCATCTTCCTTCACCGCTGCGATTTCGAAGCTGACGGTGACTTCGCGCGTGAGGCGTGGAACATGTGCCGTTCATTCGAGCACCGCTACCTGACCATGCGCGCTTCGGTGGGGGAGTTTGATATCGTCCATGCGCACGACTGGCTTACTGCGGAGGTGCTTTCGATGGTGAGGAACCAGTCCAAGGCGAGGCTCGTTCTTACCATGCATTCGACGGAATACGGCCGCTGCGGCAACGCGATCCATTCAGGCCGAAGCGAGGTCGTACGGCATCGCGAATGGCAGGGCATCTTCGTCGCCGAACGGGTCGTCTGTGTCAGCGGGGCGCTGCGGGACGAGATCGTATGGCACTACAGCGCTCCCCGCGACAAATGCCGCGTGATCTACAATGGCATTCGACCTGAAAGCTTCGACTTTGCATGTAATCCGGGCGAGATCAAAAGTTCGATTGGCATCCATCCGATGGCTCCCGTGGTCCTTTTCGCAGGGCGCGTTGTCTATCAGAAGGGCGTGGATATCCTGATTGACGCCATTCCCTATGTCCTCAAGCACGTCCCGACAGCGATGTTTGTCATTGCCGGCGATGGCGAGATGCGCTGGGACCTGGAGCATGCCACGAAGATTCGCGGCCTTGACCATAACATAAGATGGTTGGGGAAGGTGCCGCGCGAACCGCTCCGGGTCCTCGTCAAGTCCTGCGACGCCGTTTGCGTGCCGAGCCGCAACGAGCCCTTTGGCATCGTGATCCTCGAGGCCTGGTCCGCCGCCAAGCCCGTTGTTGCGACAGTGATTGGTGGACCGGGCGAGTTTGTAGCGCATGACCGAACAGGATTCTCAATCTATCCGAACTCGGATTCGGTGGCATGGGGGATCGGTCACATTTTTGCGAACTTCGACCATGCTCGCTGGATGGGTAAGAACGGACGGCGCGAAGTTGAGAAGCGTTTTACGTGGGACGTCATTGCAAGACAGACGGTCGAAATGTACGAGGGATGAGATTCGGGACTGCCGGCGGTTTGTGGGCAACCACTATTGATCGACGGGAGAATCAGGCGCGCAATGCGGTGATCTCACGGCGCCATCCTGCGACGAGCTTATCGGTCTCCGGATCGTCGCCATCGGCGATTACTGAGCGCTTTCGGAACGCCAGTTCGTGCTGTGCGTTGACGAGCGCCGCGGAGCGTTGACGATCGACGCTCTTGATGCGACGCGTACGGAAGATGCCGTCACGTTGGATGGCGGCATATTCTTCAGGTGTCACAGCGCCGCCCACCTCGTTGGCCAGTTGTTCCGCGATGACGCGACGCTCCCACTTTCCGCTCAGTCGCAGCGCTACGAGAATGAGGCACACAAAAGGCAGGAACAGCAGGAGATTCTGTACGCTTGCCGTGATCCAGGCATCCAGGAACGGAATCTGCGGGGGAGGTCCGGGGGGAGGCAATTCCTTGCCGGCCTGCCGGAGCAGGATTGTGACGATAAGCCCAAGGCTGTTGTTAAAAGCGTGCGCCAGGATGGCAAGGACGAGGCCGACGATCGGCGCGAGGACGCGTATCCAGCGTCGCGTCGTTTGCCGTGCGAGACCGAGGAACGCGCCAAATATGCCGGTAAACATTGCGTGGCCGCCGAGACCGAAGAGAGCGAAGCGCGCACCAAGCTGGAACCCCCAGGGTGCGACATGATGCTCAGCGTAGCTCTGGGCGACGTAGAGCGGAGCCTCTACGAGGTTGAAACCAACTCCGATCAATGCGCCATAAATGAACCCGTCGCGCATGTTGTCGAATTCGCCGCGCAGCAACAGAAAGAGCAGGACGACACCGAATGCTTTCGTAAGCTCCTCGATGATGGGGGCCGAGAGCGGCGCGCCTATCAGGAACGCTCCTTCGGGTCCCAAGTACTTGCCGATTTCCGGCGAATTCTCCAGCCACTGTTGAACCGCCATGATGACCCCTGTGTTCAACGGCAGGGCCAGTCCTGTCGCGATCAGCCCTCCCCAAAGTATGGAGACAGCGAACAGCCAGGGCGACTCACGTTCGCGGCGGTCAAGGTATCGCAGAATGAGAACCGGAACGATCGAGAGGACCGCCGAGAACACCAGGCCGACCATGAACAGCCGCGCCGCCTCCGCTTTTAACGACCCGACCGCCAGGAGAACAACGGCCGCCGACAGAAGTAACGCGGCGACAAGTGCGATGATCACCGGAACCGCCACCTGTGGTCTCCGAAGAGGAGAGCCGACCAGCAGGCGGTCGAGGGTCGAATCAACAGACCTGCCCATGAAGACTTACCTTTACAGACGAATCGCCCTTCTTGGCAAGGCGGCGAACGGTCGGGATTCCTAGGCCTGTCCCGTCATGAGGGAGAAGTTCTTGGTTTGATTGGGCCTTGATAGACCGGACTTGCCACTATTCGTCCTGAGTTGGTATTCGTTTTTCAACTTCCTAGATTCTAGTGATTCTTGGCATTTCATGCACGGGCCGCGCCTCGCCGGGTTGCGAGGAACGCATCCGACTCCAAGGACACAATG
>DATDAX010000217.1:0-4842 GCA_036525175.1 Terrimicrobiaceae bacterium | reverse complement strand
CGATCAGGCGGATTGAGATAGAGGCCAACGACATCCCAGAATTTCTCTTCAAAGGCCAAATCCTTGGAAAGTTTGAAGCTCTTGCGTCGATGGGGAGCTATTGCGTGAGCCGACCACAAGCGTTGAACGCTCGATTTGCTCAAGCCGGTTTCCCGCGCCATCGTGCGCACGCTCCAAGCTCCTCCGCCAGGAGCCTGTCGAGCAGCCAGACTCAAGGCCGAGCGGATGGCCGTGGCCGCCATGGTCGGCTTGCGCCCCCGCCCAGGAGCGTCTCGAAGCCCCTCCAGACCCTTGGACGCCCAACGCTTCCTCCAGCGACCGATGGCCAGAAGGCTAACGCCCTGCTCTCGCGATATCTCTTCGTGGCTGAGTCCTTCGGCCAAGCCCAAAATGATCCTGGCCCTGAAAACATCCCGTTGACTGCTCGTCTTGGCTGTCACGATGCGTTGGAGTTCGCGTTGCTGTTCAGAAGTCACCTCGATCGCAATGGCGGCAGGCATAATCCCTACTATGCCACAGCCACTTCTGTATGCAATCATATTTAAGGGACATTACACTAGTTGCCTTCGCATCGCTTGGAGTGTCGCCCACGTGGAGAATCTCGATCCGTGTGCTGGTAGGCTCACTCATATTTGGTAAAGGTCATATTGCGATCATTCGCCCACACGATCAGTTCATCAATCGCCGATGGCAGCCAGCTTTTGTTGGGTGCATGCGCTCCAGTCGGCGGATAGCGACATTCGTGCAAAACAATAGCGCCACCGTGAGAGCGCATAAGCCTGCCTTTTATCGTCTGCATAAGCTGCTCTGCGTCGCGTGGCTCGGCGCCTGCATCATCGATGTAGAACGTAAGATATGCCCGATGGCGGCTTCTGGCCTGAGTAGAGAAATGGATCGCGGGAGTAATAAGCCCGTAAGGGGGGCGAAATCGCACCGTGCGATAACCTGGATCAGAAAGGGCTGAGGCAATAGCTTGGTCGGCCTTCATGATCTCAAGATCAAGCGCCGAAGCGCTGAAAAAGGGTCTCTTGTGAGAGTAGGTATGATTGATAATGTCATGCCCCTCATCTTTTATTCTTCTTACGATGTGAGGCGAAGCGCGGACGCTCTCCCCGATAAGGCTGAATGCAGCGGGAACCTTGTGTTTCTTTAGCACATCGAGAAGGGCTTCTGACACGCCTTCTCCATTAGGGCCATCGTCGAAAGTGAGAATGATCTTTCCGGATCGAGCAGGCCACCTTTCCGACTGAAGAATTGTACACGAGCATAGGAATGCTGAAAGTACCATGATTGTCGGAAAGCGAGCCATGGTATTGTTTCCGAACGGCCACGGGTCAGCCGGCCCGGATGGCAAACACGCTGGTCGCACCATTTTCCATCGCACGCTAAGTGGCTCCGATTCGGAAGTGTATTTCACTCTAAGGGAGACGGCTCACTCCGGTCGACTGGACCGTCTTGTTCGCCGTCGTCTGGGAGTCTCACGACCGCGCCCGCAATCAACCCCACTTGCTCGAGGTGACCGGTGACGCGTTCGCCTGTCGTTTCATCCAGAAAGATCAGGTGGGCATGCGTGGTCGTTCCGGGATGGGTTAACTTGCCGACCGCATCAACGGCATGGATCCCAACGAGCGTCCCGCTTAACCTCGATGCTTCGAACTCAAAAGGTCGTTTCGCCCCTTGGATTTCGAGCTTCCGCATCCGTGCATGTAGCGGGCAGGCACCATTAATGACATGAAGCCGCACGTCTTGGAATTCGCCCTCAACCACGAAGACGAATGGCTTAGAAATGTTGACTCCCTGGGTGGTCGCCATGGTGCCAATCGCCTGGTCGAACCGCTCCCACGAGATTTCTTCCTTTAAGATGAACTCCCTCCATTGCAAAACGGATTGGCCCACCATCAAAGTAGCCTTCGCCGCGGGATTGATTATTGCTTGAGGGCGACCCTCCTGCGTGACTGCGGTCATGACGGCTGCAGAATCCAGAATCGTGATCTCGCCCAGCAGTTCTTCCAACGCTCCGACCCCATAGAAGTGCGGCTTGCCTGTGATTTCGCTCAGATGCACCCGTCCCTGATGTTGTCCCTTGCCAATTGCCTCATGCATCACTCCGTAAGCGGTCAACCCCTCCCACTTGCGCGACTCTTCAGCGTTACACCAAACGACTGTCGTGCTAACCCAAAGGCAAATCAGCAACGAGAGTGACATGCGAGGCGGAAGAGGTCGTGTCTCGCGCAGTCCAGCGACATCTGCGGCATTGATGCGCTCGATCCACATTTGGACTTTCTCGCAGAGTTTCATATTCCTCTAACGAATACCCAAACTCGGGGACTGCGGCCACGAGGCGCGTCGATTGGAAGAGGAGCAGCGCATAGGGGGGTTAGGCCTTTCGTTTATGAATACCTAGTTTGTTACCGTCGGGGTCCAGGATAATCGCTGCCCTGCAGGCGGGCATCTCGAAAGGCTCAAGGGCGAACGGCACTTGGTGACATCTGAGATGCTCTATCGTCTTGTCGAAGTCATCGACTTCCAGCGCCAGGTGGGGACCGTCGCCCGATGGCTTCAGGAAGGGTTCGTTTCCGATTCCGAGCGTGTGAGGACCGATCTCATACTCGACCCAGAATTGCTCGCCGTCATTGACGCAAGTCGCGCTGATGAGCCCGAGAACATCCTCATAGAAGGCCCGGGAACGCGCAAGATCCGTGGCTGGGTATACGATGAAGGCAAATTCGACGATTTTCATTGGTGATGTCATATCCGGTGCGAATGTGATCTGAAGTCGACTACAGCCATAGCTATTGGCTGCTCGCTCTGGTCGGCTATTTAGCTTCTTTTATTTCCATCAAGTAAGAGATGAGCTTCTTGATCTTCCAGCGCTCCATTTCGAAAACATCGCAAAAAACTGCATTGAAGAGTCCACCATCCTTTCGCCGCGCGCACACGGTCCCCTCCGCCAGGACGACATCAGACTCCTCGATCATGCGGGTAACGGTAATAGTTGGACTTCCGGTAAATGCCTCGTTTTCGATCTCATTGTCAAAGGCCTCTTTGCCTCGGCTATGAAACATCCCGGGAATGAGCCATTCTACATCGTCGGTCACGCAGGAAAGCACCATTGCGTGGTCAGTCCTGCGAAAGCCCTCCATATACCTTTCCACCGTCTTCTTGTTTTCACTCATAGCGATTTTGGTTTTATTGGTCTTGTCGGGAGGCAGGACGCACTGGCAAGAGAGCAATGTTGGTTCCATGGAGCGCGTGAGCGCTGATTTCTTTGTCCGAACGTCCGCTATCATGCCTAGCCGCAAGCCCACGCAACGCACGGTAAGGCTCATCTGGGTTTATTGCGTAGCGAAGCACCGTGCCGAGGCAGACCAAGGCTGAGCGGTAGTGAAAGCGTTCGCCACATGCTCTGGCTCCGAGACCACCTGCCACATACCCTGATGGCGTGGGTCCATGAAGCGCTCCTGAATAGCAGACTCCAACAATTGAAGAAGTGGGTCGAAAAAGTGTCGTGTGTTGACGAGCACAATGGGGCCGAGAAACAAACCAAGGCGCTTTAGTGTAATAACCTCCAGAAGTTCCTCCAGCGTGCCGCAGCCACCCGGCAGCGCCACGACCGCATTGCAGCCTTCAAGCAGTCGCCGCTTGCGACTGTGCATATCCTCGACCAGCAAGAGCTCAGTCAGTCCACGGTGTCCCCACTCCAGTTCGTTCATGAAAGTCGGCATCACTCCGGTGACGCGTCCGCCACGGCTTAACGCACCGTCTGCCACGGCACCCATCAAACCAACGCCTCCTCCTCCATATGTGATCGTGAAGCGCTGCTCCGCCAGAAAACGCCCGAGTCGGAGTGCCGCATCCTGGTAATCATGGTGACAAGCGGTGCTCGAGGCCGCATAGACGCAAACATTGTATGGGCGTTCAGCGTTGTTCATCTACGGGATGTGAGAGGCATCGTGGCGGGATCTCTTTGTAAAGCTTTCCATCCTTCATGATCAACAGGAAGTTCTTTGCCGGATCTTCGATCAGTTGGTGGTTGGCGAACGCCTAGTGATGGGACACACCCATCGAAAAACGTGATAGTGCACGGAACCAATATATCGGCTAAGTCAGGCAGCGCCTGGTCGACGTGGCCTTTCTCTCGAGAGCATCATGCCATCCTATTCCCAGCGGGGCGATGACTGACGACTCTTGCAATTCTTATCGCGGGCTTGCATTCAAAGGGCGAGGCGGTCGTTTTTCAGTCGAAGAAAGATCACGACATGCGTGAAGATGACCAGGGGAACGACGAACGTCGGGAGTAGGCTCAGCGGAAGGCGAAGAAGTGCGGTCATGGACGCGGAATCGGCGAGCGCTAATCTCGTTGCCGTGATCACGACGAAGAAGATGTCGATGAACCCGATGGTGTTCCAGACATGATAGATCGCCCGAGAGCTAGGACGCAGGACCAACAGAACCAGAGCAAGGGTGGCTACTACAATGTCACCCCAACCACCTAGGACGGCGAACGCGAACGGCAATTGCCGTTGCTCATAAAGCCACAAGAAGTAAAAACCTACAAATCGAACCGAGTGAACCGAAATGAGCCACGTGAGTGGGATGGAAGAAATCCACAGCCGGAATTCCTTTGAGAAGCGGTAAGCTGTCAGGAGAAGCGCGACTAGACCAAACAAGATCACCTGCGGAAAGGGCGGGTGGAGGGTAGCAAGTACCCCGAGAGCTCCGAGGATCGATGCTGACACGCACCATATCAGGAGAATGATCAGAACCGCTCGAACGATGAAACGTTGAGATGACATAGGGCTTCAGTAGTGCGTTTCCCGCGCCCAACACATGGCACATTGC
>DATDAX010000216.1:0-8309 GCA_036525175.1 Terrimicrobiaceae bacterium | reverse complement strand
TTTCGATCTTGCGCGTTGCCGGACGCTAGTTCTGGTAGGTTATCGAGCTGGGGATGCGCCCGTTCGCTATATCCTCAACGTGCTTGAAGCGGATAGAAACCGCTTCAGCGATCTAAAAACCGTGTATGCGCTCGATAAGGTTGATGGCGACACGGCAGCCGCAGCCGCGCGGTGGGAATCTCTCGCGGTTGCGCCGTTGCTCTATATGCACGAAACAGGCGGATGCGGCCACAACGCGCTCTGGCGCGACCTGAGTTCTCTGGCGGACCTCGTAGAACGCCCCAATGAGTGGCGAAAGACGACCATTCGGGACATCGCTTCGCGCCGCGTCGCGGATACGTCAGTTGCCGAGCAAGAAAGCATTCGATGGGCGGTTCGGAGCCGAGCTGACCTCTTTGGCCTGTTTACGGAAGTTGTAAGCGATTCCGAGTGGTTTAGCGTCGTCAGGGCTGAGTTGGATGCTATTGGCTCGCACGCAATGCCCTGGATTCTGGCGCGATGGTTTGAACGCGGATGGGACCAGCAAGAGCGTTGGAATTCTGCGCTATCGTTCGTCGACACGCTGCGCGAGCGCTTGGCAGACGAGCTCGACCAGAGCTTATGGCATAGTCCACCAGCAGATGCTCTGTGGATCAAGGCTTGGAAGCTGTTAGCCCAATCTGCCAGGGAGCGGCAGCATTATCGTTCGCGACTGCATGGCGTACGGCAACAGATCAGGCGAAGCGCGCATGAAGTTGAATTGGTGGAATTGGCTCGTGCCGTCCGGCCGAAATTGATTATTCATGAAGCGACGAGCGAGCTTCAGGATTCAGATGCCGTCCCGAGCCAACTTTCTGATCTCGGCGCATTTCGGTTTGAGGCCGATTCAAACCTTCCCGTTCAAGAGATTGTACAGCCCTTCCAGCACCGACCCGTGATGGCAGGTCGGTTGTGCCAAATCGCCAGCGAAGAACTTATCCGGGCGCTTTTGAGTGCTCGCGATGCCGAACTGATACTCGACAGACGTGACGCGACGGATTGGTCCGTGCCATCTGTTGGTGCTCATGAGCAAAACCGTCATCACGGTGGATTCACGCCGCTGATCCATCTAATCCGTGCGCTATATGAGTTGTGGGCCCCCCATGACCCTGTCGGCGCACGGACACTCGCAGAGACGTGGCGGCAAGGTGGGTTTCGGCTAACAACGCGACTGTGGCTCCACGCTCTGACCATCAATGGTCTGTTCAGCGCAGATGTAGCGATCCAAGCATTGATTGACCTTGAGACTGATCATTTTTGGAGCATTCGTCGCGAAAGCCCGCTTTTGATCAGGCTTCGGGCTCGGGATGCGTCACCATCGCTGCGGCAACGGCTGGCGGATCGAACCGTGGCGCAGGGTACAACTCTCTATGGGGATGCCGACGCGTCCGAGGATGACGGCTGGCAGGCGACAGCCCGAGACCGAGAGATTTGGTTGCGCCTCAAGCTGATAGCGGAGACGGGGGGGCTCGCGCCCCAAACGGCAGATATATTGTTGGAGATTGAAAAACGCCGACCGCACCTGCATCGCGATGTTGAGGAGGTAGATTTTTTCGCGTTTTATTCGACTGGCGTGCGGAGTGTCCGGCCAAATTCGGCGCCACTTGTCGCAGCCGCGCCGGTGCAGAGATTGCTGATTGCGGACCAGTTGGAAGCGAGCAACGACATCGATGATCGTGACAGCTGGTTCAGCTACTGCAGCATCGATATAATCGGTGCGTTACAATCCCTTACGGCAGTCGGACCTGAAATTGGGTTGGTGGGCCGGTGGCGAGATTGGCTGAATGCTATTCCTTACAATCCGAAGGCCTTGGATGCCGACCACCAGAGCATTACGCGCCAGCTCGCCGAGCAGGCGTTTAATCATCTGGGAAGCGCAGACGCTTCGATCATTGCTCAGCTTGGCTACCCCCTAGCGGAGGCATACATTCGCTCAAGAGAGCTTGGGGCTCGACTGGCGCCAAACTGGTGGGATAGACTCTGGGCTGCCGCCGAGGCCGAAGCAGCCCCTGCCAAGGACCACGGCAATCTGTACGATAGCGTAATCAACTCTGCTGGCGGTCGCCTCGCGGAGCAGCTCGTGCAGAAGATCGACAGCAATAGGCGCAACAAAAGGCGCCAAGCCAAGCGAGACACGGCCCGCTTAGAGCGGTTGCTCGCTTCAGGCACTTATGCGGGCGCGATGGGACGAGGAGCGTGCGTCCGCCATTTGGGCTTCGTCTTTGCGGTCGCTCCTGATGCCATTAACCGCCATTTGCTGCCTCACTTGAACGCCGCTGGTGAAGAAGGAGCGCGGCTCCGCGCTGTTGTGGTTGAAAACAACAGGCTCTCACCACCGGCCACGAAGGCCTTTCGCGAAGCAATCCTTTTAGGTGTCGGCGAAAGTAGGGCTGAAGGAGTCTCCGCCGCCAATGCGGCTTCTCAACTCGTACGACCCATACTGGCTCGCTGGGCCAATCCCCATAACGTCGATTGGGGTATTTCAGATGAAGACGCTCGGAACGCCCTGCGCGTCTCCCAGCCACCAATCAGAGCTGGCGCAATTGAGATTATTGGTCAGTGGCTGGCAGAGGAGCGCGCCGCGGATCGCTCGCGCAAATGGATTGACGTTTTCGCGCCCACCTTCCAGGCGATTTGGCCCCGAGATCGAAAATACCGATGCGAACGGGTGACACGTAACGTTCTTGAACTCGCGCTCCGAACGCGCGAGGCGTTTCCAGACGCTGTCAAGGTGCTACTTCCGTACGTCATACCGTTTCAGGCAGACTGGCTCGATCTTCACGATTTCACCGAAGATAATTTTTTTGTCGTGCGACGTTTCCCCGACGCTGCGCTCGACATTCTTTGGGCCTGCTGCAGACCTCCATGTGTCGGGCGCTCAACGGAGATTGGAGATATCCTTGACGCTCTTATCGAGCGCGCCCCTCATCTCGCTGTCGATCGCCGCGTAGAGCGGCTTAGACTGCGCTCTTAACATCGGGGCAGTCGAGGGCGGCTTTTTCCACCCAGCAGGAGGTAAGCACGGACTTCTCCGTCCAAGGCCAAAATCGGCGCCCTTGGCTTATCCTCTGACGGCGCCGCCAGCGCGACGATGTGCACAATCGTCGGTACAACGTAGTCTACTTTTGAAGCGGCAGAAGCGCTCGAACCTCTGTTCCACCGTCCATCAATCGTTCAATCGTTAAGCTGCCGCGAAGTGCCTTGATACGACTCTTCATTCCCCGCAGCCCGATCTGCTTGTGGTTGATTTTTGTAGGCGCGAAGCCCTGGGATACTCCTCCTGTGTTCGAGATCGCGATCTCAAGCATATCATCCATCTGGCGGGCTAGTACACGTTGATTGCGGCCCCCTGCGTGTTTGAAGGCATTGTTGAGCGCCTCCTGAACGACCCGGTAGGCGCAAACGCGGAAAGCGCGGGGGAGTTGTTCCGGAAGATCACTTAGATCTTGTGTTACTTTTGTTCCGGTTTGGTTCTGATGGCGCATAACGGCAAGATTTAACGTTTCCGTTGTCGAGAGTCTTTCGATCTCTGGTAAAACAAGTCCAGAACATATGTTTCGCAAATCAGAAATTACCAAATGGACCAGAGGCTCTATTTCTTTTCGTATCTCCTGTATGGCCGCAAATTCCTTAGGGGGCATCCGGTTCCTATTTATCTTACTCGGAAATTTCAACATGATGAGGCTAAGCAGCTGAATGGGTCCATCATGAATGTCGATTCCGATGCTGGCCAAATACTCCTCGTTCATAACTGCTGCATTTAAACGCGCTCGGTCTGCAATTCTACGAAGAACATTGTTTCTCTTTGCAAGAGCTGATGCGCGAATAAAATCAATACGCAGTTGCTCTTGATAATTTTTGATTATGGCTTTCGCTTTGTTGATAACGTGCATTAGCAGGAGAGTCATGATCGTAGTCACGAAAAGAATAGACGTCCATAGGATTGACCTAAATTCGTCCAATTCAGCCTTTATGAAGCCACTAAATTCGTAAAATTCTCCAATTGCAACAAGTTCATTTCCATTATAGGCATGAAGAGGACCGTATATTTCAAAGAATGTTTTAGGAAAATTTCGCTTATTCATCTCCATTAGATGGGCGCCAGTTTCGAAATTGGCCACTACTCCACCAGATCTAATTACAGATAAAACTTCACTGACATAATCGTCCGGTAATTTCAATTCTTTCTTATTAGCATCGGAGCTTACAAGCAAATTTCCTTGCAAATCCCAAACGTTTATAACAGCAACCCGCCTTCCTAAGCTCGTCGTGGTCAAAAGAGATTGTATTTTAGCCTTTGATTCTTCTTTCAATGTCCCAGATTCGTTTAGTTCTTGAATGTGAGGCGCGAGGAACCCCTCCATATACAAGGCGCCCGTCTCTGCCATTCCTTGAATTAAACCGGCGCGTACTCGCTTTTCGACCGAATAGCCTAAAATGATCATCGACGTGACCACGATGAAGAAAGCCGAAAGCAGAAATTTCCGCTCCAGGCTGAACGAGTTCCAATGCCTAGTAACCCATTTCACGGTGTGGGCCCTCGTGCTGCGCGCCTCGGTTGCGCATGTTGAATTACTTTAAAGCCTATATGAGACCACTGTGGTGCGAGATAAAACTGTGATTTTGCCGACACTTTACGAACTCGCCCGTGCTTGGAGCTCTCAGCTTTTCGATTCCCGATCCAGCCAGGGGTTTCAATGCGCCCCCCACGTGATGATGTTGTCAAGCGTCTCGCCTGTGGTGGGCCATCGCTGGCAAGTGCCCAGGCGATCAACCCACGTTTTCTGATCAAGCTGAAAGCCGCCTCCATCGCGTTCGCGCGCCGCTATGGAGAGAGCGGCCAGTTAATGAAAGAAGTGTAAGGACAAAAATATCGACGGGGATCATATTAGATTTCGAATGTGAAAATGCCTGCTGGAGCGTTAACATTCCTCAATGTTTTGGATTTACCGCTCTGGCGAAAAGTGCTTAGCTCCGTCAAGCTTCGCTTTAGCAGGGTGAAATCATGTTGGCAGCATGCTCCATCGCCGTGATCGACGACCATCCCATGCTCGTTGAAGGCTTGTCTGCAGTTCTCGAACGGAATTTCGGGGCGCCAGCCTTGGCCAGGGGATGTGAGGCCAGTGATATCGCGCAGATTGCGTCGACGTACCCCTTGGACGCATTAATTGTTGATCTCGGAATGCCCGGCGACGTTTTGTCCGAGATATCAGCTGCAGCCAAAGCAATGCCGCGCATCAAGATTATCATATTTACTGCATCAACCGATCCTGAACTCGCTCGGAAGTGCCTTGATGCGGGCGCCAGCGCATACGTGCTCAAAGGAACTTCGTCCGATGATCTTGTCGATGCTATTATCGCAACAATGAAAGGTCAAATTTTCGTTAGTCCATCGTTTTCGTCCGACGTGATCGGCCGATTTAAGGAACACGCTGAAGCTGTGCGGGGAACAAGAGAATTGAATCTCTCTGTTAGGGAGGGGCAGATATTAAGGCTCTTGTTGCTAGGTAAGAATAACCAAGATATAGGACGAGTACTATGTTTATCTGAAAAAACTATAAAAGGATACATGATGCACCTTAAGTTCAAGTTTAATGTTAAAACTAGACTTGAGCTAGTTTTAGCGGTGCAGAAAATTGATCCTTCGGCATTTGAGGAACTGGACATCCCAGAGCGCTCTCAATAGGGCGCCTGCGTGAGATTAATCTTTGGTGATTTGCAAATGGCGCGCTGCAGAGATCCAAAGGCGGACTGACCACCACGATCCACGTCGCGATCACAATGGCTTAAGACTGCGACGTCCAAATGATCCACCCCTCGCTCGTACGTGTCCACCAGCGGGACGACGTCCATCGGCCCCCCAGAGCCTGCCTTGCGCCAGCGGTTGAAGCGATGGCAGATCGTTGTTGGTAGGCCATAGCGGGCCGGCCCGTCTGCCCAGGGCGCGCCCGAGCGACGCACCCTGAAGATGGCCGTTCAGGACGCGTCGATCATCGACCTGAGGCACCCGGCGCGGCCTCTTGGAGGAAGATGCGGCTTGGATCGCCGTCCACTCGAATTGATGGGTTCGTAGCGTCCTTTCGCCGAGCTCCTCTTTCGGAGCACAAATTGCCGCCGCAGAATCCCTCCGCCGCGGTTTGTGAGTTACGGCGTAGCGCGCGTTCAGCCATACCGACCCCTGCCAACCAATCGAATGTCAGAGCGGCTTCGTCGCGCCCGTGTCATTTGATCGGTGATGGCTTACGCCATGCCGTAAGCATGCGCCGTAGGCCGCCTTGTTGAGAGGCATTTCGGCGTCCAGCTTTTCGCGTTCGTAATCCGGCAGCAGTGCCGGCAGCGGTGCTGGAGAGCTTTGCATGGATGATGAGACCTATGTCCGGCGCCGCCGCTGGAGCATGGAGGAGAAGCGCGCGGTCGTGACCGAGGCGCTGTCGAGCGGGAACGTGATCGCGACGGCGAAGCGGCATGGCATCCAGGCGCAGCAGATCTACCGATGGCGCGAGCGGCTCGATGAACGGCAAAATCCCACGGCGTTTCTGCCGGTGTCGATTGCGCCGGATTCCGTACCGCTCAGTCCGACACCGGTGCTGGATCAGGGCCGCCAGGATCACAGTCCAGCAGCGATGCCGGACCGCTCGCCGCGGGTCGAGATCGTGTTGTCCGCCGGTCGGCGCGTCATCGCCGAGGGCGGCGTCGATATCGATGTGATGCTCAAGCTGGCGCGAGGCCTCGAGGCGCTCAGGTGATCCCGGTCCCCGTCGGCGTGAAGGTGTGGCTGGCGACCGGCCACACCGATATGCGCAAAGGGTTCGCCTCGCTGGCGCTGGTGGCGCAGGAGGTCTTGAAGCGCGATCCGCTCGGCGGCCACGTCTTCTGTTTCCGCGGGCGTCGCGGCGATCTTTTGAAGGTGATCTGGCACGACGGGCAGGCGGCGAGCCTCTACGTGCGGCGGCTGGAGAAGGGCCGCTTTCTGTGGCCGTCGCCGGCCGATGGCGTCGTCGCGATCACGCCCGCGCAGATGGGCTACCTGCTCTCCGGCATCGACTGGCGCAATCCGGTGGAGACGTGGCGTCCGACTGCGATTGGATAGAGCTTTGCGCCTTGTTTTTGCCGGCGGATGTGCGTCCGCTGAATCGCCCCTGTCGCCGACCCTGCCGACCGATCTGGCGGCGGCGCATGCGATGATCCTGGCGGAGCGCCAGGCGAGGATCGAGGCGCAATCTGAGGCTCTCGCGGCGAAGGCTGCAGCGTCATCGACCGAGGTGACGATCGCGCATCTCAAGCTGATGATCGAGAAGCTGAAGCGAGAGCTCTATGGCCGGCGCTCCGAGCGCACGGCGCGATTGATCGACCAGATGGAGCTCCAGCTCGCGGAGTTGGAGGAAGCCGCCACGGAAGACGAGATCGCGGCGGAGACAACGGCGCGCCAGGCGTCGCTGCCCGCTCCGGCCCTGCGCCGCCGTCCCGTCCGCAAGCCCTTCCCGGAGCACCTGCCGCGCGAGCGTGTCGTGATTGCAGCGCCGACGTTGTGCCCGTGCTGCGGCTCCATGAAGCTGTCAAAGCTCGGCGAGGACGTGACAGAGACCTTGGAGGTCGTGCCGCGGTCCTGGAAGGTGATCCAGACTGTCCGCGAGCGCTTCTCCTGCCGCCAGTGCGAGGCGATCACTCAGCCGCCGGCGCCCTTCCACGTCACCCCGCGCGGCTTTGCCGGTCCGAACCTGCTGGCGACGATCCTCTATGAGAAGTTCGGCCAACATCAGCCCTTGAACCGGCAGAGCGAGCGCTACGCGAGGGAGGGGATCGACCTCTCCGTGTCCACGCTCGCCGACCAGGTTGGCGCGGCGACTGTGGCGCTTGCGCCGTTGCAGGAGTTGATCGCCCGACACGTCATGGCGGCTGAGAGGCTGCACGCCGACGACACGACGGTGCCGATCCTGGCCAAGGGCAAGACCGACACGGGCCGGATCTGGACCTATGTGCGTGACGACCGGCCCTTCGGCGGCGCCGATCCGCCGGCGGCGCTCTACTTCGCTTCGCGTGACAGGCGGCAGGAGCATCCGGACGCGCACCTCGCTGCTTGGCGCGGCATCCTGCAGGCCGACGCCTATGGCGGATACAATGTGCTGTACGATCCCGCGCGTCCGGGCGGACCAGTCACGTCGGCGCTCTGTTGGTCCCATGCCCGTCGCGGCTTCTTTGAGCTCGCCGACATTGCCGCGAGCGCACGGCGCGGGCCCGGCGCCGCGCCCGTGTCGCCGATCGCCTTGGAGGCGGTGAAGCGCATTGATATG
>DATDAX010000215.1:0-9004 GCA_036525175.1 Terrimicrobiaceae bacterium | reverse complement strand
AAATCACCCCGTTTCTTCTCGCCGGGCGTCTGCTGTGGGGTGGGCTGCGGTTGTTGTTCCGTGCCCTGACCTCGATTCTTGGCCATTTCTTGCGGGCTCTGCTGGTTAGGCTGATCAGACTTCTTAGGCTCCTCGCGATTTTCTTCGGATTGCCCGTCACGATCTGGCTCCTTTTCCTGCCGGTTCTCGGCTTGTTGCTGGTCCTGCTTTTGTTGCTGTTGGTCCTGCTTTTGTTGCTGTTGGTCCTGCTTCTGCTGTTGGTCCTGCTTCTGCTGTTGGTCCTGCTTCTGCTGCTGATCCTGCTTCTGCTGCTGGTCCTGCTTCTGCTGCTGGTCCTGCTTCTGCTGCTGGTCCTGCTTCTGCTGCTGATCCTGCTTCTGCTGCTGGTCCTGCTTCTGCTGTTCTTGTTTCTCGAGATCATCGAGCATTTTCTTGACGATCTCGCGGTTCTCTTCCGCCTGCTTGTTTTTCGGATCAAGTTTCAGCGTTTCGGAGTAGTGCTGAATGGCGTTCTTCCAATCCGCCTTCTTTTCCTCATTTCCTTGGGCGGCTTCACCGCGACGCACGAGAGAATTAGCAAGGTTGTACGATGAATCTTCACGCAGCTTCGGATCCTCACTCAATAACGCCTTCGTAAAATGATCGACCGCCTTTGCAAACTCACCAAGCTTGTAAGAAGCGGCTCCTGCGTTGAAATGGAGCTTGTCAGACTCCGGCGCCGCTTGCAGGCGCCTCTCGAACTGCGCCTGGGCCTTGTCAAAGTTTCCAGCCTCGTATTCTTCGAGGGCTGTCGCCGCCGTGGACGCGGAAACGGAGAACCCAAGGAGGAACGCGGCGGTGGCTCCTTTCCGCAAGACGGCCGGTCGTCTCCTGTCCCCCAGTATCAGCCACAGGGTAAGCAGACCGACCGCGATACTCAGGGGCCATTGATAGCGCTCGATGGGTTGACGCGCGGACAGAATTCCCGTTTCCGCTTGTTCAAGCTTTAGGATTCCTCGCTCGAAAATGGTCCGCGCAGCATCGGAGCTCAAGGGTTCGAAGAACCCGCCTCCCGCCTCGGCTATCTCCCTTAGCCGCTTCTCGTCCAATTTGCTTTGCACCGGCTTCCCGCTTGTATCCCGAACGAAATCAGTACCGCCGTCTTCGGTTCGAATGGGAATGAGAGAGCCTTCTCCGGAACCGATTCCCACAGTAAAGATCCGTACGCCGAGACCAGCAGCTCTCTTAGCGGCGGCAATGCCGTCCGCATCCAATTCTTCGCCATCTGTCAGAATAATAAGGGCGCGCGTCTGTCCCTCGCCTTTGCCGAAAGCCTGCTCCGCGATGCGAATCGCTTCTGCAATATTCGAACCCCCCTTCGGGATTACCGTCGTATCAAGGTCCTCGAGCGAGGTCAGCACGGCATTGTAGTCAAGCGTCAACGGAGCCTGAAGGAACGCCGAGCCTGCGAAGGCCACCAACCCAATCCGATCGCCCCGCACCAAGCGAAGCAAGTCCTGCGCGACAAGCTTCGCCCGCGCAATCCTGCTCGGCGCCACATCTGTGGCCAGCATGCTGCGCGACGTATCGATGGCGATGATCACATCGCGTCCGCGCTGCTTGACCTCGCGCTGAATGAATCCCATTTGCGGGCGGGCAAGAGCCACGGCGACCAGACCGAAAACAGCGAGGATCAGCACGGACTTCAACGTTCTTCGTCCCATACTGACCGCGCCGGCGAGCTGCGCGCGCAATCGCGGAGCAACCACCTTGGACAATAGGGCCTCGCTCCGCCGCTGCGAAAAGAAATAAAGCGCCGCCACGATGGGAACGATCGCCAAGGCGAAAAACCAGGCAGGCTCGGAGAAGGTCAAGGAAGACGTTTCCATACGGTTTGGGAAAGAAGGACCTCCGATCCAAGCAAGACGAAGCCGGCAAGCAGAAACATCGGAAACAAGTCACGATAGTCCGAGGTCTTTTCGACGTTCACCTTTGTCTTTTCCATCTGGTCGATCTCATTGAAAACCTCCTTCAAGGTATTCGTGTCAGCAGCCCGAAAATACTTCCCCTTGGAAATGGACGCTATCTGCTTGAGCAAATCATCGTTGTACTGCATCATGACATTCCGATAGACAGTCCTTCCAAACGGATCGCTGAAGGGAAACGGGACCTCTCCATCGGTGCCGGCTCCAATAGTGTAGATGCGCATACCAAGCGCCTTGGCCGCCTCGGTGGCGGTGAGCGGAGTCACACGACCCGCGTTGTTGTCCCCATCTGTGAGAAGCACAAGCAACTTGCTCTTAGCTTCCTTGTCCTTGAGGCGGTTCGCCGCCGAGGCAATTGCTGAGCCGATGGCCGTGCCATCTTCGACCATACCTATTTGAAGACGATCGAGATTCTGGATCAACCAGTCGTGATCGAGTGTGAGCGGACTAACCAAGTAAGGGCGGCCCGCAAAGGCAACGATTCCGATACGATCGTTTGGGCGCTCGCGAATGAATTCCTCGGTGACCTTCTTGACTGCCTCGATGCGATTGGCTCGCTGCGATCCAATATTGTAATCTTCAGCGAGCATCGAACGCGAGACGTCAAGCGCCAGCATGATGTCCACCCCGCTAGCCTGAACGCGAGTGAGAGTACGGCCCAGTTGCGGCCGTGCGAGGGCGATGATGAGACTCGCCAGGGCAAGATGCGTTAGCAATGCAAGCAAGGCTCCGGCGCGCGACCGCCGTCTCCGCCCGAGGGAAGACAACGCCGAAGTGCTTGAGAAGGTCACTCCGGGCGTCCCTCCAAACCGGCCTTTCAACACCGCGAGAACAGGGAGCAGGAGGAGAAACAACAACACCCAAGGGTGGGCTAAACTAAAACCAAAAGGACTTCCGTCGCTCATCTCGTAACGGTGGTTTGCGTGGCGCCCTCTCCCCGGACCAGACGCTCCGCGATCTCAAGCAGCGCTCGAATGTCGTCCGCGGCGGCAGACTGCCGCGCGTATTTCAGCAAATCAACCGACTCGAGGAATTCCGAGAGCGCGGCCTTCTCGTTATCCGTGAATGCCGGATCGCCGCGCAGCACCTCGAGAAACTCAACGGAAGTGCGGGTAAGGGCATCGAGGCCATGCTGGTCGCGAATGTACGTACGTAAGGCATCGGAAACCTTAATGCCAAAGCCGTACGAATCATCGGGAGCTTCGCGACGCAAGTCCTCGATCGCTTTCAGCGCGCGCTCCCGGGGCGTCAGCATCCGGGCAGGATGCTTGCGCCGAGTCAGCCAGAACAAGAGCCCGACGAGCGCGAGGAACGCGAGCGCCGCCACGATGACCATCCACACGGGATACGGGAACAGCCAGACCGGACCCGCGATGTCGTGGATGGGTGCGGGGGTTGGCGGAGGAGCTGCAGGCATCATGCGGCGAGCCTCCTCTCACGACGCTCAAAAAACGCGCGGAGCGACACCAGGTAATCCTTATCGGTAGCGAGCGGCACGACATCCACTCCACGAGAGCCGAAGAGCTTGTAAAGGGTCTTTCGCCGTTCTTCCTCCTGGGCGGCAAACGCATTGCGAACGCTCGAACTCGAAGTGTCGATCTCAATCTGCTCGCCCGTTTCGGCATCCTCAAAAGTCACGAGGCCGACATTCGGAAGACGCTCCTCCCCGGGATCGAGAACAGGCATCGCCACGAGGTCGTGGCGGCGACTTGCGACGCTCAACGGCTTCGTGTAGTCGGGCGCAAGAAAATCCGAAATAACAAACACCACAGCCCGGCGCGAGATCACCTTGTTAAGATACTCCAGGGCCGCGGCAAGATTCGTGCGCCTGCCTTTCGGTTCAAAATAAAGCATCTCGCGAATCAGGCGCAGTATGTGAAGACGCCCCTTCTTTGGCGCGATGAAAAGTTCGACGTCGTCCGAGAACAGCAGAAGCCCGACTTTGTCGCTGTTGTTGATGGCGCTGAAAGCGAGGATTGCAGCCACCTCCGCGGCCAGCTCGCGCTTGCTCAATTCCACGCTGCCAAAGCTCCCCGATGCGCTGACATCCACAACAAGCATCACCGTAAGTTCCCGCTCCTCGGTGAACTTCTTGACGTATGGCGAATTCATCCGCGCAGTCACGTTCCAATCGATGCTGCGAATTTCGTCTCCAGGCGAGTATTCCCGAACTTCTTCAAAGTTCATGCCGCGCCCTTTGAAGACGCTGTGGTACCGGCCGGAGAACGACGTGTTGACAAGCCGACGCGTGCGCAGCTCGACACGGCGAATTTTTTTTAGGATCTCGCGTGGGTCTCGATTCATAGGACTGGCGATTGGCGATCGGTCAATGGCCGTCGTTCCATGCAGCCGCATCGCAAATGGGAAAAATGCTCTGCGCCGGTCGCCTAGGGCACGGCAAGTCCGGCAAAAATCTTCTCAACAATCATCTCACTTGTCACCGACTCGGCTTCCGCCTCATAGCTTATTCCGATACGATGGCGAAGCACGTCGAGCCCAATCGACTTGACGTCCTGAGGCGTCACGTAGCCACGCCCCGCAATGAAAGCCTGGGCTTTGGCGGCCAGCGTAAGGTAGATTGTCGCCCGCGGTGAGGCACCAAAGCGGATCATGCCGTCGAGCTTGAGCTTGTAGGCAGCCGGGTCTCGAGTGGCCCATACAATGTTTACGATGTAATCCTTGATCCGATCGTCCACGTAAATCGAGTTCACCACACTGCGAGCGTGAATGACTTCTTCCGAAGATACCATAGGCTGGACGCTGAGGAGCGGCGAGGAGGTCGCCATGGCATTCAGGATCTCGCGCTCTTCCTCGCGCGTGGGATAGCCAACATTCACCTTAAGCATGAAGCGGTCGAGCTGCGCCTCGGGCAGCTGGTAGGTTCCCTCCTGCTCGATCGGGTTCTGCGTCGCGAGAACAAGAAAGGGGTCGGAAAGCGGGTAGCTGGTGTCGCTGATGGTCACCTGTCGCTCTTGCATCGCTTCGAGCAAGGCGCTTTGGACCTTTGCAGGCGCGCGATTGATCTCATCGGCAAGGATGAGATTTGAAAAGATCGGTCCGAGTTTGGTCGTGGATTCGCCGTCTCTGGGATTGTAGATCAGAGTGCCGATCAGGTCGGCGGGGAGAAGATCCGGGGTAAATTGAATCCGCTGAAAGCCCGTCCTGATACACGAGGCCAGCGTTCGCACGGTAAGGGTTTTCGCCAGGCCCGGGAGACCCTCAAGAAGCACGTGGCCATTGCACAAGAGTCCGGCAAGCAAACGATGGACGAGCTTTTTTTGGCCGACTACGACCTTGCTGACTTCCGAAATGAGAGGCTCAACCCACTGGCGCGCCTCCTGAACCTGATTATTTGTCTGCTGTGCAAGAATACTCATGTGAAATACCGGAGAGAAAAATTGACAGGGTATTTACATCCTGAGACAGCCTGCCTGGGAAGGCGTTCATTTTTTATTCACGGACCAGGTATGGTCCCACGTCGAAGGAATCGCCGATCTTTACAGCGTCGTAGCGCTTTCTGTCCACCCACACATTGTACGGTTTCTTTGTTCCGTCGGCGGCGGCAACTTCAACGGTAAGGATATAATCTCCCTCAGATTCCCCGGCCGCCAGTCCGCCCTTGCGGCCGAGGGTTATCTGGTGCTCTGGCAGCGGCACAAATTCCTTCGCGACGACCCTGCCGGTCATACGAGCTCTTTGAATCGCCGAGCCGCTTTGCCAGATCGCCAGCATGAGAAACCCGACGAGAAACACGCCTATCAGAATAGCCGCTACTATTATGCGCGCGGGAGTTCTTGTCCTGATTACGCGGGAATTCATGGCCGGCAACCGATTAAGGATGCTAAAGACCCGCGCCTGTCACGCGTGATTTGTTTCGGCGATATCATCGGGAGGGATGAAGGTGCTACCGATTGCGAGTGCCGTAACAGTCCATTCAATGTTCGAGCTCTTCCCTGAATCTTTCGATCAGCCCGAGCGCTTCATCCACTTCCGCCAATACTGAGACATGTCCCAT
Organism: Terrimicrobiaceae bacterium; assembly: GCA_036525175.1. Classification (GTDB taxonomy): domain Bacteria; phylum Verrucomicrobiota; class Verrucomicrobiia; order Chthoniobacterales; family Terrimicrobiaceae; genus DASTFP01. The sequence goes on along the minus strand of DATDAX010000215.1, from coordinate 3,025 downwards.
TTTCCTTCCCAACCGGGCCTCTGCCTTGCCATACAGGTGAAGCTTCGCGCGGGGTTCGGAAAGGATAACATTCCAATCGGGCTCGCCCTTTTTCCAAAGGTGCCCGAGAAGATTCCACATAACCACAGGGCTTAGCAAAGCTGTCGAACCCAGGGGAAGTCCACAGACGGCACGAAGTTGCTGCTCGAACTGGCTGGTGACACAAGCATCGAAGGTATAGTGGCCGGAATTGTGCGGACGCGGCGCCAATTCGTTCACGAGCAACCGTCCGTCTTGGGTGAGAAAGAATTCGACGGCCAGCAATCCGACAACATCCAGCGAGGTCGTGATCTCTGAGGCGAGTTGGATCGCGGCCTCGCTTATCGACGAGGGAAACCTGGCTGGAACGATTGAGATGTCGAGAATATGCCGCCTGTGAAGATTCTCCGAGGGAGGAAAGGCGACCATCCGGCCGTCGAGGCCTCGTGCCACAATCACGGAGAGCTCCGATTCGAAGGGAACCCACTCTTCGAGCACACCGCGCGATGAATGAAACTGCTCCCAAATCGTTCCGACATCGACACCCTCGTCGAGCCTTACTTGCCCCTTTCCGTCGTATCCGAAGTCAGCCGTTTTCAGCACCGAGGGCGTTCCGATGGAACTCAGCGCTGCCCGCAAGCTCTCCGGGGACTCAACGACGGCAAACGACGCATGCGGAAATCCGTGCTCAAGCAGGAAGGACTTTTCCCTCTCGCGATTTTGGCAGATGTGCAATACCTCGCCCCGCGGGCGGAGCGGACGAATTTCCGCGACCTCTCGTATCGCCGACAGCGGAATGTTTTCGAACTCGAAGGATATCACATCCACCTGCCGGGCGAAGCGCTCAAGTGCCAGGGAATCCGTATATGGAGCATTGATCTCGACGTCGCTGATCTGTCCCGCTGGGCTGTCCGGGTGCGGCTCAAACGCGTGCACGCGATATCCCATCCTGCGCGCCGCAATCCCAAACATCCGACCAAGCTGGCCGCCGCCGAGAATTCCCACAGTCGAGCCAGGTCCGACGGAAATTCCTTCCGATGCGGAACCCGACCTGCTAAATTCGTGCGCTTTTTTCTGCATTTTGGATCGCTTGGTTTACTGGCTTGCGCTCGGCGCGATCATTGTGATCCGCCACCTCCCCCTCGCCGTATGCTTTGTGCTTGGCCAGGTCATCGGCGTCTTGTTGTGGGCGATCCTGCCGAGCTACCGCAAACTCGCAAGGGAAAATCTTTCGGCTGCCTTCGCAAAGGAAATGTCCTCCTCGGAGATCCGCAGGCTGACATTTCGTCACTTTGTTTCGCTCGGCGCCAATGGCATCTGCGCCTTCAAGATTGCTGCGCTGCCAAAAGAAACCATCCTGCGCATCGCTCCGCTTGTGAACAGCGAGGGGATCAAGAGAAATATCCTGAATGGTCGGGGAGCCGTTCTCGCCATCGCCCACATGGGTAACTGGGAACTCTACGCGCAGGTCGCGTTCAAACGTCCCGAAACCATCTTCGGGACCGTCTACCAGGCTCTGCGCAATTCGCATTTGGACGGTCTCGTCAATCGGGATCGCCGCAGACTGGGCGTGAAAACGTTCGATCGCAAGAAGGGATTCGATGCCGCAATCGCTCTATTGCGAAAACCCGGATCCGTCGGAGTGCTCGTGGATCAAAGTGCCGGACACGGAGGAGTTTGGATGCCTTTTTTCAACCGTTTGTGTTCGACATAGCCTTTGGCAGCCAGGCTGGCAATCCGCACCAACGCTGCCGTCATACCCACGGCCGTATATATTTCCGGCTTTGCGAAATGGCGCGTCGTTTTCGAAGAGGAAATTCCCTATGACCCTGTCAATCCCGAGCAGCTTACGGTGGATATCAATTCCGCACTTGAGCAACAATCCGCCGATCGCCTGCAGATTGGTTCTGGGTACACAATCGCTGGAAGACGCCATGGCCGCACCTTCTCATCGCGAGACAAAAGCGCGGGATCTGCCTGCCGACAGGTACCGATCCGTCGAAGCTGAATCCCTTTCGCTTCGTCGTTCGCTCGCCGAACTGGCTCGGCGACGCTGTCATGAGCCGGCGCGCCGCGCTCGCCTTCAAGCACGGCCGTCCGGACGCCCGGCTCACTGTCCTCACTCCGGCAAAACTTGAAGCATTCTGGAGATCGGTGCCCGAGGTCGATGAAGTTCTCTCGTTTACTCCGGAGGATTCGGTCCTGACGATTGCGAAGGCGTTGCGCGGCCGTTTCGAAGCGGCGATTCTCTTCCCAAATTTCTTTTCGCGTTGCGGCCGAGGCATGGCTCGCGGGCATTCCTCGCAGGGTGGGATTTCGCGGGCACCTCCGTTCGCCGCTGCTCACTCAAATCATCGACGAACCGAACAAGAAGAAGGCGGCGCGCCCAAGACATCAGGCCGATCGATACTGGCACATCGCCAAGGTCTGCGGCGCCGTTGAGCCGCCGTCCAAGGCCGGGACCAGCTCTCCAGCGAGCATCGTCCTCCGCCATCAGACGGAATGGAGTCCCTGCTTCCTGCGCAAATGCCCGCTGGACTTTCGCCGCATGCTTGCCGTGGAGCCCGAAGAGTCAGCGTACGCCATTGTCGCCCTCCTCGATGAGGTCCATCGAAAAGTGGCGATGGTCGGCTAGTCCACCCGTTTCCTCATGCCATAGGCATTGTTGCGGTCTACCAGGAAAAGATTTGCTCCCCGGCGCTGAAGCACAAAGGTGTTGTTGTCGCCGAATTTCGTCCATGGGCCCGACGGAACGTCACGCGCCTCCACGAACTTCCAGTCGCAGACGTCCTTGCCACCACGCATTCCAAGATAGTCGCGCACAGCCGGGGAGACATCCAGCCCTGCGCCCTGGTTCAGATTGGGGAGTGGTCTCTGGTTTCCAAAAACGTACTGCCAATGGTCCGTGCGGAACGGGCCGCAATCCTCCCACTGAGCGTAACAAATGCGGTTGCCCCGCTTGACGGCAACCCATCGGCCCTTGAGGACGCTCTTGCCCGGTCGCTCG
>DATDAX010000214.1:0-12301 GCA_036525175.1 Terrimicrobiaceae bacterium | reverse complement strand
TTTCGCAACCGAGATGGAAACGGGCCGTGCCAGTGGAACGCATTTTTAGCTTAAATGCCATCCCGGGAACCGCGGCATATGGGACAGGGTGGTTCTGCAAGGCAAAGCGCACATCGAAGATCGGGGTATGCCCCGGCGACGGCAGATCGCCGAGTGCGCGCGTGAGCTCGACAAATGGGATCGCGTTGGCGAAGCAATCGACAGATCCCTGGTGCACAGTGCGAAGGCTGTCGGAGAATGGCCGATCGTTTTCGATATTTCCGCGAAGTGGAACGATGCCCGAATAATAGCCCATCGTCTCGCGCACGGCTTGCTTGTTTCGATTCGCAACTGGAGTGCCGACGACGATGTCCTTTGCGCCCGTCCAGCGTGACAAAGCGATTCGGAAGACAGTCAGCAAGGTGCTGAACAGCGTGACACTGTGGCGTCGAGCCAATTCCCGCGCAGCGCGACCCAGGTTGGCTGGGACAAGCGAAACAAATCTTTGCAGCGGCGCGGCCATAGTGTGTGAATCGACGGGAGCAGTCCAGAGTCGCTGCGCTCCCGCCAGTTGAGTTTGCCAGAAAGGAACGCGCTGATCAACTTCAGCTCGCTGCCAAAAGGCGCGTTCGGCAGCGCCCCATGCGCTGTAGGAGAGCTGGACAGGAGGAAGTTCACCGGACCTCCCCATCCGCGTCAACGCATGAGCTGCACAAAGGTCGTGAACGAAAGCTCCCAGAGTCCAGCCATCAGCGATTGCGTGATGGATGGCGAGGACCAGCAAATGGTCGTCCGCGTCCCGACGGATTACATCCACGCGATAGAGCGGCCCTTGCACAAGATCAAACGGTTCGCGGAAAGCGACCTGCATCAATTCTTCGACCGCCTCGGGTTGCCGTTCTGAGGATGACAGTTGGTGGTACCGCATCTTCGGGCTGCCGCTTGCGCGGATCAGCTGCACGGGCTGATCTCTACCAGGCAAGATGGATAGGCGCATGACTTCCTGCCGATCAACCACTCGCTGTATTGCCGCGTGGCAGTCCTCTGAGGTAAGCAGGCCCCGCACTTCGATGAATGTGCAGATGTGATTTGACGAATCAGCTGGCGGTATCGGCGAAGACTCCCACAATTCCCGCTGCGGAAACGTCAGGGGCTGCAGGCTGACCTCTCCACTCTCCAGCCAGCGCTTCAGGCGCGTTCGTCTGTCCTCAGACATGGCGATATTCCAACTTCATCCGATCGCGCTTGGTCGATCTCAGGACCGGCGTGAGCAATACCTTGACCGTCGAGTAATCGGTCAATCTCTTCGTTCGAAAGGGCCTCAACATCCACCTCGTCCACAGGTGCCGGCGGCGTGGTCGGGGGTTCCGCGGGCGAAACGCCAACCGGCACTCCGCCCATGTGCCCAGCGATCAATGCCGCGATCTGACCGACAGTGCGCGCTCGCATCAAGCTGGTCGGTGGCAGCCCAACACCGATGGCGCTTTCGATCGAGTTTTCGATCTCTGCGCCCATGAGGGAATCCAGTCCGAGATCCGTGAGCGGCTGATCATCGCGCAAGCTTTCCGGCTTGACACGCAAGACGGAGCCGACGACGTCCCGAACCGCCTGCCCAATGATAGACTCTCGCTCTTCCGGAGCGGCCGATTCGATCTTAAGGCGCCAGTCACTGCTCGCGCTGGTGGTTTCCTGGCTATCGACCCCCGAGGCAAAAATGTCTTGAAGCAACGGGTTTTCGTGCGAGCTGCGGAAGAACTGTCGCCATTTGTTCCAATCAACTCGAATGGCCATCACTTGTGCGATGCCCGAGGTGAGCAACGACTCCAGCAACGCCACGACTTCACCTGGCGAGATCGGCATTGTGCCTTGCCGTGCGAGAAATTCGGCAACCCGCTCGTTGCGCGCGACATAGCCCTTGGCGCCGAGAACGCCCCAATTCACCGTAAGCGCCGGCATGCCGAGCGCGTGTCGATGGTGGGCAAGGGAGTCAAGAAAGGCGTTGGCGGCCGCATAGTTGCCCTGAGCCGGATTGCCAAAAATGCTCGAAACGGATGAAAACATTACGAAGCAGTCCAGCTCCATGTCACGGGTAGCGTTGTGGAGCAGCCAAGCGCCATAGGACTTCGGCGCCATCACACTTCGCATGCGGTCGCGCGTGAGTGACGCGAGCGGCGTGTCGTCGATCACCATCGCCAAATGAAATATTCCTCTCAGCGGATGACCGGCTTCACGAATCTCCGAGACGAGCCGCCCCACGTCCGCAGCCGAACCGACGTCCGCCTGCACGATCCTCACCTCAGCGCCGCGCGCACGAAGATCTTGCGCAAAAGCCTCCGCGTCCGCCGTGGAGGCGCTGCTTCGACCGACCAGCACAAGGTGCCGGGCGCCACACTCTACCAGCCATTGCGCGAGCACTTTTCCGAAGCCGCCGAACGCTCCGGTAATCAGGTAGCAACCGTGCTCCCTGACCGCGAAGGCCGGCTCGAGCGATTCGCTGCGCCGGGGAACGAACGGTTCAGGGAACGCCACAACAACCTTGCCGATGTGTTTGCCCTGCGCCATCAGCCTGAAGGCGGCATCAATGCGGCAGGCTGGGAACGATCGGAACGGCAGGGGAGAGAGGGCACCCGACTCGACCAACTCCGCGATCTCTTGCAGCAGCTGGCACGCAAGTTTCTCGTCACCGCTGAAGACAGCATCCATCGCCACCACGTGGAAGGAGGCATTGCGCCGCAAAGGCCAAAGGGGGATGCGGGTGTTCTGATAAATGTCGCGCTTGCCGATCTCGACGAAGCGGCCGAATTCCGCCAGGCACGAAAGTCCCATCGGGATCGCTTCACCGGCGAGCGAATTCAGGACGACATCCACACCGCGCCTCGCGGTCAGTTGCATGATGGCGTCCGCAAAATCAGCGCGACGTGAGTCGATCACATGTTTGACTCCCAACGTTTCAAGCAACGCGCGCTTGATCGGACTGCCCGCAGTGGCAATGACATCAACGCCCAAATGATGCGCAATTTGGATCGCCGCCATTCCCACCCCACCGGCACCCGCGTGGATAAGAATGCACTCTCCGGCCCGCACTCGTGCCACGTTCTTGAGCGCGTGCCAGGCAGTCATAAAGACCACGGGAAGCGTGGCGGCTTCATCGAACGAAAGAGCGGGGGGTATGCGGCGCACATCTCCGGCCCGCGCGAGGGTGTGGGTGGCAAGCCCAAACGCCGCGATGCCAAAGACGCGGTCTCCGGGCTTCACGTGCGTGACATCCGCACCGACGACCGCTACGACGCCCGCCACTTCGTCACCGAAGATGCGGGCATCTGGCGCTTCCCCGGGGTAGAGAGCGAGCGCCTTAAGAACGTCCCGAAAATTCATGCCCGCCGCTTTCACTTCGATCAGCACCTCGCGGGGTCCAAGGTGTGGCACGTGGAAAGGCACGAAACGCAGCGTGTCAAGATGCCCCCGTTCACGCGATTCAAGCCGCAACGGTGTCTTGGGATTGAGCCATTGCTCGCGCCGCGGGCGGCCGCGGCCAAGACGTTTCACGTAGCGTGCTTCGCCGCGGAAGGCGATCTCGCGCTCCGCATCATTTCGCAGCAATTCGCTCCAGAGTAAGACATCATCCGATGCCGAAACGGAAGGTGAGAGATCTATTGCACGGCAAACGAAGTGCGGGTGCTCGTTGAGTATGACTCGCAGCAACCCGATGGCTGGAGCTTGTCCCACTGCTGTCGCATTCATCTCCTGGCCCGCCGGTTGTGCTCCTCGCGTGACCATATCAATGCGAAGCTTCGCCGCCGGTCTGGTGAGTTCGATTGCCTGAGTAAGGTGGAGCAATGCGCCCGTGCCCATCAGCACAGGATCGCCTTCCGAGGGTTCGTCCAGAATCCAAAGATAGACCAAACGCTGAGGCGGGTCGTCGCCTGCACATTCCTCGAGGATTTGTTTCCAATCCTCTGGCGCCTCTGCACGAAGTGAGAAGGTGTCCATCCCATCACGCGCAAATTGGGAATCGCGGTGCGCAATGCGGCAGCGCGCACCCCTTTCGCGAAGGCGCGAAGCCAGACGCGCACCCAGACCAGAGCCGTCCGCAAAAATAAGCCAGGACGTCTCCAGCGGCATTTCGTTGAAAGTCTCCAGCTCTGCAGAGCTGTCCGAAGCGGGTTCACGCCAGGCTTTGCGCGCGAGGACGCCGATTTGTCCTTCACGGCCCGTTGGACCGATCGGACCGGGCAGGGAAGCCGTCTCGGAAAATCCCTCTTCCCGAAGCACGGCCTCCCACTGGGAGCGTTCCAGGAGGGGATGGAATGGCCGAAGGTCTCGATCTTTGAAACGCCACCAACCGCTGGTGAAACCAAAGATCGATTCCGTCCACAGTTCTGGGGTGGCGGTGTCTATGAACAACAGACTGCCTCCTGGCGTTAGCAGTTCGTAAATATTCTTCAGTGCCACGCGCACTTCGCTTGCGGCATGAAGCACGTTGGCGCCCAAAATGAGATCGAACGCCCCGGCTTCGAGGCCTTGTTCGGTGCCCGGCTTTTCGAGATCGAAGGTCTTGAACTCGACCTCGGGAAAGGCCGCGAGCTTCTGCATCGCCCCAGAGAAGAATGCCGCGGACACGTCGCTGAAAGTATAGGAATGCAGAGCGCGCTCGAGTAGCGGCAGCACGAGCGACGTCAATCCGCCCGTACCAGCGCCAACCTCCAGGATGCGCAGCCCACGGCCCTCCGGGAGGTGACGGGCAGCCTCTTGAACCGCGGCAGCAATCCCTGCAAGCCACTGGCTGGTAAAAAGCCCGTCGCCATAGAAATGATCCAGCAAGTCCGCTCCTGCTCCAGCGAACAGGATCTGAACACCCTCCTTCTCGCCGCGCAGCAAGGGTCCGAGTTCCGTGCAGTTCGCGGCGCATAGCAGGCCCTCGGCAAGATGACCGGAATGGTTAGAGATGAATGATCGCAACGTGCGGTCCGCCGAATCAGCGGCAGTTTCAAAAGCCGGAGTTGTCCGATAACCCATAGAGTCCTTTTCGAACAATCCACGTCGGGCGAGGCGGTCGAGCAGCCGCTCGAATACGGGTTGCATGGGTTCTGCCACGCGCAGGGAGTTGGCCGTGATCAGGCCGTTTGATACTAACCCAGAGCTCATCTCCCGAAGCCCCCGAGCGAGGTGCGCGGTAGCGAGGTCGTCGCATGCACCCATGGACGCTTGAAGCTTGTCGCGACCTCGCGCAGCGAACACCCGCTCGAATGCCTCCCGGGCGACATCTTGCAGCCGGACCAGTGGGACTGGCTCTTGAGGCGACGATCGCGGAAAGGCTGGCGTCCGCTCCCATGCGACATGATAGAGGATGTCTCGACTTCCTGGTGTGCCCGATCGACGCGCGCCCGCGAGGCTTATGGCCCGAAAACCATCCACAAGAACACAGGGGTTGCCGGTCACGTCGTGGAGCCAAAGCGTCCCTTCCACGAATTCGTCGCCATAGTCCCGTACAGCTGTGCGGACAAGACTCAAGGCTCCCGGCGAACGCAGAAATAGTATTCTATTGAAACGCACGGGCAACTTTAGACGGGCCTTGCGACCTTCAACGGTCGCCGCTCCCGCGGAGAAGATTTGCAATGCACCGTCTAAAAGGACGGGATGCAATTGATACTCACCGGCCCGCGGCGCGACCCGTTCGGATAGAGACACCTTGCCGGCCGACTCGCCTGTTCCCGTGGACAGCTCCCGAATGGGCCGGAACTCCTCGCCGTACCGAAGTCCCAAATCACTCATGTGGTCGTAAAACTCTCTGATCCCAACCGGTACCAAGCCCGCCTTCTGGGAGTCCCGCCACGCAGACGCGGCGAATGTCGAATCGGTGCGCTCACCACGCATCGCACCGACAACATGAACCGACCATGCGACGCCCTGGTCGAGCCGGCTCTGAATCGTAAAAGTGCGCGAGCCGGGGTCGTAGGCAAATTCCAACAGCAATGCGGATGGTGGATCCGGCACAATGAGGGGTTTGCGAATCTCGAAGTCTTCAAGAATGAAAGGTCGTCCCTCGAACAACTGCACCCCCGCCTCAAGCGCTATCTCAACGAAGGCGGCCGCGGGGAAAATGGTATGGTTCTCAACGCGGTGATCTTTGAGAAAAGCCATGTGACGACTGTCGAGTCGAGCGATCCACGTGGGAATTGCCCGGGGCAACCGCGCATCGAGCAACCCACGGCCACCTGCTCCCAAACGGCCTTCACGCCAATCATTGGATTCACTCCACCAACGGCTCTTGTCCCATGCATAGGCCGGCAGGGAGAGCAGGCGCTTGGATGGTGTCATTGAAGCGAAATCAAGAGGCACGCACAAACGGTGCAAGTCCATCACTGCCTCCAGCACGGATTCGTGCTCGCGTTCGCGTCGCGCGGACGCGATGACGGGCTGCTTGTTACCGCGGGCCGCGAGGCATTCCTGAAGCGATACCGAGAGAGCGGGATGCGCGCTGATCTCCAGCCATATATCCACACCGAAGTCTCCCAAAGCGTCGACCGCGGAGGCGAACTGCACGGGCTGCCTTATTCCGCGTCCCCAATGTGCGGCGTCACACTCTCCGCCGGAATGCCGTCTCCCGGTCACAGTGCTAAAAAAAGGAATACTCTCTTCATCAGGCGCGAGATCCGCCAGTGCCGTCTCCAACGCCTCGGAAGCGGGATCCATGAGGGGATGGTGGAACGGGTGATCCACACGCACGAGGCGGGCGAAAGTGCTCTGTTGTTCCAGCTCGCGGGCGATCGCCTCCAGCGAGATGCGAGGCCCCGAGAGGGTCAGCGAGCGGGGACCGTTGAAAGCCGCAATGGTCACGGTGCGGCCGTGGGGGGTTATGATCGTGCGCGCCTCGTCTTCACTGAGGCCCACGGCGAGCATAGTTCCTTCTCCCCGTGCACAGCCGTCCATGAAACGGGCTCGCAGCACGATTATCCGCGCAGCCTGCTCCAGACTGAATGCTCCCGCAACACAGGCGGCGGCGACTTCGCCGACGCTATGGCCGACAATGGCCGCTGGCCGCACGCCCCATGATTTCAAAAGCTCTGCAAGCGCCAGTTGCATTGCAAAAATGGCCGGCTGCGCGACTTCGGTGCGATGCAATTCGGACGCAGCCTCCTGGCGGGAGAGCTCTTCGAGCAAGGAATACCTCCACGGGCGCATCGCAGCGTCGCACGCCTCGATCGTCCTCCGAAAGACCGGCTCATGCTCCATGAGTTCGCGCCCCATGCCGCACCATTGCGGCCCCTGGCCGCTCATGACGAAGGCGATGCGTGGTGGCTGCTCCGGCCGTGGAGCGAAAGCGCTTTTGACCTTCGGCGTGGCTTGACCCAGCGCAAAGGCATTCAGTTCCTGGATTACCTCGGCTGCGGAGCGCGCGACTAAAGTAAGGCGATGTTGGTGATGATTGCGCCTGGCGCCAAGCGTGTAAGCCAAATCGGGCAACACCGGTGAGCTGCCATTCGACTTTTCCTTTGCCTCCAACCACTCGCTCAGACGTAAGGCCGAGGCGCGCAGCGCTCCCTCCGAACGCGCGGATAAGATAAGCGGCCACGCGCGTTCCGCATCGGAGGCAAAATTTGTTGGACTTGGATGTGGCGGGGGCTCGGCGAGAATCACGTGGGAATTCGAACCCCCGAACCCAAAGGAATTCACGCCCGCCATTCGCGGTCCGCTCGTCTTCGGGAACTCTTCCAGCGCGACAGGTACGCGGATCTTTAAGGCAGCAAAGTCAATGTGGGGGTTGGGTTTCTCAAAATGCAGGCTGGCAGGAATCTGACCATGCCTGAGCACGAGCGCCGCCTTAACCAGGCCGGCAATACCTGCGGCAGTTTCCAGATGGCCGAGGTTCGTTTTCACCGATCCGATAGCCAAGGGAAGGTCGGACGGCCGATCCTTGCACAGTGCTTCGGCAAGCGCGTGAGCCTCAATCGGATCGCCCACAGCCGTGCCAGTCCCGTGCGCTTCGACGAAACCAATCTGAGAAGGAGCGACTCCAGCGTCCCTGCACGCGTCGCGCACAAGGCGCGCCTGCGCCTCGGCGCTGGGAAGCGAAATTCCATTTGTGTGACCGTCCTGATTGATGGCTGATCCGACGATGACTGCGTGGATTGAATCCCCATCGGCAATTGCCGTGGACAGCCGTTTTAGAACCACGACGCCCGCTCCTTCGCCACGGACGAAGCCATTGGCCGAGGCATCGAACGCTTTGCAACGTCCATCCGGCGATAGCATCGATGCCTGCGAAAATCCGATGAAGCCCCCCGGCGTGATCATAACGGTCACGCCTCCCGCCAGAGCTGCTTCACCGTGGCCTGACCAAATATGCTCGCACGCCAGATGCACCGCCGTCAGCGCTGAGGAACACGCCGTATCCAGCGCGACGCTCGGCCCGCGCAGGTTAAAGCAGTAGGAAATACGGTTGGCTGCGATGCTGTGCGCGGTGCCGGTGGGCGAGTGCGGAGTGATGCCGGAAGAATCCCAAGGTGTGCCTTGAATGATCTGGTAATCATTGTGCGAAATCCCCATGAAGAGCCCCAGGTCGGTTCCGCGGTCCAAATCCAACACAAAGCCCGCATCCTCAATGGCCTCCCACGCCGTCTCCAGGAGAAGGCGATGCTGGGGATCCACGTAAGGGGCTTCACGCGGTGAAATTCCGAAGAACTGTGGATCGAACTGGTCAATTCCCTCGATAAATCCGCCCCGCCGTGCGATGGATTTACTAACGACGCCCGGCTCGAGATCGTAAAACCGCTCCAGGTTCCAGCGATCCGGCGGGACTTCGCAGACAGCCTCGCGGCTTTCAACGAGGAGTTTCCAAAGTGATTCAGCGTTATCTACGCCCCCGGGGAACCGGCAACCGATTCCTATGATGGCGATACCTTCCTTGTGCATACGATTATCTGGCGGAACTAACTGGAATCGATCCGTCCCTGGGCATCAGTTCTTTCTTCTGCGGCCAGGCCCCTATCGAAAGGCGAGAAGTTTTGACAAACCCCCGGCTTGGCAACAAGTCCGAAAACGATAGAGGAAACAATATGTGTGGCATTGCAGGTATCGTAGATCTGGTAGGAGAGCGGACGGTGCCCGGGGGCGTCGTCAACGCCATGGCCCAAGCATTGGTCCATCGCGGTCCGGATGAGGAGGGCTTCTTTCGGCGTCGCGGCGTGGAGTTGGCCTCCCGGCGGCTTAGTATCGTCGGCTTGGCTGATGGCCAGCAACCGGTCGCCAACGAAGATCGGACCGTGCATGTTGTTTTCAACGGTGAATTGTTCGACTACATCGAGCAAAGGGCCGAACTGGAAGCGCACGGGCATCGATTTGTCACCCACTGCGACACCGAAATCCTTCCGCACCTTTGGGAGGAAAGCCAGGAAGGCATGTTTCTCCGATTGCGGGGTCAGTTCGCTGTCGCCTTATGGGATGAGCGAAAGCAGCAATTGATCCTTGGGCGAGACCGCTTCGGCATATGCCCGCTTTACTGGACACGCCAAGGCGACTGGGTTCTTTTCGCATCGGAGATCAAAGCGCTGCTCGCCTCCGGCATGGTTCCGGCCCGGCCCGACCTGCGCGGAATTGATCACGTTTTTACTTTTTCCGCTTTGCCGGCACCGGTGACGTGTTTTGAAGGGGTGCAGCTCCTGCCCCCTGGCCGTTATCTGCATATCGCCCCGGGGAGCGCTCGAACGGCACCCGCCATCAAGGAACGCGCTTACTGGGAAATGGATTTCCCAGACCAGGGAGAGGAGGATCCCGGAGGCGACCCCCGCCGGCTGGTCGCTGAATTCGAGGAGCTTATGCTGAACGCTGTTGCGAAAAGACTGCGGGCGGACGTGCCCGTGGGCGCCTATTTGTCGGGAGGCGTAGACTCGAGTGCGATCGTAGCCCTCGCATGCCATCTGAAGGGCCCCGCGATTAACACCTACACAATTCGCGTCGATGCTCCAGAGCTCGACGAACTCAGCGCCGCCAGCCTCGCCGCGGGGCATATCGGCGCCAAGGCACCGGTTGTGCAGGAGTTTCGCACCGAAGACGCCTTGAATACATACTCAAGGCTGATCCAAGCCGCGGAAGCGCCCGTGATCGATACATCCTGCGCGGCTTTGTTGATGTTGGCTCAACGCGTAAATGCCTGCGGCCAGAAGGTCGTTCTGACTGGAGAAGGGGCGGATGAATGGCTGATTGGCTATCCTTGGTATAAGGCGGCCAAGCTACTCGGATTTTTGGACATCGTTCCGGGTGTGCGTCTGAGCGACCTGGCGCGTCGCGCCTATCTCCGGCTGCAGCGCGTTCCGCAATTCCCGCCCGAGGTGCGACGCCGCACCGAGGATTCCATTGGCGGGCCGAACGCGTGGATTGATGCCTACGGTTTGCTCGCGCTGTCCAAACTTCGATTCTATGCGCCGCCGATGCGAAAAATTCTGGAAGAGACCAACCCATGGTCCGAACTGCAACTCAACGTCGAGCGTGCCCGGCGCTGGCATCCATTGAACCGGGGCATCTGGGTTGCATCGCGCGTCACGCTGGCCGGACACCTGCTACAGGCCAAGGGGGATCGCGTGGCCATGCACTCGTCCGTGGAGGTTCGGTATCCATTCCTGGATGAGGACGTCTTTGCCTTTCTTGCCAGACTGCACCCACGATGGAAGCTGCGCGGATTTCGCGACAAGCACTTGTTGCGGCTCCTGGCCGAACGATGGCTGCCGCCGGCGATTTACCGGCGCGGAAAGGTGATCTTTCGTGCTCCTTTGGACAGTTTCCACATCGACCCGGAACCGGCGTTTGTCGGGCAACTGCTCAGTGAAGAATCTCTTAAGCGCACGGGCTATTTCGATGTTTCGGCGGTGCGTCACTGGCGACGCGCTTTTCGAGAGATGCGGCCGGGATCGCTGCCCCGTATGTCGGTGGAAATGGGTCTGGTAGCCGTAGTGGCCACGCAACTCTGGCATCACCTTTATATCGACGGCGCTCTCGCAGAACTGCCCAGCTTGACTGGTCTGCCGGCTGCGTCGAAGGCGCCGCAGCAATAGAGCGATTCACTGGAGTTTTGCCAAGGTCTCCCGACCGCGACGCTTGGTCTCTGGATCGTCCTTCTCAAGATTCGGCATTGCCAGCCCCTTCTCTAAGAATCGCCGCGCTTCCGCAGTCTTTCCCATCTGGGCGTACGCTCGCCCCAACTCAACGTAGTGCATGAGGCGACCAGGATTGATCTCTAGAGCTCTCTCGAAGCATCGCACCGCCTCTTCTGTTGTTGTTCGTGGCAGTTTTCCGTAAATGAAGGAAGCGAGCCCGCGTTTAAGAGTACTGACATCAGAAAGCGTCCTGTTCCAGCGACCAAGAATATGCCAGGCAAGATCGTTATTCGGATCGAGTTCGATGGCCCTGTCGACGGAGGCCTTGATGTAGCGGGCGGCTTCGATTTGTTCCTTGGTGCCCATGAGCGGCAGCATCTTTCCATAGCTGATGGCGATGGAGAGCTGCGCCTCGGCGTCTCTCGGAGCAAGCGCCGCGGCGCGTTGTGAATAATCCAAGGCAATACCGCCAAGTCTGAGCTTATCATTGCGCGTCGTGGCGTCCGCCATGAGATAGCGATATTGCCGGGCGATGCGAACAAGCACGTGGACGTTGGTCGGCTGCAGCTTTTCCGCAGGGAGGTAGAACTGAAGTGCTTGCGCGGCCAGAAAGTCTTGATCCAACGCATCGCCCTTCGCAATGAGATCGTCCGAGGGCTCAGCGCCGACCGCTGTACAAACCAATGCCAGCCCTGAGGAGAATGCCTTGAGGAATAAGCGAAAACTCATACACAACCAGACCCTCCGCGCGGAACAGTCCTGCTTATCGCTCGTTTCAACTCTGCCATCATGCAAGCAGAAAGGGATCGAGTTACAACGATCTTTAGGCCGTATCCCTCACTTCTTTTAGCAAGCTTCTGACATCAGATTCGTTCACCGATCGCGTAAAAGCGCTTCAAATTCTACTGATAGTTAAATCTTTAATATCAGTTGTTACTTCAAACGCATACGAGCCCGATTTTGCTCAACTCTCCGTTTTTTCGATAAGGCGCCCGATGTTTAGGAGGGCTGCTTCGCTGTTCGGTGGCCCGATGAGCTGGATGCTGGTCACCGGAAACTTTTGCCCCGGGAGTGGGATCGGCAGGGCCAACGCAGGGACGCCAGCGTAGTTCACTGCCACGGTGTTCTGAATTTTGAGAAACCGTCCCTCGAAAATCCCGGTCAAAAACCAGTTCCGTTTCAGTGGCGCCTTCCGAAGAACGGGCAGCGCGATGGCATCGACCTCCTGAAAG
>DATDAX010000213.1:0-5341 GCA_036525175.1 Terrimicrobiaceae bacterium | reverse complement strand
GGATCCGCCTTGATGACGTCCGCGCCCAACTCGACCGCCTGGCGAACCAAGGGAAGGATCTTCATTACGTCACCGTCCACCATGTAGCCGCCGGCAGCCGCATTCGGGCGAAAGACAAGCGGCTCAATCATCAGAGGCATTCCATAGCGGTCGCACTGTGGTTTGATCTTCAGAATATTTCCGATGCACTGGTTGGTCACCTCCGGTTCGTTGGGGATGAGAAAGAGATTGACGACGACACAAGCCGCATCAAGCCGCAGCGCCTGCTCCACCGGATCCTCAATCATGCGGCTGAAGAGCGTGCGCGGAAGGTCCTTCCCGTACACGTTGGCAACGTCCGTGCGCAGCACGAGAGAGGGCTTGCTGCGTCCTGGAATGGATTGCAAAAGCCGGGCCTGACCCACTGTCAGTTGAATGGCGTCTGGTGCCGCGGCAACCAACGTCTTAATCGCACTGGCAAGGTTCTCTATGCCCGCGAGAAATCCATGCTCGTTGAAAAAGCCATGGTCGACCGCGACGTCAAAACAACGTTTGGACCTTGGGTTAAAAAGACGATTCAGACGATACTCTTTCACGAAACTCTCGTTCAAACAGACGATGGGGGGACGCCTAGGTAATGACAAAGGTGATCATGCCGTCAAATAAAATGGACATCATTCCCCAGGACATTGCCCGTGGTGTTAAACTTGCGACGGCCCCACGCTTGAGTTCGTTCAAACGACGTTTCTCCGCCTTGCGGGAAATGAGATGGTTCCTGGCCCATTCATTGGGATCTCCGGCTCACTCCTCGAACATTTCGTCGCCTTATCAATTCAAGGCCTTCAATACGTTGTCCGCCGCGAACCCGTCACATCCCGAGGAGGTCGCGGCCAGAAAGGCTTGGTTCAGCGACAAATCAGGAGCGGATGCTCGGTGATCCTCATAATTTGATCGAGAGCACTTTTAGGCGCGAACAACGGGTGCTGATTGTAGCCACCCACTACGATGAGGTCTGATTGGGTCTTGGAGGCTGTGTCGAGAATGGCCTGAACGATCGGTCCAGACGCCTCGAAAGGAGCCGCCTCCACGCCATTCTTGCGAAGGTGTCGCACTGCGACAGTCACAGTCTTTTGCATAGCACGCTGATCGCCTTCCTTGGTGGCGAATATGGTCAGGGATATGCTGCGGCGGCTTCCAAGATATGTGGCCACGTAAAGCGCCTCACGGGCCTTCGGACTCCCGTCATAGACAAGAAGCGCCCGCTTGAGCTCCCTCGGCGGTCCGGGGACAAGCAGAACGGGTCGCGAGACGTGCTGGATGATATCGTGCAGTATCGTTTCATCGGAAGATGAACGGTCCAATACGACCAGGTCGCTCCACCGCGCGCGCTCGCAAACCGATTCCGCGAGATTTCCCACCTCGACTGCCAGTCTTCCTGGAATCCCTGCAGCATGGCAGGTGCGGTTAAAAGTAACGCGCAGCGCGCTGACTTGCTCGGAATCGATTTGGTCCGGCGACGGCACCATATGAAGGCCGTGCACAATGGCACGTTCCGCCTGAGCAATCTGAAGACCCAACTCGAGGCCGTGCAAGCGCGAAGCGACCTCCTCAACAGCAACCAACAGGTCAATGAACATCGCGCCACCGTCCCGGTTTGCCAGGTGCTCGCGCCGCCACTCTCCAACAGGCGGCCCGGCGTCAAGCACAGGCGGCACGATGGACTCCAAAAATTTCCTGCCAACGCGCGTCAGAACCCGATCGGGAGCTGCGCTGCGCTGTGCTGCGAAATCAGCGGCAGCACTTTCTGTCCGAATCTCCCAATTGAGCTCCTTCTCAAGTTCGGCCCGGTGCCGCAGAATCCATAAATAAAGGTCCGCGTGCGTGCGGCCGGGAAACTCGGAAAGAATGTCCCCCTTCCGGATCACATCGATCACGGGTGAAAAGACAGTGTCGTACCAATGAGCGACGGCTTCCTCAAATGGGACTTCGCGCTTTTGATCAAGTCCCATGAAATAATGGTGCACCTCAATGTGCTTCAACAAATCGGCATAGGCGCCCGGTGAGGTAACCGTGATATCCGCTTGCGGCCGCAGAAAATCCAGTCGGGTGCACTCGAGAAAATCCGCAAGTTCAGCCTTCAGGATAAGGTCCTTGGGTTGAACTTCAGGCGAAATCGGGACTCTGGAATGAACATTCGTGACGTAGGCTTCGATGTGGCTGTGGCCCATCTGCCGCGCAACAGATACCCGGTGATTGCCATCGTTTACGAAATAGACATCTCCGATCTGGAAGAGATCGACAGGCGGCAGGCCGGCGCTGTCGTTGGCCAAAAGTTCCACCCGCGCCCACCGCTCCTTGTCGCTGTCACGCCTGGGCAAAAAATCGCGCGTAAAGTCCTCATATCGCCCGACGCTGCCAACGATGGAGTCCAGCGGGACATCCTTCAAGATGCGGCGGTTCCCACGAACTCCCCGCACTTTCCTGCGCACCTCTTCAAACGAGAGAAGATCCGCGGACTTGCCTGTTAGCGAGGCCACGACTTTTTCCAGATCTGCGCGCCGGCGCGCGCGGGCGAAGTCATCTATCGCTGATTCTTTCGTTTGTGCCATAAGTGCCTAAGCCATGTTCGTATTGGATTGTGTTCGCAACAGTCTGCGCAGCTTGGTTCTCCGGTCACGGTTTGCGATTCGGGACCGATACGCCTGCGGCAAGAGCCCTGCTAAGAGTCTCCCGGATGGCTGGTCATGCAGGTCCATGAGCAGCGCAAAACTGACACTGAAAGGCTAGGACAATGCGGGTCTGCTCGCAACAGGAATTTCCGAAGCTATAGACATGAAGGCAAAGCCGTCCTGCCCTACGGATCTCACGCCGTTTCACAACGAGCCGGTCGCTAAATCGAGAAATCTCTGGCATTGGACTTCCCATCAATGGATGCTGGACTACCGCTATGAACGCGCAGCAACTTCGCATTTACGCGATAGCTGACATCCATTCTCCCGACAGCTTCCGCATGGCGCAGTTGTCGCCGGAGACATATGATCTCGTGGTCACACTCGGTGACATCGACGAAGGAACCCTCGATTACATTTCCTTCATGACGCATGGGATCCCCTGGTTGGGCGTGCCTGGGAACCACGACCCTGAACAGGAAATTGGGTTCGAGAGCATCCACGCGCGTACGGTTGCCTTCCGTGGCTTGCGTTTGGGCGGTTGCGGAGGCGGACCGAGCTATAAGAAGAATTGTCCAAACCACTACACCGAGCGGCAGATCGCCAAGTTCCTGCGGAGGATGCCGGCCGTGGACTTGTTCATCTCTCACGCACCCCCACCCAGTGCAGCCGTGAACGGCGGCTTGGTGTCGCCCACTGATTATATTCATCGGGGGTTCGACGCCTTCGATAAGTACCTGCACGCGGCGCAGCCTAAGTTCTGGCTGCACGGCCACCTCAGCCGCCGCTACACGTGCACAGTTGACAAGACCAAAGTTATGGGCATCTGCGGAGCTCAACCGCTGATCCTTGATTTTCCGGCCTCCTAAGGTCCTTCGAACGCGCGGCGGTCGCGCGAGCACTGCACGGTGTGATCAAGGGCGGGCGATCGGACGAGGGACAGGATTTTCCTGCTGCGCGCTCATCGCGTTTGGCAGCGATAGATAGAGGCCTTGAGATTGAACACCATTCTGTGGGTGCTTGTTGCCGAGCATATACGAGGAGCCGTTCTCAGTGACAATCCCACCGGGAAATCTTGCCACCACGACAGACGTTCGCACGAAGGACCCGTCGGGAAATTTCTGGTGATTGCGAATTGATCCCACACAGCGGACCCCTGCCTCGCTGTGGTGAAGCATCCAGTTATCCATAGTTGGTTTTGCGGCCATAAGCAAATGGGGGAGGGCGGCGGCAGTAGCGAGACTAAACCCCAAGGACGCCCCAATCGCAAGCATGAATTCCGGCAGAGGCCAGCCGTCTCCTGCCTGCTCCCACAAAATGGCGGCTGGACCTTGAAAGCGGGAGAGCGAATTGGTATTCGGTTTCTGTTCGGAGAGGTCCCCCGACGCGCAGCTCAATCTTTTTTCCTGTTCATCAAAGCAGCGTCTTGCACCCTTCGACCAGTACGCTACACATCTCCCGCCCTATGAGTAGATTGGAAGGCAAGGTTCTCGTCGCGCAAGGTGGCGGACCAACCGCTGTAATCAACCAGAGTGTTGTCGGAGTCACGCTGGAGGCCCGCAAATTCACACAAGTGAAGGCGGTCTATGGAGCGATCCATGGAGTGCAGGGAATCCTCAAGGAGGACTTCCTGGATTTGACACGCGAAACGACCCACAACCTTGAACAAGTGGCTCAAACGCCCTCATCTGCGCTTCTTTCGACGCGCGACAAGCCGGACGAGGAATACTGCGCACGAATGTTCAAGGTCATGCAAAAGCACGGCATTCGCTATTTCTTCTATGTCGGCGGGAATGATTCCTCGGATACCGTGCAAATTGTCAACCGTCACGCCGAAGAAGCTGGCTACGACTTCCGTGCCATTCACATTCCAAAGACGATCGACAATGATCTGCTGCTTAATGATCACTGCCCGGGATTTGGTTCGGCGGCTCGATTCGTGACCCAGGCATTCATAGGCCTGAACCTGGATAATCGTGCGCTTTCCGGCGTGCTGATCGGCGTCGTCATGGGGCGTCATGCGGGCTTTCTCACGGCCTCGTCGAGCCTGGCGCGGAAATACCTCGACGAGGGACCGCACCTCATCTATCTGCCTGAGCGCCCCTTTTCGACAGACAGGTTTCTCGCTGCGGTCGATCGGGTCTACAAGCAGCATGGTCTATGTACCGTGGCCGTGTCTGAGGGCGTCCAGGATGAGCACGGGACCCCCATCGCGCAAACCCTATCAGGCTCGGTCGAGCGGGATGCGCACGGCAACGTCCAACTCTCCGGAACCGGAATTGTCGGCGACCTGCTGGCCGATCAGGTAAAAACAAAACTAAAGATCAAGCGGGTCCGTGCCGATACTTTCGGTTACTTGCAAAGATCGTTCCTCGGGGTCTGCTCCGACCGGGACGCACATGAAGCTCGTGAAGTAGGCGAAATCGCTGTGCAATACGCAATGTGGGACAATGTCGATGGCTCGGTGGTCATCCGGAGACCGGTACTCAACTACAGTGTGTCGTACGATCTGGTTCCGCTCGCCGCCGTTGCAGGCAAGACGCGCACAATGCCCGATGAATTCATCAATTCCGAAGAAGATGGTGTAACTACGGCGTTCGATAACTACTGCCGCCCGCTCATCGGCTCGAGCGTTCCGGAACCGCACCGCCTTAGAGCTCCACGGGTACCTGCGTTGCCCGACTGATCTTCGC
>DATDAX010000212.1:0-2768 GCA_036525175.1 Terrimicrobiaceae bacterium | reverse complement strand
ACCGGCCAAGTGTGCCGTGCGCAGTACAACAAAGAGACAATTGTCATACTGCTCTACCTTCGGTCGCTGGTGCGCGCTATGGGCATCCTCGATGGCCAGGTCGTGGAGGCCCAATTCTTCCTGAATCTCGCGCAGCAGCTTCTCTTCAGGCTCGTACAAGCCAACCCAGACGAATCGATCTTCGTGTTTGATCTCTTCGCTGAGGTCCGCGATCTCCACATTCGCCACGCGCATGCCCTGGGCGTAGGCGGCAGAATCGATTACTCCAGGACGCTTCTCGCCGTGGCGGACTGCTGGTATAGCCGAGGATTTGGGACGGCCTGTCTGCATCTAGGAGGAGTCTAGCGTATTTCCCCATCATCTACAGTGTAAAAATAGAGCTGTCGCTCTGGGCGTTCGGGAGATCGGTCCGGCTTCACGCGCAGGGTTTCAGTCGACATGCCTTGTTTTGGGCGTGATGGTAAGTCGTCAAAGGTTTGAAGAAAAATAGAACCACGGTCACTTCCCAGATTCACCGTATTTGACGATTGCCTGACAGTAGCGATCAGCACTGCAGAAAGGCGATCCGTAAAGCTTGTATCCATCCTTCAGAAATTCATTCACGAGTGCTTCGAGCATTTCTGGCTTTTTAACCGCGGCGAGTTTGTAATCAGCGACCTTTTCCATAGAGCTGCCTAGGGTATCAGCGTCGATTGTCTCGCCAAGCACGTCGTCTGCATATCCAGTCCAGAGCGCTTTTATTACAGTCTGAATGGCGCTTACGCTCAAGAATGAGTCCTCCGTCAGCACTTCCGCCCCTCTATTGTCCTCGCCGTCTGGCCAAACGCCATTCTCAGCCGGAAAAAAGGGCCTGCCTCGGCACGGTCGCTGGGCACTAAGAATCCCGATCTGAAGATTGAGGGTGCTCGTTTCTCTTCAATGACCCGAATGAGTCATAATGTAGGCGCGCAGAGACTTGGCGCATGCGGACACAGATTGCCCGTTTGGAGTTTAAAATCGCCCTCGGAAGAAAGAAGAGGAAACGTCCCAAGAACCTCTTAGCGCCCCTCCGGGCGTTTATGAGCAAGCCCCGACTCTGACCTGATCTTGAAGCGCTCCACCCTGTTCTCACGAACCGAAAGTTCCCATCCGCCAGCCATCGCCCTGCAGAAAGCTCCAGGAACCCGTCGAATGAAATCGGCTCCTAGCAATGGGGGCTAGATGAGTGCCAGGATGGCTTTTGCAGCTTCTTCAGGGGCGACCGCATGCATGCAGCGAAAATCCAGCGGGCATTCGCGGAGAAAGCACGGGCTGCATTCGACCTGATGACGAAGCACGACGCTCGCCGGAGAGCGGGGACCAGTCAGCCGCGGTTCGGTTGAGCCAAAAACAGCCACCAGTGGAACTCCTAGGCAGTCTGCTAGGTGCATCGACCCCGTGTCATTAGTGAGGAGCACGCGCAAGCTCCGGATTTGCTCGATCAATTCATTGAGCGAAGTCTTGCCAGTGAGATCCTCAGCATTCCCGTGGAAGCCGTGCAGGATTTTGGCGGCGAGGTCGCGATCACGATCCGTTCCTACAATCACCCATGAACATGAGACCTTCTCAGAGACGAGTTCCATGGTCTTTCGGAAGCGCTCGGTGGGCCAGCGCTTAGCGGGTCCGTACTCTGCTCCCGGGCAGAGGCCGAGCACGATAGCGGTTTGCGCTGGCGACGCCCTGGCGGGCAGCGGAGGAGGTTCTACGGCGCCGCAACGTTCAGCGATGTGCCAATAGCGATCAGCCAGATGTTTGGGCCGGGCCGCCTTCTTCTTCTTGGGCTCGTCGATGATCTGGGTCAGGAGCATCGAGCGGAGGTTTCCACGAAA
This sequence comes from Terrimicrobiaceae bacterium, assembly GCA_036525175.1. GTDB lineage: Bacteria > Verrucomicrobiota > Verrucomicrobiia > Chthoniobacterales > Terrimicrobiaceae > DASTFP01. The sequence goes on along the minus strand of DATDAX010000212.1, from coordinate 921 downwards.
GCCCACCCTGCGGGGAATGCCTGCGAGCCATGCCTCTGCCGCGCTGCGCCACGAGTTCGGAAAGAGTATCGCGGCCTCGAAGCGCCCGCGTATCTTCTTCGCGATTGCAAAAAGGGAGTCCTCCGGCGCGAAAGAGACGACCTCATCGACCTCCGGAATCGACTTCCAGAAAGCTTCAAGCTTGGCGGGAGTAAGCACCGCGAGCCGGGCGTCTGAGCGGCCGCGCTTGAATGCACGTACGGCGCGCTGGCTCATGACAGCGTCCCCAAGCCAGTTCGGGGAACGAACAATGAAACGAAAGGGGTATAACTGCGATGGGTCGGTTCCCGGCGGCAAGTAGATCCCGCGCTTTTGTCTGGCGATGAGGAGATTTGGCCATGGTGTCTTCCAACGGTTGTGGACCCAGAACCAATCCGCGGGTGACTGGCGGATCTGGCGTTCGAGCACCGCATTGATATCCGAAGTAAGTTGCTCTGGGTTACTTGGATCATAGGGGATCTCTTCCCCATAGACGACGCGCCAGCGGGCGAAGCCGGAGGTATAGATTGCAGCCGGCACGACTGCGGAATTGGTGCGGATCGCCAGGGCGGCTGCGAGAGGAGAAGTCGAACATAGGCGGTTGAAAAACGGCATCCAGATTCCTGCGTTGCCAGCACTTTGATCCACCAGCACCGCCGTGCACCCCGGTCTGCGCAAAAGGGCGATGGCCGCTTGGAACCCTTTCTTGCGATCAAAAGTGTCGACGCCTTTGCGGCGGTCGCGATTGATGAGTTCGTCCAAATACGGGTTGCGCAGAGCCTGATAGATGGTCCCAAAACGCGTCTCGGGACGCTGGAAGGCAGCCTGCGCGTAAAGCTCCCAGCTGCCCATGTGGCTTATGGCGAGTAGCACACCCCGACCGCCCAAAATATTTCTTTCGAC
>DATDAX010000211.1:0-4192 GCA_036525175.1 Terrimicrobiaceae bacterium | reverse complement strand
AGTTCTTTGACCGATGCCCGCCGCAGATTGCGCATTGGTTCAGCACAAACATACAAACAAAGAACGCGCGGTTGAGCGCGCTGCCGCTTGGTTTGGCAAATTCCTACTGCGGTATCACACTGAAGGCACACCTCATCGCCGTGAATTCCCGACCGTTCAACGGTCGTGAGGAGTGGCTCTACGTCAACTTTCGAACGACCAGCAATCCAGCTATACGCGAACCGGTGATGCACCATTTTCGGATGATGATGAAGAATGACGATTGGCTGACCGTTCGGGAGGCCGGACTGGACTTTGAAGCATTCCTCGGGGAGATGACCTCACATCGCTTCGCGCTTTGCCCGCCCGGAAACGGCGTTGATACACACAGGCTCTGGGAAGCTCTCTACAGCAGGACAATTCCCGTCGCGATTGGCACCTCCGGGATGGACGCTTTCCGCGACCTACCAATTCTGTTCGTAGAGGATTTCAGGCAACTCACTCGGGATTTTCTCGCCAGCGAATATGACCGGATCAAATCCTCGAATTGGAACTGGCCAAAGCTTCTCCTGCCGTGGTGGCGCGAGCAGATCGTTGAGCAATGCGAAAAACTCAAGACCTCTAATGCCGGAGTGGTTCCGCGCGGAGAATTCCTTCGCGAGATAACCGGAGCACGCCTCGCGGAACTCAAGCGGCGGGTCTCGCGCAAGGCATGAAGATCACGATCAGCAGTCCAGACGGATTGGGTGATTTCGTCCTGCGGATTCCCTTTTTCGAGGCGCTGCGCGATGCCGGACACGACCTCCAGATCTTCATGCGTCCGCCGGCCTCCGATCTCGCGCCAACCTTGCTTCCAACCGCCCGGATCGAAAGGATCAGTGAGGATCCATATGCGCGTCTAGTGCGGTTTCGTCGCAATCCCTTCGTATCCGAGCTAAAGAAGATTGCCGCGTTCGGACCGGATCTACTGGTTATCGCACTGTTTCAGCAAAGTTTTTTCGATGAGATCTGCTTGTCGAGGCTCCTAAGACGCGTGAAGACCGCCGGTTTTCGATGCACCGACGCCTTTTGGAGCACCCAAGCGAACACAAGGCCGCAGGAGATCGCGGAAGGCTTTGCGATTCGCGTGGAAGTGAAGACCGATTTGCCCGAGTTGGAAAAGAATCGCTTGCTCGCCTCTGCAATCTTGGGATCGTCGATTCCTGGCAGACCAGCGAGGATCTCCCCGCCCAAGAAAGCACTCGAGGGGGCGCGCTCGATCCTCAGCGCGCACAAGATCAACGAACGAGGGTATTGGGTGGTATGCGCCGGCTCCAGGCCTGGCTTGGAGATTAAGGATTGGGGCGAAGCAAACTGGGTTGAGGCCCTGACCAGGATCGCATCGGAGACGAAGGCTCCCTTTCTCTTTCTTGGTAATGAAGCCGAGGCATTCTCAATCGACCGGATACGAGCTGCGCTGCCGAAGGATTGTGTTCATTACAATCTTGCCTGGAGGCCCCCTCCAATTCTGGCGACTTTGGGCCTCATAGCCCTCTCGACTGGCTTTGTCGGACGCGATTCCGGTCCGATGCATCTCGCCGCTGCTTGCGCGCGACCGTTTCTAGCGGTTTCCAGCGGCTGGCTGTGGGGCCGTTTCTTTCCCGAGACAGACGGTTCCGTGATTGTCTCTCGGGAAGTGCCTTGTCAAGGATGCCTCGGCTATTGCCACTTGCCCGAACCCTTCTGCGTTCGACGCGTCACCGTCGACCAGTTTCTCGAGGGGTGGAAACTCCTTCAAGGCGAGGAGGCGCACGCGACCCGTATCGTCGAAGTCCCAATGGATGACGAACTGCGCCGGGAGATCGTCGAGACAGCGCATCTCCGTTTTCCCGAGCTTGCGCACGAGGCGCGACGGATTGTTTTTGAATCCGGTCGCGCGGTCAACCTGCTCGACAGCGCGGGGATCGGGGCACGCTTGCTCGCGCGTGGCAACTATCGGAAGCGATTCTTGCGTTGAAGCCGGACGGTTCGCGTTCGCGCTACGAAAGTTCCATGGCGTCCAGCGTCCGTTCGAGAGCGACGACATCAAGGAAGATATTCTCAAGAAAGAACCGCGCGTCATTCACGTCATCAACGAAGCCCTCCGCGACACCAAGCAAATAGTAGTAGTCGGCTTGGACCAGACTGGCGATTGCCCAATAACACAGGTTTACATACAACGGCGAAAAGATTTCCAGCACTTTGGTCGTCGGTGCGCACCAAGCGAGATTGGTGAGCCCGGCTCCGTGGGGCGCCACCACGGCTTCGGCCTCGGAAAAAAGCGCGATCTGGTCGCCGAGGCTCATTTCCTCGAGCGTTACACGAAGAAATCCGCGCCGGGCCAAGAGCGGCAGGATTTCTTCTTCGTTTACAATCCTTCGACCAGACGCCCTTGCGCGACTTAGATATATTCGCTTCCCCTGAGTCTGAGATGAAGATTTCATGAACTGCGCCCTCAGAAAATCAACCGCCCAGGGAGGCACGTTGCCCGGTGCTCCGGCAAGCGAAGGCACGATCAACCAATCGCAGAGAAAGTGGCTGCCGCGCCGCGTGACGACAAGCTTGTCTTCGCGAATGCCCAAAAGGGAAAGCGATTCGCGGATGGCCGGAATTCCTTCAGTGATTAAGAAATGGTCCATCGCTTCCCAAGGCACCGGACTCGCTTCCCGGAGAATCTGCAGCCTGGGAAGCGCATCCGTCATCCAATGGAAGAACCCTGCCGATTCCGAAGTCGTCAATACCGTCGATGTGCCCGACAATCTCTCTGCTTTCGCGAGCTTCTTGCGCTGGAGAAGTGGATGCCGCGCCGGATCATGTCCTCCGGACGCCCAGTCTATGGAAACGTCGAAGAGCATTTTCCCGTCATGAGCAATCACCGAACCTCTTCCGTCGGCCACGCGTCCGCTGGGAACACAGATGACGAAAGTGTCCGGATACGCTCCAAGAACATAGGGACTTGCCGGATCAAACAACGGATGCTCTTTGTGCAATGTTTTCGCGGCATTTCTCGTATTCTTGCACCCTGACGCCCATTCCCCGTAACGGAGTCGTTCGATCGGTGGCTCCTGGGCGCAAAAATGCTGGAAATACCCTTTTGAAGAGAGCCAATAGTCCGATGGAGCGCGAGGCGCGAACTGCAAGAGATCCCTGAGATGGGTCAACACACCAAGCACGCTAAGACACCTCGCAGAGCGGTCAATAGAGAAGCCTTCCGACCACCAATGCATCGATTCAAGAACACGATCGTTGCGGCTTATAAGCTCCGCGTGCAAGCGGCGAATCTGCGTCGAAGCCTTCGCTTGGATCTCCTGCAGCACGTCGTAAATCCGCTCGCTGAGAAACTACGCCCTTTCGGAGTGACCGATTTCGTGAAAAACTGCTTCGGCCACAAGAGACCCAGAAGTGGAAAACCGGACGGTGGCAAACAATTGCTTCGGCCGTCGATCTTCGTTTCATACGCAACCGATGAATCCCTGAAGGGAAGCCATCGATATTGTGGCGGCGAAAAGCTCTTGAACAACCTTGTTCTTTTGCTTCGACGACACGGCTACGATGCGTACATGGTCAGCTTGGATGGGACGCATTCGGACTGGTTGGTCGAACATGCACCATTCCTTTCGCTCCAAGAATTCAGCCGCCGGGCTGCGACAGTTAATTCCATCCGCTGCGTCACTTCGTGGGTTCTCGCCGACGCCTTCCTCCATCACTGCCCGAGATTCTACTTCTGGGATCAGGAACTGGCTACCACCACGCGCAGCCAGTTCCCGGCGCTGGCCCATCTTATGCGGAGACGACGCATTCTGGCGACCGCGGGTCTTAACCGCTCAATCCAGGCATGGCATATGGCGGTCTTTGAGCGCAGGGCTTCATTGCTTCGAACCTTGGTCGACGAGAAACATTGGAACCCGGACGAGACCCGACGAAAGCATCAGCGGGTGGGATACATGGATGAAGGATCTTTGACCGCCACGTTTGTCGACACGATCGAGGGCATCACTCGCTCAAAAGGTGTGGAACTCGAATTTTTTCGGCTCGAGGGCGTGGAGGCCGAGATTATCCGCGGCATGCAAACGTGCTCGGTCTTCCTGGCTTTGAACGTGGGAAAGAGTCCGCTCTGGGGCGAAGGGGGTCCGATGACCCCGCATGAAGCGATGGCGTGCGGCGCCGTCCCGATCTGTTTTGATATGAATGGTCC
>DATDAX010000210.1:0-4439 GCA_036525175.1 Terrimicrobiaceae bacterium | reverse complement strand
CGGACGGTACCGGATGCGGTTCTGATAGACCCTAACGAATGTCTCTTGCGCGAGGTCAACCGCGACCGTTTCGCTGCCAGTCAGCCTGATCAAATAACTCGTCAATCGCCTTTGCCAGCGGTCCATGATCTCATTCAAGGCTAGGTCATCCCCCCCTTGCAACCGGGACATCGCGACAACATCTGGGTCTTCATGGGGGCCGGACATGAAAACCCTTTTAACGCATTGGTGGCGAAAGAATGATATCCATTTGCTCCAGCGCGCCCGACAGCCTACTGGCGCGAATGCGATTGCGCCATCTCTCCCGGATGCAGCACCGAGGGGAGGACGACCGCAAGATATTCAGTCCGTCTCTCTGCGGGAAGCTCGGCGGCGATGCGATAAAAGTGCTCGAGCATTTTCGTCCGGCACTCGGTACGGAGACGATCGGTTTCGACGATCGCCTCCTGAATTTCGGGCGTAATCTCTTGGCTGGCGCAAATCAACTTTGCCAATCGCTCGTCGGTCTCGGCGATACGGGAGCACATTTGGGCGCAATCGATCTCGTATTCCGAATGGATCCGCTCGACGGTTTTCGTCTGCCGGTCGTCCAGCGAAAACTCTGTGCGCAACCAGCTCATGGGTGTGGAACGTTCCCGCGTCCAGAAGAAGACCGAGATGGCGGTCAGCAATCCCACGGCGACCACAGTGAGGAAAGCTGCGAGTCCCCTGTTCATTTCAGCGCGATCTGAGCGTAGGGGTTGACGGCATGCAGGTATGCGGCTTGGCGGCTGTGGCCGGCAGTTGCAGAGCCGATTAACGCGCCGGCCAAAAGCGCAACGGCCGCCGCAACGGTGGCTATCTTAGGTCGCGCGAACCACTCGAAAAAGCGTTCGAACCACTTGTCCGTGTTTCCGCGTTGCTCGATGCGGCTCCAAACCTCGCGCTTAAATGCGAGGGGCTCCGGCACTACCGGGCGCCACAGCTTGATGAGCTCGTCCACGTCTTCCTTCATGATTTTCCTCTGAGGTGTTTAATCCCAGCGGCGGAGAAAACCCTCGTGCCAATTTTTTTGTGACTGCCAGTCAGGGAAAAAGCGATGCGGCCGGTTGCGGATGTCGCGAGCCCGGGTAAGTTTGCCACAAGCTGACCCTTCCAATGAAACCCCGCGTGCTTATCGTTGACGGACATAGCATGATCTTTCAATGGCCTGATTTGACCCTCCAACACGCCAAACGCACTGCGGTGGCGCGCGAATCCTTGGTGAGGATGCTCACCGGGCTCCAGGATAACACCGACTGGCACGTGACGGTGGTCTTTGACGGCGCAGGCGCAAAGCGTACGGAGGCCACCAGCGGACCGCGCGGCATTCAGGTCTTTTATTCCACGGCGGACCAGACGGCGGACAGCGTTATCGAGCGTCTCGCCGCCAAGTACGCCGAGCGCTATGAAGTCACGGTCGCCACTGACGATTTGATGGAGCGCACAACGGTGGCGACCTTCGGCGCCAACTCGATGTCCGCATGGCAGCTTCGAGACGAGATCGAATCGGCGGGGCGCGATCTCGACGCGCGTCTCAGGCAGATGCGCCAGCATTAAGCGCACGCTGACGATTCAGCCAGACCTTTGCCGCGCTTTTCATGCGTGTAAGGATGTAATAGACGGTTTGACTTCGCTGCCTCACCAGATCCGCGCCAACAATCTTCGGAACAAAATCCGCGGGCACATCAAGCAATTCCTGCGGCGTAACGCCCTCCAAGCCCTTGCAGAGAATCGACGTCATCGCCTTCGTAAGCGTCTGAACCTGAGGGCCGAGGGTTACCCGGAAGTTCGAGGAGTAGTCGGGATTAACCTTAAGGAAGACACCGACGGTGTCCGTGCATTCCTCGTCTTTCCTAACATCCTCAAGATCAAATAATTCCCCTGCACGCGGAGCCTGATTGGCAGCTCCGTCGGCGAAGACAATCAACATATCTCGCTTTTCAGCATCGGGTAGCGACTCAAAAAGCGAGATGATTTCAGAGAGCTTCTGTGGATAGGACACTATGAGTTATCCCTCTCGCGTTTCCCGCAGAGCGATCGCCGCATGCGCGCTGCAAGCTTGCGCATCTCAACCTTTTTCAATCGGAGCACGCACGCGATTGCCCCATTCCGTCCACGATCCGTCATAGTTGCGAACGTTCTTGTGGCCGAGAAGGTATGTCAAAACAAACCAAGTGTGACTGGATCGCTCACCGATGCGGCAATAGACCACGGTTTCCCCGCTTGGGTTGAGCCCGGCTTCGCCTTCATAAATGGCCTTAAGTTGCTCGGCGGACTTGAATGTCGCATCGTCGTTCGCTGCGCGCTTCCAAGGAAAGCTCTTCGCACCTGGAACGTGACCACCGCGCAGGACGCCCTCCTGTGGGTACTCGGGCATGTGTGTAACTTCCCCTTTGAATTCGCCGGGAGACCGCACATCGATGAGCGGCTTCTTTTCCTGACTCTGCTTGAGTGCCTGGTCGAAAAAGGCTCGAATCTCATCGTCGTAACGCTTCGCCGGAACAGGGTATTCACTGCGAGGATAGCTTGGAACCTCCCGTGTCAACGGACGATTTTCCGCGATCCACTTGTCTCGACCGCCGTCCATGATCTTGACGTTCTCATGCCCGAAAAGCCGGAACGCCCACAGGGCGTAACATGACCACCAATTCGACTTGTCTCCATAAAAGATAACCGTCGTATTCCTGGTAATTCCATTCTTCGCGCAGAGCTCCGCGAAGGCCTCCGGCGAAATGTAGTCGCGCATTGTCTGATCCTGCAGATCAGCCCTCCAATCGATATGGACGGCTCCGGGTACGTGACCCGTCCCATAAAGCAGGATATCTTCGTTGCTCTCGACAATCCTTGTGTTGGGTTCCTTCAAGTGCGAGGCGACCCAATCGGTCGTTACGAGCGCCTCGGGATGTGCGTAATTTGGATCAGTCATGGGGAATACTCCTAGTGAAATCTACAGTTCGGCATCAGGAATGCCAACCCATAACCCGAGCCGGAATGCAGGTTCCAGACGGGTCACCCGCCGAGGTCTTCGCCCACCATGTAACGGGTGAAGCGGCGGATGACGATATTCTCGCCGAGTTCAGCGATTTTAGAATTCACGAAGTCCTTAATGGTAAGGTCCGGATTCTTGATAAACGCCTGCTCGAGAAGGCAGACCGTGCTGAAGAACTTGTCGATTTTGCCATCCACAATCCTGTCCATGATGTTGGCGGGCTTTCCCGTGACCTGCGCGGCGTAGATTTCGCGCTCGGCCTGGACAAGCGTGTCGGGAACCTGTTCGCGCGAAACGTACAGCGGATGAGAGGCGGCTATGTGAAGGGTGATGTCCTTGACGAACTCGCGAAAGACGTCGTTCTTGGCGACGAAATCGGTTTCGCAGTTGATTTCAACCAGGACGCCGACCTTTCCCTGCAGATGAATATAGGAGGCGACGATGCCCTCCCTGGCCACGCGTGACGCCTTCTTGCTAGCGCTGGCGATGCCCTTCTTCCGGAGGAGTTCTTCGGCCTTGACCATGTCGCCGCTCGACTCATCGAGAGCCCGCTTGCAATCCATCATTCCTGCGTTGGTCTTTTCGCGAAGTTCTTTGACGAGGGCTGGAGAAATCTCAGGCATACTTGGTTGCAAAAATCTTTATCGAGAATGGATTCCGAACTTCGGAATCTATTCGGAGACGGCCGCAAGCTCGCTGACCGTCTCGGTTTTTCCGCGAACGCCCTGTCCTTCGACGATGGCGTCCACGAGCTTCTGGAGAATCACGCGGATGGATCGGATAGCGTCGTCATTGCCTGCGATCGGGTAATCGATCTTTTCCGGATCACAATTGGTGTCAACGATGGCAACGACGGGAATCTTTAGGCGGGCGGCTTCGGCGACCGCGATCTCCTCGCGGTTTGTGTCGATGATGACGAGGGCGTCGGGCAGCCGCTCCATGTTCAACAGGCCTTCCAGATTGCGGTGCAGTTTCATCGCTTCACGGCGCAAGGCCGAGGTTTCCTGCTTATTCATGCGAGCAAATGCGGGAGTCTTCTCAAGCTCCTGGAACTCTCGAAAACGCGCGACGCTGCGCCGTATGGTTTGGAGATTGGTGAGGGTGCCTCCCAGCCAGCGCTGGTTCACGAAGAATTGGCCGGTGACTTCAGCGGCCTCCCTCACGGCCTCCTGGGCCTGCTTCTTCGTTCCCACGAAGAGAATTTTCCCTCCGCCTTTCACGATCTCGCCGAGATAAAGGGCCGCTTTCGCGAGCTGCTCGACGGTGATGGACAGATCGATGATGTAGATCGAATTCTTCTCTTCAAGGATGAAATCCCGCATCTTCGGATTCCAGCGCTTCGTCTGGTGGCCGTAGTGCACCCCGGCTTCAAGGAGTTCAGTCATAATTTCAAGATTTGGCAAGGACATGGCTAACTTGCAGCTTTGTG
>DATDAX010000209.1:0-4756 GCA_036525175.1 Terrimicrobiaceae bacterium | reverse complement strand
TGCGATAGAATCTTGTCCCTATGATTGCATGTTGGAACCGGCGCTGAAGGAAATGCTGAACGATAAGCGATTGGAAATCGATTTTTACCTGAAGCTCGGCCACTTCACGCTTCAGTTGATTCGCCCGGATCAGCGCGTTGACCTCCGCTAGCCTTGTGACGAGGGGTTGCATTTGCATGTCGCGGCTGAGCTGTTGCTGCTGTTGCTGCGGATTCGGGCCTCCTTCTTTTGATTTGCTGGATCCGCCCCCCTCCAGTTTGGTCCCCTCTGCCGTTAGCCGGGCGTTCCACTCCAGGCGTTTCCTTTCGTCTTCGAGGCCCTTGCTCGCAGCGTTCAGCCTGTCATTGCTCTTGCGTGAGAGCCAAGCCGAGTAGACCTGGCTCGCAATGGAATCGCACAAGTGAGAATCTTGTTGGTATCGAGAGGCTTTGGCCAGGGCCTGGAAAGCTTCGTCGGTAGATCTCGGCGTAATCTTCCCCGGCGCGAGCTTGTCCATGATTTCGCCAAGGAGCGCCTGATATTCGCTATCGGACTCCGTCGTAGCGGCCGGAGCGTTGAGGAATTTTTCAAAGCGGGCCTGGAAAAGTGCGTTGTTGCTGATGTTCCAGTTCTTCCCGTCCCAGCTCGCTATGTTACTTCCCGGATCGAAGAAGGGAACGTCCTTGCCCAGAAAGTTCGAGCCGCCGGCGGGAGCAGCCGATTGCGATTGGTCGCCGCCGGAACCTTGCGCGGGTCTTGCCGGAAAGGGCATTGCGGGCTGGGGGAAATTCTGGGCGGGCTGCTGAGGGGCGTTCTGAGCAGGCTGCTGAGGAGCGTTCTGAGCGGGCTGCTGAGGAGCAGGCTGCTGAGGAGCATTCTGAGATTCCGCTGGGGGATTTTGCTGCGCAACGGCAAGCGCTGCGGAGGCGAGTAAGGTGGGGAGCGCGCGTCTCATGATTTGGTCATGTCTTTGGTGCGCAATATACCCTTGTCGTCGACCTCGAGCAGAAAAATAAATCGTTGACCTCTCTGGATGTTGATGTGGCTGAAGTCTGTGGTGACGAGAACCGGAACGACCTGACGGCCGTTGTCAACGCCCACTGCAATGAGGCGCCCCTTGGATGCTGACCATCCGAGGGAATTGAGAACTTCCCCTTCGAGCTTGTAGACATTGCCTCTGAGGCTGTTTGCATTTTCCAGATACGTCTGGACATCGAGCGGCGTCGCGGTTCGAAACGGCTGGGATGTCGACGTGAGGAAGAATCGCGAGCCAAGAAAAGCCGCGAGGATTAAGACAATGGCAATGATGATCCCCAGGGGGAGTCGGGATGTCTTACTGCGGCGCGCCACGCCCCTGATTACAGTGTCTCAAGGGCGCACAGCAACCGGAAATCTTGATGGAGGTGAATTTTGGCCTTTGCTGGCTTGGAGGCCGAGGGTTGCGTGCGCCGGCTTTTCAGGGGCCTGCCACGTCGTAGCCCTGTGCTTCGAAATAGCGCCTCACCCGTTCGGCCTGGTCGCCTTGGATTTCGATTTCTCGTCCATGAACGGAACCTCCGCACCCGAGCGTCTTGCGAGCCTCCCGCGAAAGATCCTCAATTTCCGCGAGCGAAAGATGCGTTGGGAGATGGCTGATAACGATGACGGTTTTTCCCCCGCGTCGCGCCTTTTCCCGTCGCAGGACGACCCGCGCGCTTTTCTTTGCAATGGATGATGGATCCGGGTTGGGCGGCCCTTCGGGAAGGCCGGCGCTGCTGAGTGCGGAGAATGGAGATTGCAGAGGTTGTTGCGGAACAGAGACCGGAATCTTTTTGCCCATCGTCCAAGAGTGCCAAACCGATGCGATTCTGCACGAGCCCGGCCTGGTATCTCAAGATCGATCCGCGGTGACTCCCTGTGACAGCCTTGCCGCCGCGCGTTTGCGCGCAGTCGCATCGAGAATTTTCTTGCGTAGGCGTAGCGACTTAGGTGTGGCTTCAACGTATTCGTCGGGCGCGATGAATTCGAGGGACCGCTCGAGGCTCATGACGACAGGCGGTGCCAGGGAGATGCCCTTTCCGTCGCCCTGGCTGCGCATGTTAGTCAGCTTCTTTGCCTTGCAGGGATTCACCGGCATATCGTCGGGACGGGCATTTTCGCCAACGATCATCCCTTCGTAAATTTCCTCTTGAGGGCCAATGAAGAGACGGCCGCGCTCCTGGATGGAGTCGAGCGCATAGGCCATGCTGGTCCCTCCCTCCATCGAAACGAGCACGCCTTTGCCCCGACTCGGTATTTCGCCCCTGTGGGGTCCGTATTCCTTGAAGAGATGGCTGGCGATTCCGTGGCCCTTCGTGACGTTGACCAGATCGGTCTCGAACCCGATCAGTCCGCGAGTCGGGATGATCGCCTCGACAAACACATTGTGAGCATTGTGCTGCATGTTAACGATCTCCGCTTTCCGACCCGCGAGGGATTGGAGGATGTCGCCGAGATTCTCGCCAGGCACATCGACATAAAGCGTTTCCATCGGCTCCAAAAGCGAGCCATCCTCTCGACGCTCGAAAATCACCTCAGGACGCGACACGAGAATCTCGAAGCCCTCACGGCGCATTTGCTCGACGAGTATGGCAATTTGCATCTCGCCTCGAGCCTGCACCTCGAAATGTCCCGCAGTTTCGGTTTCGGAGACTTGCAGCGAAACGTTCGTGCGCGTTTCGCGAACGAGTCGGTCCTTGATCTGGCGCGCAGTCAGGAGCTTTCCCTCGCGCCCGGCCAACGGCGAATCGTTCACGCAGATCTTCATGGTTATGGTCGGTGGATCGATATGCACAAAGGGAAGTGCCTCACGCTCCTCGGTGTCGGTCATCGTCTCCCCAATGAACACGTCCTCGAATCCGGCAATGCCGACGATGTCTCCTTCGGCTGCGCTTTCCACCTGAATCTTCTCAAGTCCTTCGTGACTGAAGATCGTCGTGACATTGGCACGGGTTTTCTTGCCGGTTGTATGGAAGCAAACCACGGACTGGCCGACCTTCACGCTGCCGCTGACGATCCGCCCATACGCGATTCGGCCAAGGTAGTCACTGTAGTCGAGATTCGAGACCAAAAACTGAAAGTAGTCGATGCCGGACTTCTTTGGCGGCGGAATGTGCCACGCAATGGCCTCGTAAAGTGGAAGCATGGTCTGACTGGGATCAACCAGCTCCCGCCTTGCGAATCCCTGCTTGGCGCTTGCATAGATGTGCGCAAAGTCGAGTTGCTCATCTGTGGCGTTGAGTTCCAGAAACAGCTCGAATACCATATCGAGCACCTTGTGCGGACGGGCGTTTTCCCGGTCAATCTTGTTGATGACCACCACCGGCTTGAGGCCGTTTTCCAATGCTTTGCGCAAAACGAACTTCGTTTGGGCCTGCGGCCCGTCATGCGCATCGACTACCAGTAGAACCCCATCGACCATCTTCATGATGCGCTCAACCTCACCTCCAAAATCGGCGTGACCAGGGGTGTCCACAATATTCACGTGATAGCCGTTCCAGCGAAACGCCGCGTTTTTCGCGCGAATGGTGATGCCCTTCTCTTTCTCGAGATCCATGGAGTCCATCATGCGCTCATCCACCTTCTGGTTGGCGCGAAACGTGCCGGATTGCTTGAGCAGTTGGTCCACGAGCGTGGTCTTGCCGTGGTCCACGTGCGCAATGATCGCGATATTCCGAATGTTTTCCATGATGCTCCCGGTCGCCGGGGCCGTGAACTATGGGTGCAGCCCGTGGCCGTGTCAACAGGAGCGCCGCATTAACCCTCGACGATGATCTCCGACTTGGCAATCGCTTCGATCAGAAGCCAGGCGCCCGGCCGGAACCATCGGAGTTCTCCATCCGAAAGAACGACATCTTCGCCGCCACCGTCAGCCGTAATCCAGATCCTGCCCGTCTGACAGCAGATCCTGCCTCCGTTTGGAAAGTTCACGCGCTCCACTAAGCCTCTGGAAAGTTCATGCGAGCCGCGGACGAACGTCGTCCGGGTGCTCTTGTGTGCCAAGCCGGCAGCCGCTAGAACCGCCCGCCGAATCCAGCCTTCGCGAGGCGCCGCCGCTAACTTGCGCTTGCCTTGGAATCGGGAGCCGTCGGCGGAGATCGCGCTGTTTTTGCCGCCGGAGGGCACCGCCCGCTCGTGATTGAGAACAGCTTCTGACATGACACGATTCTTGCATAACAGATCCGAAATAACAGATGCACAAAAGCACGTTTCTGGCCTGTACAGATTGCATCCTAGTCGCCTCTGTTATGCCTTAAGGAGGCTTCAGCTGTGTATAGCATACACCGCATCTTGTGCTACACTGTATAGCAATGCTTGACGAAAAACCGCTCTATCTCCAAGTCGCCGACAATGTTGCGGACCTGATTTCGTCCGGCAGCCTCAGAGCGGGAGACCGCGTCCCCTCGCTGCGACGCTTGAGCGGACAGCAGAATGTCAGTGTTCCTACGGTATTGCAGGCTTACATGGTTCTTGAGAATCGTCGGATGATCGAAGCCAGGCCGAAGTCGGGTTTCTTCGTAAAGCCACGCCTTTCCGATTCGCTGGCTGAGCCGGCAGTGTCGCTGCGCACGTCCAAGGTTCCCTGGGCCGATTTTCATCCCTCGATTCCCATCGTTCGTGATCTCGTCAATCCCGACCTGGTGCCTCTTGGCGGAGCGATTCCCAGTCCGGACCTTCTGCCAGGCGCCAAACTCTCCCGTATCGTGGGGAGCCTGGCCCGGGAGCACACTGCTGAAACAATAAGTTACGATCCGGTGCC
>DATDAX010000208.1:0-4938 GCA_036525175.1 Terrimicrobiaceae bacterium | reverse complement strand
ATGAACCTCAAAAAGAAACCCGAAGAGCCGCCAAGGCGCGAAAAGGAGAACATGGACGAGCCCCAGGAAGAGTTCATCGACATGTCGTCCATCCCGTCCCACACGAAGGAGGAAGAGGACGAAAAGGCGAAGAGCTCTGCTAAGCAGGACCAATAGCGCCGCGCGTTCGCGCAGTCGCATAGAGCCGGAGAGTTTGGCTCAACCGGTGGCTTCGGCTGTTACGTTGGACGCTGCCAGACGCTTTGCAGTATCAGGAAGAGGAAGGCGGTCGAACATCCGAAGGTAAGGAGCCCATTGATCGCCGAGATCGGTCCAAGGCTCCTCCACGGTTTTCTTAGCACAACATCACCGTAGCCAAGTGTTGTGTGTGAAACGCCGGCGAAATACCAGCCGTCGCTAAACGAAGCCAGTTGCCCCGACTTCCAGAAAAAGACCCCCCACATCGCGGTCTCCCCAATGTGAGCCGCAAACAGCCCGGATATCGCGCCAACGACGAGGAGAATATCCATCAACCTTGGTGCGAGACCGTCCTTCGCCGCTTCCCGAAGAACCATCAGAAGGTCGGCGAGGCCGAAGAGAATACCCGCATGCAGCGCAGCGATGAATGTGGCGAGTAGCAGCGCAATGACATAGACCCGCAGCGTGACCCGCAGGCCGTATTCAGAAATAGCTCCCTCCTCCTTCACTTAGGCGAGGGATGCAACGCGGAGGAAAAATATCACACTATCAAACGACCGAATCATTTCACACGTTTCCTGCCGGACCAGGCATCACGACGCGAGCTTCATCCCCACGCTATCGCAGCACCGCACGGCGAAATTCTTTGGCTTAGCCTGCGGTGGGCTCGGGAGCGGATGCTGGGCTTTCCTCCTCCTTCTTCTTCCCAACGAAATACTTCTCGACGAAGTAAAAGGATGCAGGAATTAGAAATATCGAAATAAAGGTGGCTGCAAGCATGCCGCCGATGACAGTCGTTCCCAAGACCCGTCTGGAGACAGCACCCGATCCCGTGGCAAGGGCCAGTGGAACGGTGCCAAGGATGAATGCAAAGGCTGTCATGAGGATCGGCCGCAGACGCAACTTGGCTCCACCAAGCGTAGCATCGAAGAGAGATTTGCCCTTCTCATATTCATCCTTCGCGAATTCGACGATCAGGATGGCATTTTTTGCCGCCAGGCCAATAAGCATCACAAGGCCGATCTGAGCGTAGAGATTGTTCTGCATTCCTCGGGCAAGCAGCCCCGCGAACGCGCCAAAGACGGCGATCGGCGTCGTGAGCAACACGCTGAAGGGCAGCGACCAACTCTCATACTGCGCCGCCAGAATCAGGAAAACGAAGAGCAGGGAGAGTCCGAATATGGCGCTCGCGGGCACGCCTTGGGCGGCTTTTTGCTCCTGAAACGACATCCCAAGATAGTCGAAGCCCATGCCATTGGGCATTGTCTCTGCGAAAACCTCCTCCATCGCTCTCATCGCCTGGCCGGTGCTGTAGCCTGGAACTACAGCCGCGTTGATCTGTGAACAACGATACATATTATACCTCATCGTAAATTCCGGACCGAAGGTCCTCTCCGCATTTACAAAGGAATTAATTGGCACAGAGTCGCCGCTCTTGTTTGTGACATAGAAGAGCCCGAGGTTATCGATGTCGGTGCGATAATTTCCCTCAGCCTGAATGTAAACCTGCCATTGCAGGCCAAAGCGGTTGAAGTAATTAACGAAATAGCCTCCCAAGAAGGTCTGCAAAGTCTGATAGGCGTCGCTAAGGCTTACACCCTGAATCATCGCCTGAGCCTGATCGACATTCGCGTACACCTGCGGGACATCCCACAGGGCCGTGGTAAACACGTTGGTCAGCTCAGGTCGCTTCTTCGCCGCCGCCATGAATTCCTGGGTGTTTTTCGCGATGAATGCGACATCACCGCCGCTGCGATCTTCCAGGATGAACGTCACACCGCCGGCTGTTCCCACGCCCGGAATCGCCGGAGGCGGAAAGGCAAACGAGGCGGTCGGCCTCGGCAGCGCGGCCAGTTCGCGGTTAATGTGGGCCTGAATGGCGTCGACCTGCAGTTCGGGCGTCTTTCGTTTTGACCACTCCTCGAGGGTGATGAAAAAGAATCCGGTATACGTGCTTTGGACGGAACTCAGTAGATTGAATCCGACAATGGATGTCACGTATTCAACGCCCGGAGTCTTGAGGAGAATGTCCTCTATTTGCCCCGAAACTTCATCCGTCTGCTGAAGGGACGAAGCTCGTGGAAGTTGGACGACGCCATAAAGATAGCCCTGATCTTCTTCGGGGATAAATCCAGAGGGCATCTTTGCGCCAATCCCACCGCCTGCGAGGCCAAGGAGCAAGATAAGGACGAGACTTATAAATACTTTCCGGATCAATGAAGCACAGACGCTTCCGTAACCATTGGTTGCCTTGCCGAAAAGATTATTAAAGCCTCTAAAGAAGGCCGCCAACGGGCCTTTTCCCTCCTTCTTCGGCCGCAGAAGCAAAGCGCCAAGCGCAGGACTGAGCGTAAGCGCATTAAAGGCAGAGATAATCACAGAGACGGCCATCGTTACTGCGAATTGCTGATACATCGCGCCCGTGATCCCCGGAATGAAAACGGTGGGAATGAAAACGGCTGAAAGGATAAGCGCAATTGCGATGACCGGCCCTTGCACTTGCGACATGGCTTTCATGGCGGCATCGCGTGGAGACAGTCCGTGCTCGATATGAAGTTCGATCGCCTCAACAACGACTATTGCGTCATCGACCACCAATCCAATCGCAAGAACCAAGCCAAAAAGCGACAGCGTGTTGATGGAAAACCCGAGCAACGGAAAAATGGCGAATGTTCCGATCAGAGAGACCGGAACCGCGATCAGCGGAATGAGGGTGGCCCGCCAGCCTTGCAAAAAGATGAACACGACCAGAATAACCAGCGCCATCGCCTCAAAGAGCGTCTTAACGATTTCCTTCATGCCCTCGGTCACCGCCAGGGTCGTGTCGAGTGCCACGACGTAATCGAGGTCAGCAGGAAATTGCTTCTTCATCTCCGCCATCAGGGCCCGCGCCCTATTCATGGTATCGACGGCGTTCGAACCAGGAAGCTGGTAAACGGCCAAAATGGCCGAGTTTTGGCCGTTAAAGCGCCCGCGAAGATTGTAGATTTGAGAACCGAGATCCACCCTCGCCACGTCCTTCACGCGCACAATTGATCCGTCCGAATTTGCCCGAATAACAATGTTCTCAAAGTCCTGTGGGGTAACCAAGCGACCGGTTGTATTCACCGTGAAAGTAAACACTTGTCCTTCCGGCACAGGCTCGCCGCCGATCTGACCGGCGGGATTGACATTGTTCTGAGCCTGGACGGCCCGAATGACCTCGGGAACTGTTATGTTAAGGGTGGCAAGACGGTCGGGGAGGACCCATATCCGCATCGCATACTGGCCTGCGCCGTAGACGTTGACGTTGCCCATGCCCGGGACCCGTGTCATCGGGTCATTGATATTGATATAGCAATAGTTCGCGAGGAAGGTCGGGTCATAAGTCCCGTTGGGCGAGAAGAGGACAAAAACTCCGAGCGGGGACGAACCGGACTGGTCGACGGTTACGCCGAAATTGCGAACGTCCTGTGGCAATTGAGCGGAGGCCTGGGTCTGACGCATCTGCGCAAGGATCTGATCCGTGGTTGCCACTGTCGATGTGTCGAAAATGACGTTGAGCGTCATCATGCCATTGTTGGCATTGATGGAATACATGTACTCCATCCCCTCGACACCGCTCATCTGCTGCTCGATAGGCGTGGCCACGGCGGCTTCCACGGTAAGCGCATCCGCTCCGACATAAGTCGTCGAAACTTGGATTTGCGGAGGAACGATGTTCGGAAACTGCGCGATGGGAAGGCCTGCCATCGAGACAAGCCCAACGATGACAATTATAATGGCGATGACCATCGCCACGATCGGCCGGCGAATAAAAAAGTTCGACATGCTGGATTCGGCCTTGCTTCGATCTAGTTGTAGGAACCCCTATTCCACGGGCCTCCAGCTATTGAGGCTGTTGGTATCGCGGTCTCTCTACCCGCACTCTCCTTCTGCGGACTCGGCGCCGGGCTCGCGCTTTTCTCAGGATCCTCAGGCTTGGTGTCGGGCTTAGCCTCCGGTTTCTCCGCCGGGTGAGCCGCGGATGGCACATACGGCTCAGGGTTAACCTTCATTCCGGGACGAACTTTCTCGACGCCCCCGACGATCACCTTTTCGCCCACCTTGAGGGGGCCCATCACGACTTGCATGTGTCCTTTGGTGGGACCGAGCTTCACTGGCACCGGCTCAACGGAGTTGTCCGGACCGACGCGGATAACGAGATAATTCCCCTGCAGTTCGACCGTCGCAGCCTGGGGAACCACGAGGGCATCCTGCAGCTCCTGCACCGGCGCAGTGACGCGCCCAAACAAGCCGGGCCTCAGCAGATCGTTGTCATTCGGGAAAAGTGCAGTGATCTGGATCGTCCCAGTCGCTACGTTCACTTGTCGATTTACGAAGTCAAAACGACCCTTTTCCGGATAGACGGTTCCATCGGCCAGCCTGAGTTCCAACCGTGCTTTTAGGTCCTTCTCCGGTGTCGCCTGCAATCGCTTCAGAAGCTCATACGCCCCCAAATACTGCTCCTCAGTGATGGAAAAGTTCACCTTGATAGGATTGATCTGGGACAGTTGGGTAAGGACATTTGAAACGCCGCCAGGTCCGACCAAGTCGCCGATCTGAGCCTGAGCGATACCCGCGATGCCGTCGAAGGGAGCCGTAATCGTGCAGTAGTTCAAATTGATTTGCGCTGTTTGAACATTTGCCTGCGCAGCCGCAACCGATGCCACGCCAGCCTGCGCGTTCTGGTAGGACGTGTCGTATTCCTGCTGACTGATAACCTTGGTCTCGTAAAGTTGT
>DATDAX010000207.1:0-4944 GCA_036525175.1 Terrimicrobiaceae bacterium | reverse complement strand
CATGAAAATAGAAGGGCATCGCATTGTTGTACTTCGGTGCGAAACTCAGGAAACTGAAAAGATAGAGTCCCTGGTCTCCCAACTTTGGAGCACCGCGTTCGGGCTGCTTAAGGTCCTTCCCAGTCGCTACGCTTTTGCCATCGGTCGCGGGGCGCACCGGAGTGGGCGCAGGCTCGCGAAAGAGCATCTGATCCGCCTGCCAGTAAAGTGCGTAACGCCCATCGTATGTTTCGCCGAAGAACGACCTGTTCTCCAATCCAAAATACATGCCTCCGAACGCATACTTCCCCGGAAGTTTTGACGCGCCGATCTTTGGCGTAAAACCCGTTTCGCCGATCGCATACAGTCCGTTGCTTTCAGGCGGGTGGGCGCCTTCGAAATATAATCCATGATTCGCGGTACTGAGCGCTCCTGGAATCGCCATGTAAAGCCCCGCCTGAACATAGTACCATTCGAGAGGCTTTACCTTAATGTGCCCTCCCCATGTATTGTAAGCTCCGCTCCACGGAAATCCGCTGTTCACCAGACCCTTCGTCTGATGGATCGCGTTGTTGACGAAGAGCCGCGACTCGGGCTGCTGAATGAACGCGAAATACGGGTTCGTCCATCCGCCCGAAAGCGTGATCATATCCTTGACGGGGAGAAGATCGCGCGACTCCCAAGTAAGATACAGAGGCATCAACCGCCATTGCTTGCCGACCTGTGTGTTGGACGGATTGAACGCCGATGAGTTCCCTGTGTAGAAATTGGGGTTCTCCCCGTCCCGCCAACGCACCGATCCGTAAGCAGAAAGGCCCGCCAAGCCGAGCATCCTCTCAAAATCCAATTTCAGATGAAAGTGAAGTTCCTCATCAAAAGCGCCGCTCTGCCGGACTCCGCCATCCACGATCCCATAAAAAGTTCCCTTCCAGTTTCCCGTGAACATCACTCCGCGATCTTCCAGTGCGTCGCGCGCCCCCATCCAATTGCCTGAGGCATACTTTCCATTCCACCAGCCGGAGAGCGGCTCTTCGGCGTGCGAGTTCACGGCGCTCGCGTAGAGGAGAGCAAGGAGGATGACGATGCAGCTTTTAATCGGATGCACTGTCCTAACGCGCAGAAAGGAAGCTCCCTTCATGGAGTGAGGATTCATAACCTGGCTGGTATCTCCGGAATTGTTTTCACGGTTTCGGACTTAGCATCGTCAGTGCCAGCATAGAGACCTCGCGAATCCAAACTCTGAATTATTCGAGCCATTATGATGAATAGAATTCATAGTATATGAGGCAAAGAGAATCACCGACGCGCGTACGAGGATTCACTGATCAAAATGCTGATAGCTGTCTGGGGAAGCCAGAACTGCGCTGCGGAAATTTGAACAGTAGCTGCAGATCTTTGATCAGAAGGGCGATTTAGCCATCACAAGAATCTCATGACGAAAAGTTCTCCGAGGGAGAACTCGCCCCAGAACGGAATGCCGCATCAGAACCATGAGCGATGCATGATGAACGGTCTTCATTGATCCTGCGCGAGTCAATTGCGCGTTCAGGAGGGGCGTCGTTTCAGGGGGTCGACTACGCAAGAGAGCTCTTGAAAGCGTCCTTGACGGCTGCATCATCGCCAAAGCGCCGGCCAAGATGGGTGGCCGCCATTCTGCAGAGTCCGATAAACGTCTGCTCGGGTTTGCGCAGGTCCCGGTTGCCCTGGTGAATAACCGCCCATTGGCGCACAACCTTGGATCGCGGCGTGGGACGCATGATCAGGGAACCCTCGGCGAGTTCCTTCTCTGCGACCCAGGGAGCCATCAGTGCGACGCCGAGGCCAAGCTTGGCAAGTTGCTTCATGATCTCGAAACTTGGAATCTCCACATACGAGGTCAAGCCGACACCGCTGCGAAGAAAGAAGTCCTCCGCCCTGCGAAAGGTGACACTGTTGCGGCGATAAAGCAGGAAGTGCTCCCTCTTCAGATCGGCTGTGGTGACCGTCACCTTCTCCGCCCAAGGATGCAGCGGAGAGAAAATGAGGTAGAGGCGGTCGCGGAAAAGCGGATGCGCCTTGAGACCCCCGGGCAGCTTGTCCTCGACGACCAGGGCAAGATCCGAACGCCCTTCTTCGATCTGTTTCACAGCCGTCGGACTGTCTTCAAGGCTGACAACGATTGAGACGGTCGGATACGACTCCCTGAACTCTCTCAGCACAGGGGCAAGAATAACCTGCGCTATTGCTGTGCTGAAGATCACACTTAGTTTGGCACGGAACTCGTTGCGGCTTGAAACTGACTCCGCCGCGCGATCAAGGCTATCCAGTATCCGAAGGACCTGGCCAAGGAAATGCCTGCCTTCAGGCGTCAAATGCGTCGTCTTCCCCTTCTTGTAGACGAGTGTGCAACCGAGTTGCTCCTCAAGGCGCCGCATCCCATGGCTTATCGCCGATTGGGTTACACTAAGCATTCCCGCCGTCCTTGTGAAACTGCCTACTTGAGCGAGAGTTGCAAAGACCCGCAGCAGGCGCAGATCGATATCCGTGGGCATGTTATGCATGATATTCATGATTGTGCTGAAAAACAATCACCGCGTTCATATAAATTTGCCGTGCGCGCCGTACGATCCGGCGTTACGTGATCGCTATGGTGTCACGTGCAAGACGATTGAGGAGGACGGCCTCTCCGCGGCTCTCTGGTTTGGCAGGATCCTTGCGGATCGGTTATGTTCCGCTTATCGATGCTGCGCCCTTGCTTGTGGCTGAAGCGCTTGGACTGTACGCGGAACGCGGTCTGACGGTGAGCCTGAGCGCCGAACTGGGATGGGGTTCGATTCGGGAGAAGATCGTCTACGGCGAGTTGGACGTTGCGCACGCCCCCGGGCCTCTTCTCTTCTCTATTCTGTTGGGGACCGATTCACGGGCATGCGGAGTGAGCACTGACTTTATTCTCAACTTGCAAGGCAATGGGATAACACTTTCGCATCGCTTTTGGGACAGAGGTGTTCGCGATGCGCGCACCTTCAACGCCATGGTCCGCGGCGAAGCGCCGCACAAACCTGCCTTCGCCGTGGTTGCGCGCTTCTCAAGCCATCATTTTCTGCTGCGCAAGTGGCTGCGGAGCGCGGGACTTGATCCTGATCGGGATGTCCGCATTGTCGTGTTGCCTCCCCCTTTGGTGGCGGAGCACATGAAGGAGGGACAGATCGACGGATTCTGCGCGGGAGAGCCTTGGAACTCGGCGGCGGCGCTATCCGGAGAGGGATGGGTGGTTGCCACGAGCGTCTCACTTGCTCACGGACATCCAGAGAAAGTCCTGCTTGCCCGCAACGAAGTGATTCATCGCCAACCGGAAGGCTACGCCGCACTGCGAGCCGCGGTTCTGGAAGCATGTCGCTTCTGTGACCAAGCTGAGAATCGTCAGACGGTTGCGGATATCCTTAACGAATCCCGCGTCTTCCCGGTCTCAAAAGAAATTCTAATGAACTCACTGGTTGGAGTTTTCAATACGGGTGTTGCCGATCTGGAAGGCAAGGGCCCGTTCCTGGTTTTTCATCAAGGCGGCGCAAACGAGGCTACGCGGGAGCGCGCGCAGTGGTGCCTCGAGGCAGTCGTGGAATCCGGTGCCCTGGTGGCTGACGGCCGCACTCGCAAGCTGTGCCTTGATGCATTCCTTGACGAACAGGATGCCAGCTTGCCGCGGTTGGCATCCGAGATTCCGCATTCGATTCCTAAGTAACTGATGCCATGAGCGCGCATGAGAAAAGG
The DNA here is from genome assembly GCA_036525175.1 of Terrimicrobiaceae bacterium. Taxonomy (GTDB): domain Bacteria; phylum Verrucomicrobiota; class Verrucomicrobiia; order Chthoniobacterales; family Terrimicrobiaceae; genus DASTFP01. The sequence continues at coordinate 1,218 of DATDAX010000207.1, read as the reverse complement.
CACGGAATCTGCTTTGTCTCTGGGCGAGATGGCGGTCATCGCGCAGAGCATGACGAGAAACGGAAAATCAGAGACAGTGCGAAGCTGGAATCCGCCGGCTTTTGGGCCGGCTTATTGGTATCAGTCAAGGATATTGACTGACGCGCGTGTCTACGGGCGGCAGGGCCGCTGGAAAAAGCAAAGGTCATTCGCGTCGCTGAACGAGGGCGCTGACGGCTGTTCATACGAAGATTCACAAGGGGAAACGAACTAACCATGCAAAATTCGGGCAAAGTCTCTCAATCTTTAGAGCGGAGGATGTCGGTCAGCGCATCGCGGACGGGCATGACGCGTCGTCACTTCCTCTCGACGTCGGCGAAGGGAGCCGGCCTAACTGCCCTCTTTAGTGGGCTGCCGACCGGATGGATGGGTTCGGTCTATGCGAGCGATGCGCCGGAGACCTCCGAGATGAAGTTTGGCATCATCGCCTTGACGGATTGCTCGAGTATTGTGATTGCGCACGAGAAGGGCCTCTTCAAGAAGTACGGGGTCAATTCGGTCGTCAGCAAGGGTGCCAGTTGGGCGGCCATTCGCGATGCCCTTTCCAACGGCGATATCCAAGCGACGCACATGCTGCTAGGAATGCCCATCGCTTCAACCATGGGCCTCGCTGGATCGCCGAAGAAGCCGATGATTGTTCCCTGGCTTCTCAACCGGAACGGCCAGGCCATCTCGCTATCAAACAAGTATAAGGGCAAGATCGGCGACGATCCTAAGAGTCTGAAACCCTTTGTGGATGAGGCGAAGGCGGCTGGCGAGCCGCTGTCATTTGCAATGACATTTCCCCCGGGAACTCACGCGATGTGGATGCGCTACTATCTTGGCGCTGGCGGGATAGACCCCGACAACGACGTGGCACTGATTACCGTTCCGCCACCGCAAATGGTCGCCAATATGAAGGTGGGCAAGATGGACGGGTTCTGTGTCGGCGAGCCATGGAACGCTCGGGCGATTGCCGACGAAATCGGCTACACTGGAATCACGACCCAGGCGATCTGGAAGGATCATCCCGAGAAGGTCTGCGCGTTCACGGGAGAATTCGCGGACGCCAATCCGAAGACCGTCAAAGCGGTGCTGAAAGCCCTTAATGAGGCAAGCATCTGGGCGGACGACCTGAACAACCGTCCAGAGTTGGCAAAGATCGTCGCCTCGCCAACTTACATCAACTGCCCGGAAGAC
>DATDAX010000206.1:0-13551 GCA_036525175.1 Terrimicrobiaceae bacterium | reverse complement strand
AATGAGTGTAATTATCGAAAGAAAAGTCCGCTTAGGTTTGAGATAGCGCAACGCGAGGAAAAGGCTGAATCGACGGGCATGCATGGTGAAAGTGTTGGGCGGTTAGAGAACCCCGAGGACGCTAAGGATTGCATTCGGAGGTCCGGGATTCGTCCGGCGCGGAATCCACGCCATTGCAATCGCGTTGGGCGCGAACAATGCGAGAACATAGATGTGCTTCCAGTGGAAGGTTCCGCTGCTGAACCATTGTGCGTTGAAAAAACCTGGAGTGAGTGCCTTCACAGAAAGGCTGGCAATGTATCCTGCCGAAGGAAAATTGCCAGAGCGGGCTTGGAAGCGTCCCGCAGAATGAATACCGTCCGGCATGGATCGATCCCGACGAAACGCGATTGTCTACGGGATCATCGTATCGTGGATGGTTTTTCCGATTACTTGTGTGTTGATCGCCGCGGTTGTTTCAGCGATTTGCGGTTGCTCGATCAATGAAGGTTCGCCGGCTCCGTGCATCGTCTTGGGCAAGGATATCGGGCGGATCCTTTATACGCTTGGAGTGATGGGATGGCTCGGGATCGTAACCTTGCCTACAGGAGGCATTGCCTTGCTTGCGTATTTGGCATTCTCCATGATTGAGCGCTCGATTGCACGAAGCCGGCAGCCGTCTACACCGAACCCGCCGGACACTTCGCATTGACTCTCGTTCTTGCGGCCGACTGCCTTACCGCCTTGCGAGAACGCACTGGCGAGATGAGGAAAGGGCCTATTAGCGGTGCCAAAAGCGAGACAGACGCTTCAGGTGCTCATAAAACAGCGAAGAGGCGCCCCCCTTGAAAGCGGAAGATTCGTGCAGACGCCGAATGTAAGCAAATGCAATCGTATTAAGCGCGAGCAAGGCGAAAAAATAGATGCTGTGGCGTCGCCAGTGGAAAACGCCCGTCACCGCTTCGTAGCTTCCGATGGCATCGAGGATGAGCCCCCACACAACGGGAGTGCCTCCCAACCCGAGGCTTGTAATCACAGTAAACAGGGCAAAGAAGTGATTGGAGCCCATTTTTGGCATCGTAGCCATAGTAATGCGAACATTGGCGAGATTGAAATTCGCCGACGCGACGCCGGTCAGAAAATTGAGCGCCGCGACAAGTGAAGGCGTGCACGGCAGGACGTTCGCGGCAATAAGTCCCCATCCGATAATTACAATTCCGAACATTCCAGTCGCAATCTGCATCAACGGCTTGCTGCCGGTCGAATCCACAACCCAACCGCAGAATGGGAGAACTATTAGGGCACCCAAGAAAGACAACGCCGAAAGATTGAGCACGGTGTCGACATTAAAATGCGAGTATTCCCGAAGGTACTCCACCGTGAAGACGCCAAGACTTCCAAGCACCGTCGCATAGATAACATTAAAGACGAGCAACTCGCGAAAAGGCGCATACGCAAGCATTGCACGCCACGGCACCTTCTGCGAACTGAGACGCATCGCTTCGCCTGGTTCCACCTCCGGAATTCTCTTGATAAAGGCGAGGCTAACGACGCCTCCAAACGCGCTAATAAGAAACACGAGGGCGTAGTCCCACGGGCTTACAGGTCCGGCTATTACAAGGGCCGAAGCGAGCAGCGACAGCAAACATCCAAAATACATGAAAAACTGGTCGATCGAAAGGAAGCGACCTCGCACGTCCTCTGGAATCAAATGCACAATCCATGGCATCCAGGCAGCGGATGAGATACCTCGCAGCAGATTGAAAAGGAAGAGCAAAGCAAGCAGCGAGACAAGCTTTGAGACATCGTCGAGAAAGGTCGCAAGAGGAATAGCAGCGACCAGAAAAATCAGCACGCTTCGCATTCCCCAACCCATCAAGACGAACTGGCGGTAGCCAAAACGATCAAGATGCTGCGCGGCCGGAAGCTGAAATATGGTCATCAATGGGGTGAATGCGGCGATGATGCCAAGGATGGTAGACGATGCGCCAAGCGACTTCGCATAAACAATAATCGGCGCGCCCATCATGATTTGAAAGGACACGGCGTTGAACAAGCTGAACCAGTGAAGGTTGAACGAACCTTGGGGAAGTGCAGTCTTCACAAGAGGACCGTCACCATACCTCATCTGGAGGAATCCGCCAGACGCCGACGAGATACGCCGGCAGCAGTGGAAGGTCAGCTAGCCGGCAATGTTTTTCTCGCGTGCGTGTGGAAAGAGGATCACATCGCGGATGCTCTCAGCGCCAGTGAGCATCATGACCAGGCGGTCGATGCCGATGCCGATGCCCCCGGCAGGGGGCATTCCATATTCGAGCGCCCGCAGAAAATCCTCATCCACCTTTTGCGTTTCGCCCCCACTTTGGTGCTCGAGACGCGAACGCTGCACATCAGGGTCGTTCAGTTCCGAATAGCCCGGCGAAATTTCCTGTCCATTGATGACGAGTTCGTACACGTCGACCACCGAATCGTCCTCCGCATTTTGCTTTGCGAGAGGCACAAGTTCCTTTGGACAATGCGTGACGAAAAGAGGGTCGATTGTCTTCTCCTCTATAAGCTTCTCGAAGACGTGCTGCGTCACTTCGAAGTCTTCCTTGCAGTGGCTGACGTCGAGTTGAAGATTCGCGCAGAGTTCGCGTCTTTGCTCAGAAGACAATTCATACCATTCGGGTATGACGGAACGAATGAGGTCCGCGTATTTCGCACGCTTCCACGGGCGCGAAAGGTCGATTCGCTTGGTAAGATTTTCGTCGGCGTCCTTGTGCTCGATGACAAGCCCACCGCACACAGTTTGCGCAAGGTGGCATATCAGGTCCTCTACCAAGCCGGCCATCATCTCGAAATCCGCAAATGCCCAATACGCCTCCAGCATGGTAAACTCTGGATTGTGGCGGCGTGAGATGCCCTCGTTGCGAAAGTTACGGTTCAACTCAAACACCTTCGTGAATCCGCCGACGAGCAACCGTTTGAGGTAGAGTTCCGGGGCAATACGAAGAAAGAGGTCCATGCCGAGCGCGTTGTGATGGGTTTTAAACGGCTGGGCGGCCGCACCGCCAGGAATCGCTTGCATCATCGGAGTTTCGACTTCGACAAAGTCACGCTGCTCCAGGAATCGTCTGATCTCCCGGACAATCGCTATGCGCTTGCGGAACGTATCGCGAGATTGCTGATTGGCGATCAGGTCGAGATAGCGTTGCCGGTACTTTGTTTCGGGATCCTGCACGCCGTGCCATTTCTCGGGCAATGGTCGAAGTGATTTCGAAAGAACGGCAAACCTTTTGACGCGAATCGTTCGTTCGCCCGTCTTCGTAAGGAAGCACTCGCCTTCGACGCCGATCCAGTCGCCGATGTCCAGGTGTTTGAAAACGGCGAAGGCCTCCTCGCCCAGTTCCCTGGCATGAATGAAAATCTGTATGCGACCGGAAAAGTCGGAAATGTCGAGAAAGCGACTCTTGCCCATATCGCGATGAGCCGTGATCCGCCCTGCGGCGCGAATCGATTCCCCCTCGCTGAACGCGGCCACGAGATCTCCGATCGAGCCCTTGACCTCAAACTTCTCTCCAAAGGGTGCCACTCCCTGAGCGCGCAACGCGTCCAGTTTGTGTCGGCGGACAGCGAGCAAATCAGAGGCAGGTTCCATCGGCATGATGTCTAGCGAAGCGGCGCCGCACTTGGCAACCCCCGCTTCTTGGATGGTGCGTCTCAATTTTCCCGGTTGTCAAACGGACCAGCCCGAATACGTTCTCGGCCATGTTTCGTTGTTTCGCGCGCTTGGCGTGCGTGCTTTTCTTCCTGCCTCTACCCGTCGAAGCCGCGCGGGTGGCCGACAGTCTGGTTCGAATCCAAGCTACTTCGCAGGAGCCGAATTATCGCGCGCCATGGAGTGCCGGTGAGGTTGCGAGCGGTGTCGGAGCGGGTTTCATAATCCATGGGAACAGAATCATGACCAACGCGCACGTCGTGAGCAATGAACGCTTCCTTGCCGTATCCAAGGAAGGCGATCCAAAGCCCTATCCAGCGCGGGTCGTGCATATCGCGCATGACTGCGACCTCGCGCTGCTTACGGTGGACAACCCGAGCTTTTTCAAGGATACCGTGGCTCTGGATTTCGGAGGCATTCCCGCCATTGAAAGCACGGTCTCGGTTTACGGTTATCCTATTGGCGGTGATCGGCTTTCGGTAACTCGCGGCGTTGTGTCACGTATCGACTTTCAAACCTATTCTCACTCCGGCGTGGACTCCCATCTGACCGTGCAGATCGATGCGGCGATAAACCCTGGCAACAGCGGAGGACCCGTGCTCCAGGACGGCAAGGTGGTAGGCGTCGCCTTCCAGGGCTATAGCGGGGACGTGGCGCAAAACGTAGGATACATGATTCCAACGCCGGTCATTCGGCGTTTTCTCAAGGATGTCGAAGATGGCCATTACGATCGCTACATGGACCTAACCATCAGTTACCATCCCCTGCACAATCCTTCGATGCGCAAGGCGCTCGGGCTCACGGATGGCGACTCGGGAGTTTTTGTCGGAAGCGTCTATGGCGGCGGCGTTTCCGAAGGACATCTTCGGCCCGGAGACGTTTTGCTTGCCATCGACGGTCTTCCGATCGCGAGCGACGGAACGGTGAGCATGGACGGTGATCCTGTGGAAATGGCCGAAGTTGTCGAACGCAAATTCAAGGGCGAAAGGGTCGAGTTCAGGGTCCTTCGCGACGGAAAAGAATTGAACGTTTCAATTCCGCTCACTCACGCGTGGCCGTTCTCCCTGCAAGCAAAGGCGTATAACGAGAAACCCCGCTTTGTGATTTTTGGTGGGCTGGTATTCCAGCCGGTTGATGCCAACTTTATTGATGAACACGGCCCGGATGATCTGCGCCTGCGCTTCTATTTTGATAACTTCATCACTCACAACATCTATCGTGAACGCCAGGAAATCGTCGTCTTGAGCAATGTCCTCGCGGACCCCGTTAACGCATATGCCTCGGACTTCCGATACGACATCGTAGATAAGATCAACGGTCAGAAGATCCAACGAATCGACGATGTCGACGAGGCCTTCAAGAAACCCGCCGACTACTACGTCATCGACATGGTCGGCAAAGGGCGCCCGCTGGTCCTGGAACGTAAGGCTGTAGAAGAGGCACGCGACCGCATCCGAACGCGTTATCGAGTTACGGCAGACGAGAATCTTCAAAAATGAAAGCTTCCGCAGTTTTTCTTTTCCTTGTCTTGGCTAACGCGGCCCTTCGCGCGGAGGCTGCATCAGTTTCGAGGGAGCCGGCGGCGACCGTCCTTTCCGTGAGCAGCGATTCGCTTGTCCGCGTCAACTCTACGAACCAGGCGTTCGATTTTTTTCGTCCTTGGACAAAGAAGGCGCCCTATTTGCGGCGCGGACTGGGTGTGGTACTGCAGGGTGGCCAGGTTCTCGTCACAGCGGAGCTCGTAGCTAACCGGACATATGTCGAGTTGGAGAAAGCCGGCTCTGCGGAGAAATCTCCCGCTGACGTTGTGGTCGTCGACTACGATTGCAATTTGGCGCTGCTCAAGCCCTCGGATTCGGGATTTTTGAAGGATGCCACACCGCTGTCTCTCGATTCCGGCGCGCGCGTGGGCGATAGAGCTTCGATTCTCCAATTGGAGTCCAACGGCCAGATCGCGGATACGCCGGGAGTGATAACGACCATCACCGTGGCGGGGTATCCTCTCGACCATCTTGCCCTGCTGACATACCGCATCAGCGCTCCACTCCAGAATCGCGAAGGAAGTTTTACGATACCTGCGGTGCGCGACGGACGATTGTTGGGACTTCTCATGCGCTATGACGCACGCAGCCAGACTGCGGAAGTCGTTTCCGCTCCGGTCATATCTCATTTTCTTGAAGATGCGAAACTCGGAACGTACCCTGGTTTTCCGCGCGCTGGTTTGGTCTTCGCGTCGACCCGAGATCCGCAATTCCGCCGCTACATCGGACTCAATGAAGACGGTGTGTATATCACCGAGATCCGCCCAGGTAGCGCCGCTCAAAAGGCGGGATTACGCAAAGGAGACATCATCCTTGCCGTCGCAGACAAGCCGGTGGATCAGGATGGCAACTACGAGGAGCCCGGTATTGGAAAGATCCCGTTCAGCCACCTCACGAACACGCTCGCCCATGTCGGCGACACAGTGAATTTTACGATCTTGCGTGACGGCAAGCGCGAAACCCTTCCGGTGATTGTCACGGGTATCGAGAAGGATCAAAGCATCAGCGAGCCGTACGAGTTCGAGCACCAGCCGCGCTACCTTATCCTGGGCGGTCTCGTTTTCCGAGAACTCTCACGTCCCTACCTGCAAGAATGGGGTGGAAACTGGATGAAAGACGCGCCGCAGCGTCTTGTCTATCTGGATGCGTTCCAGAACGAGCTTCCGGCCGATCGTGGAAAGATCGTATTTCTTAGTCAGGTCTTGCCGACGCCGAACACGCTTGGCTACGAGAACTTGGAGCACCTTGTTATCAGCAAGGTAAATGGCCAGCAAATCAAGAACCTTGATGACCTTGCCAAAGCTGCCTCATCAACAAGGGATGGCTTCCTCAAGATCGAGTTCGACGAAGATCCCACCTTCATTTACCTGGACGCCGCCGACATAGAGAAAAGCAAGAGTCAGCTCATGCAAGACTATGGCATTCCGTCGCTGGAAAATTTGGAGCGCTAACTTCGCTACGGGTCGTCCGCTAGGTTTCAACTCCGGCGGAAGCCGCTGTAGTCACGGATGCGATCTTCCAGTTCGCGAATCCTCGCCTCGAGCCGGGTAATCGTCTCTTCGGCGTCTATCAGCTTACGGCCTTTATCGAGGAGGTTATTCTCAAGCTCGCGAATCCTTTGCTGAAGACTCGTGCGAAGACCCACGCCGCGACCGGGCTGGATACCAACAGTTAAGGCATCTGACGAGTCTTGCTCGAGGTAGGGCTCCCCCTGCGAAACGCGATAAAACGGTGTCTCTCCCAAGGTGCTCCTTCCGCCGGTCGTGCAATTGATCAACGAGGTTCCGGCGGTGATTTCGCCGAGTCGCTCGAACTCAAGGAGAGCCTCCGCAGTCGTCGGACCGTAAAGAACGTTATCGCCCACAACGATCAACCAGTCCATTTCCGTCTCCGGGATCATGGGCGCTTTCGTCCAGATAACCTGATCCGTCGATAACGTGTCCTGCGCGTTCACCTGGGCGGAGTGCGCCCATTCGCGAATCTTTTCGAAGGGAACAGGTCCGAAAACCTCCCCGCTTTCGTGCTTTCTCAGAAACCAGTTTTCCGAACGATCGATGGCCATGACGTAGGGCGGAAGCTTTCCGCAACAGCTTGTCCAATCCGGCGCAGGATGACAAGGAACTTGCGCCCTGCAGGCGCCCGAGCGATTATTGAGCGCTCGCCGTGAGGCGGATCATGACGAATTTCTATGAGCAAGACGTTGTTGGATAAAGTATGGGAGGCGCACGCCGTACGCGAATTGTCAAACGGAGCGACACAGCTGCTGATTGGCACCCATCTCATTCACGAAGTCACCAGCCCCCAGGCTTTTGGAATGCTGCGCGACCTCGGCGTCAAGGTTCTCTATCCCCAGCGCACTTTCGCCACCGTCGATCACATTGTCCCCACCGATGAACGCGAAGAGCCCTTCTCAGATCAACTCGCGGACGAAATGATCAAGGCTCTGCGCAGGAACTGCGAAGAATTTGGCATCACGTTCTTTGACCTTTCGAGCGGCAGGCAGGGCATTGTCCACATCGTGGGCCCTGAGCAGGGAATCACGCAACCCGGAACCACTATCGCTTGCGGGGACTCCCACACCTCGACACACGGCGCATTCGGCGCCATCGCTTTCGGAATCGGGACGAGCCAGGTCCGCGATGTGCTTGCGACGCAAACGATGGCGATCCGAAAGCCGAAGCTCCGGCGTATCAACGTCAATGGCCGTCTCTCGCCAGGCGTATATGCCAAGGACGTCATCTTGCACATCATCCGAAACCTCGGTGTGAATGGCGGACTCGGATTCGCGTACGAATACGCGGGATCCACCTTCGAAGGATTCTCGCAGGAGGAGCGCATGACCGTGTGCAACATGTCGATTGAAGGCGGAGCGCGCGCAGGATACGTAAATCCGGACGAGACAACGTTTGCTTATCTCAAAGGACGGCCCTATGCGCCGAGCAACGAAGAGTGGCCCGACGCCGTCGCTCGCTGGAAGTCGTTCGCTTCCGACCCAGATGCCAGTTATGATGACATCGTTACGTATCGGGCCCCGGAAATCGGACCGACGGTGACTTGGGGGATCAACCCCGGCCAGGCGATCTTCATCGACGAAAAGGTCCCGTCCCCGGACGATCTGCCCGAAAGGGATCGAGCCACCGCTGAGGAAGCTCTCGCCCACATGCATCTCAAGGCTGGGAAACCCATCAAGGGTACCAAAGTCGATGTCGCCTTCCTCGGAAGCTGTACCAATGCGCGCCTTAGTGATCTCACCGAAGTGGCACGCCATCTCAAGGGTCGCAAAGTCAAGACTGGTGTAAAGGCCATCGTCGTTCCCGGATCACAAGGCGTCTCGCAGATTGCCGAGAAGATGGGCCTCGCGGAAATCTTTCGCGACGCCGGATTCGAATGGCGCGGAGCCGGCTGCTCGATGTGCCTCGGCATGAATCCGGATAAACTCGTCGGCGACCAATTATGCGCGAGCTCGAGCAACCGCAACTTCAAGGGCCGACAAGGAAGTCCAACAGGCCGCACAGTGCTTATGAGTCCCCTTATGGTCGCCGCTGCAGCGGTTACCGGCGAAATCACTGATGCCCGCGAGATCTTCACAATCGACTGAACACTTTTACGATGGCACTAGAACAAATAACGCAAGTAACTGGACGGGCGGTATATGTGCCAGGCGACGATATCGACACAGATCGTATCATCCCCGCACGGTACATGAAATGTGTGACATTCGATGGGCTGGCTGAGTTCGCGTTTTACGACGAACGCAAGAATGCGGACGGTTCTGAGAAGCCGCATCCGCTGAACGATCCACGCTTTTTGGGGGCGAGGATTCTTCTTACCGGCTCAAACTTTGGGTGTGGGAGTTCGCGCGAGCATGCGCCACAGGCGCTTTACCGCTTTGGCTTTCGCGCGATCGTGGCCGAGAGCTTCGCCGAGATCTTTTTTGGGAACTCGACCACTCTTGGGATGCCGTGCGTGGAGATGGCCAGACAAGACGTACGCGCCTTGGCCGGTCTGGTGGAAGAAGACCCCGCGCTTCTCGTGACTCTGGACTTGATGGAGAACAAGGTTACAGCCGCTGACATGGATTTTAGGGGCGCGCTACCTGATCATGCGCGTGAGGCGCTTGTGCGCGGGAAGTGGGATGCCATTGCCGACTTGCTCGAGAACATTCCCGATGTTCAGCGCATCGCCGGGACTCTTCCGTATTTCAAGACGGCCTGAGGGCGACCAAAGGCGACGCGTCGCTGAGGCCATAGCAGACGCAGATCCCGCAGGGGAATGGAAGGATGCCAGCGTAACTTGCCCTAGTTCCTCGGCTGTGGTGTCGCGGAGACGGCTGCCATCGACGCGTCGTGAGATTAAAATCGGGCGCTTGGCACGAGCGCGAGGACAACATAATGAGAGCGGGTGATCGCTTTCCTCGTTCGTCGTTTGATCGCTTTGCTGGCCGTGTTGTTCTGTGTGGTCACGATCACGTTCTTCTTGATTCGGATCTCACCGGGAGGGCCGTTCGACGCGGAGCGCAAGATCCCGCCAGCAATCGAAAAGCAGCTCCTCGCAAAGTATAAACTGGACGGCCCGCTGTGGCAGCAATACCTGGGCTACCTCGGCGACTTGCTGCGGGGAGACTTGCGTGATTCCACCAAGTATCGAAACCGAAGCGTCGCGGAGATCTTGGCGCAAACGCTTCCTGTAACGATGACCCTCGGCGCGGCAGCGTTCGCACTTGCCCTGGCGGGAGGTATTTTCCTTGGTGTTGCCGCCGCTGCAGGACACGGAACTTGGAAGGATTCTGTCGCGATGCTCCTCGCGCTTGCCGCCATTTCTTTGCCCGCATTCATTATCGGGCCGGTCCTCATCCTTGTCTTTAGCTTGTGGCTGAATTGGCTGCCGGTCGGAGGCTGGGGCAGCCCCAGCGCGATCCTCCTGCCTGCAATCACGCTCGCGGCGCCGTACGTCGCCTACATTGCGCGACTCCTGCGCGGCAGCATGATGGAGACGCTGGGACAGGATTTCATCCGAACCGCGCGAGCCAAGGGCCTCGCTGAGCGCGTCGTACTTTACCGCCATGCCTTGCGCGTCGCCATTCTCCCGGTCGTTTCGTTTCTCGGTCCATTGGCGGCCCATCTGTTGACGGGCTCCATTGTCGTGGAGACTATTTTTTACATACCGGGTGCCGGTGGATTCTTTGTGAACTCCATTCTGAATCGGGACGGCTTCCTATTGGGCGGAGTGGTCATCGTCTATTGCACAATGCTCGTGCTCTTCAATCTCGCGGTAGACGTCATCTATACGCTGCTTGACCGGAGGATCCGGCTCGATGCTTGATCAGAGGGCGGTCGCCAGACTTCGGAAAAATCCCGTAGCGGTCACTTCGGCTGGCATATTGGCGGCCATTACCGTTGCCGTGATTGTCGGGCCATTCCTGCTTCCCTCGACCTATGCGGAGCCGGGCCCACTTTCCTTTGCACCGCCTTCCCTACAACATCCCTTCGGAACCGATCTCAACGGACGTGACCTTCTTTATCGAGTGCTTTCAGGGGGACGCATATCCATGCTCGTCGGGCTGTGCGGCGCATTTGTAAGCCTGTTTATCGGAACGACCTATGGGCTGATTGCCGGCTACTCCGGAGGAAAGCTCGACAACTTCATGATGCGAATCGTGGACATCCTTTACTCCGTTCCCAGATTGATCTTCATCTTGATTTGCATCAATGCCTTCAACTCGCAGCTCCAGGAATTTGCGTCGAGGATTGGCTGGGAGTGGCTCGTTTCATCCTCACGAATTGCCATTCTTATTGTTTCCCTCGGTGTCATCGAATGGTTGACGCTCGCCAGGATTGTCCGCGGACAGACGCTTGCCCTCAAGGGACGGGCCTTCGTCACGGCAGCGACGGCATTGGGCCAGTCACATGGCAGGATCGTTCTCAAGCACCTGCTACCGAATCTTGCGGGAGTCATTTTGATCTATCTCACATTGACAATTCCCGCGGTGATCATCGATGAGTCCTTTCTAAGTTTTCTGGGACTAGGGGTGCAAGCTCCGGCAGCGAGCTGGGGTTCGCTGCTTGCTGACGGAGCGGCGTCGCTCAATCCAATCTTCATTCGCTGGTGGCTGGTGGCGTTTCCCGCGGCCGCAATGGCAATAACGCTGCTCGCCCTAAATTTCTTGGGCGATGCCCTGCGGGATGCGCTTGACCCCAGACAACTAAATTAGAAAGCGACTCACATCGGGAGAATCCCCTACACCGGGATAATAGCGGACACCGATTGCTTTCGCGCATCAGCTTTGCAAACATGTTGCTATGAAAAAAGATGCAAAGCTGACTGGGATGATCACAGCCCTGGTTCTTACGGCGGGATCGCTGGTCCCATCGCTCGTGGCAGAGAAGGCAACCGATGAAGCAATGGATTCGGCTCCGGTAATTGTTGACGCCACTGAACTGGTTGCGGTTCTCTCACCGACAGTGGGAAATCAAGCGGCTGGTGTCGTAACATTCAAATCGGTGGACAAGGGCAAGGTGGAGGTCGAGGCAAAACTGTCGGGTCTGACTCCAAATTCGAAGCACGCGATCCATATCCATCAATACGGTGACCTTACATCGAAAGACGGCAAGAGCGCGGGAGATCACTACAATCCGATGGACCATCAGCATGCTCTCCCCGACAAAAAGAATCGCCACGCGGGGGACTTCGGCAATCTCGAGTCTGACCAGAGCGGCAATGCAAGCTTCAAATTGATTGTCGACAACATCTCACTGGCCGGCCGCCTAAACCCGATTATTGGGCGTGGTGTCGTCGTTCATGCAAAGCCTGATGACGGGAGCCAGCCGTCGGGAAATGCAGGTGATCGCATAGCCGTTGGTGTCATCGGGGTTCGAAATCCTAAGGACTAGGCCTCTCCGTGTGGACACCGCGTCGCTGTCGGCGATGGCGCCGCACGAAACCGAGCGCCTCCTGAAATTCGACAAGGCTGCCGCACTGCGATAGGCTTTGCGGCGCTTGAACACGCCATCGATAAATTTTTGGACCAAGGCGCGGCTGGTGCTGGCGGTGCTTGTGATCGCCGGATCCTGCCTGGCTCAAGTTCTGGAAGGCCAAGGAACGGCGGGCGACTGGCAATCCGACGCGCCAGGCGTCGAGCATAGAATTTCCATATCGGATCTTCCGCGCGACTACGCGACACCATCAGCGTTCAACAGCCCGAGAGTGGTCGCACCTCCAAAAGGGGCAAGGCCCGATGTTCCAAAGGGCTTCGACGTGAAACTCTATGCGAGCGGATTCGCAAATCCACGCTACCTGCTCACGGCTCCGAACGGCGATATCTTCGTAACTGAGAGTTCTGCGAACGTCGTTCGTGTGCTGCGCGATTCCAATGGAGACGGCCATCCCGAAATCAATCAAGCGTTCGCAACGGGCCTCAAGCGGCCCTTCGGTCTTGCGTTCTATCCGCCCGGCCCGTCACCCGAATTCCTTTACGTAGCTAATACGGACGGAATTGTGCGCTTCCCCTACCGGGACGGCGACCTCAAAGCACGCGGCAAGCCAGAACACATTGCCGATCTTTCTTCTGGGGGGAGACTTGCCGGTGGAGGCCATTGGACCCGCGACATTGTTTTCTCCAACGATGGCAGGAAGCTTTTCGCATCGATCGGGTCGAAGACGAACGTTGACGATGAGACGAGCGAGCCTGAAGAGCGTGATCGTGCCCGCATTTTCAGGTTCAATCCGGACGGATCAGAGAGGATGGTCTATGCTTGGGGATTGCGCAACGCTGTGGGAATAGCCGTGCATCCGGAAACAGGCGAGCTTTGGGCATCAGTCAACGAACGTGACGGACTCGGCGACGATCTTGTTCCTGACTACATCACGCGAGTTCGCGAAGGTGGGTTCTACGGCTGGCCATGGTACTATCTTGGAAAACATCAGGATCCTCGTCACCGTGGCGCCCGCCCCGATCTGGCGGACAAGGTCCTTGTGCCCGATGTCTTGGTGCAGGCGCATTCGGCCCCTCTCAACATGATCTTTTATGACGGCGGTCAGTTTCCCGACGCCTATCGCGGCGACGCCTTTGTCGCGCTGCACGGCTCCTGGAATCGAGCGAAGCGGACCGGATACAAAGTGGTACGAGTTCCCCTGAAGGACGGCAAGCCAAAGGGCATCTACGAGGATTTCATGACCGGATTCGTCACGCCAGAAGGAAACGTCTGGGGTCGCCCAGTAGGGCTTACCGTGGCAAAAGACGGCGCACTCCTCGTGAGCGAAGATGGAAACAATTCGATCTGGCGGATAACTTATAAGAAATAGGCATGCTGCGAGACCATAGTCTTGCAGCGA
>DATDAX010000205.1:0-3779 GCA_036525175.1 Terrimicrobiaceae bacterium | reverse complement strand
CGTAGGAGAGATCGCTGCCGAACAATGGCTCCTTCATTTGCGAGGCATCGAGGGGACGCAGAGTGGCGGGTGGAATAAATATTGAGCCGCTTGCAGATCGTCCACCCGTGTTCCTGAGCAGCACGGATTCCCCCTTTCGCTCCTTGGGCCAAAGAATCTGATAAACAACGTCGGTTGTCGTTTTCGTGCGGCGGGCTTTGATCTGGATCTGAAGTGCGCTCTTCCCGGCTGGTTGGCTCACTACCATGCGCAATCGCACATAGGAGGCGCCATCCTGTTGCCAGGCATTCAGACGGGCGGCCAGATCTGTGGCACTGATCGCCGAAGCCACAGGCTCGGCGGACATGGCCGAAAGACCAAGGACGGCGAGGCAGAAGTTGATGGCAATGCGAACGATCATACGGCAAACATGTTCATGAAGGAATTCGCAACTGGCGCACTCTCGGCCGTAGATTTCACCCGCGCAAGACCGCGCCTGGCGTGAGCCGGGAACTGTACCACGCCGGGTAGAGGCCGCTTACCACGCCGACGCAAACAGCAATAACTACTGCGATGGCCAGGAGTCCGATGCTCAAGTCTGGCTCAAGAAGTCCGCGGATGGCCGGCGTGGTTTGCAAGACCTTCACCGCAGCAGCGCCTATCAAGACGCCTGCCAAACCACCGATGAATCCGAGCAAGGCGGATTCCCACAGGACCATGCGAACGATTCGGGAACGCTTCCAACCGATCGCGAGCAGGACGCAAATTTCATGGGTGCGCTCAAACACGGTCATGAGCATTGTGTTCATCACACCAAGCACGCCGACAACGACGGCAAGCAGAGAGGTGCCCCAGCTCATGGCTCGCACCATTCGATATCCCTGGCTGCTGCTCAAGTGTTGGCTGACCGCTACCGCCCGAACTTCCGGGGCAACGTTGTGAATCTGGTCGCACAGGGCTTTGACCTCTTCCTCACTGGTCGACGGAGCCACGCGGACGTCAATCACATTGATTTTGCCCTGATTGCCCGTGATTTCCTGGAACAGCGACAGCGAAAGGATGATGGACCCGTCCTCAACCAGTGCGCCGCCACTCACAATTCCCACGACGGATACTTCGGTGGCTTCAATCTGAAGCGGATCACCGACTTTTTTTTGGAGCACCTCTGCCGCTGTCTGCCCCAAGACAACCGCGGGTTCATCGGCATCGCTAGGCATTCGCCCCGATACCAGTTTGAGATTCTCCCACACGAAAGCGTTCCACTCGCGAGCGGACAGTATCATCATCTGAGAGTCCTCGATGCTCATCAATTCCACGAAAAGGGCTGAGGTGGCGGACACATGTGGAAGCTGTGCGATGCGGTCGCGTACGGAGGCGCTGAAGGGCTTCGGCGTCAACGAGGTGCTCATATTGCTGACGACGATATCCGTGCCGCGCGCCTTCAATCCGATTTCCCAGCTTCTCTCGAAGCCCCGGGAGATGCCGACGAGTGCGACGACGGCTGCAATGCCGATGGAGATGCCAACGAGTGTCAGTCCGGTTCGCACCCGTCGCCGCATCAGGCCGCGCACCACGACGTTGAAAAAAGTCATGTCAGGTTTGAGCGAATGTATCCACGACCTGGCCGTCCTTCATGACCAAGGCCCTGGATGCGCGCCGGGCGATGGCCATGTCGTGCGTGACCAGCACCAGCGTCATTTGCCGCTCTTTGTGGAATCGGACAATGAGATCCAGAACGAGTCCGGCGCTTGCGCTGTCAAGGTTGCCTGTAGGTTCGTCGGCAAGGAGCACAGAAGGGCCATTGGCAAGGCTTCGAGCTATGGCGACGCGCTGCCTTTCTCCGCCGGATAGTTTTGCGGGAAGATGATGTACACGATGCTCCAATCCGACGGCCCTGAGTAGTTCGAGGGCGCGATCTGCTCTCTGCGATCGGGGGCGATTCGTTTCAAACATCGGAATCTGCACGTTCTCGAACGACGTGAAGCTAGGGAGTAGATGAAACGCCTGGAAGACGAAGCCAATCTCGCGAGCCCGGTAGGCTGACAAGTCCGGAAGGTCCGCTAGCGATGTCCCCCGATAGCGCAGAGTCCCTCCGGTCGGCTGATCGAGTCCGCCCAGCATCTGGAGCAAGGTGGTCTTTCCGCAACCGCTCGGTCCCGTGAGGGCCACGAATTCGCCCGCTGAAATTCGAAAGTCAACGCCGCGTAACGCCTCCACCTGGCCGTCGTCGAAATCTTTCTTCAGCCCTATCGCCTCGAATATGGGCGTGTTGGCAGCGCCGCTGTCTGGCAATACTGGGTTCATGAGCAGAAAAGCGGGCGAGACGCGGACACAGTAAAAAGCAACCGGCGCCTATCCGGCTTTGGCCAAGTGCTGCTCGGTTCTGGATCTTGCGACGTCCCACTGGGCTCCGACTCGAGGATCTACCAGGCTGCGGAAGAGGTCTCGAAACGCTTGCCAGTAACTGGGGAAGGGCGGGCGTTCATCGGGCGTTGCGGGCTCGAGCACCGCAACAAACTGGGGCAGTTTGGAATGGGCGAGTCCGGAATGCCGGTGATGTACGCCATGGAAAGGCTCATGGAGTAGAGTGAATGCCACGAGCTTCCCAAGCCATCCCCGGGCTACAATGCTTCGTGTTGAACTGTTCACGGTGGACCCAGTAAGCCCGATGTGTTCAATATATTTTCGCAAGCTCTGCATGTTTGCGGCCAGCCACGCAGGCGCCAGATACATCCAAAGGAAATACTTCCAGCCGCCCCACCATGCAACCGCCCCCAGGATAACAATCCACAGGCCCACGGCCAGTAAGAGCTCGAGCCAAATGCGCCGGCGCAGGTCCTTTCTGCGAACGATCGATCCGGGCCTCAGAAACGCGCGCACGAAAAGAAATGGCGTGTACAAGAGCCCGAGACCGAGTTCGAGAATTACGGCAAGAATTCTCGCCCGGCGTGAGATTCCGGGATTGACGAATGGCCAAAGCTCTTCGTCTCGCTCGGTGGCGAGATGCGCGTGATGCGATTGATGTACGACACGATAAAGGCTGAAGCTCACGAAACTGAAAGCTGCTATGAGAATGCCGTCTATTTCATTCAGGAGCCGTTTCTTCCGAAGCAGCCCGTGAGACGCCTCGTGTAACCCGATTAGGGCGCCGTGCATGAGATGGCTAGAGGCGAGCACCAGTGGTACGGCCAGCCAATAAAGCTCGTGGTAGACCGCAAAGCCCAGCGCTATCTGCGTGATATAGAAGATCGTCATCACCACGGGGAAGGCGGCCTTGCTCACCCAATGAGGCTCATGCGGTTCGATCATTGGACTTGTCGTTGATTTCGTTGAAGTAGCATTCATTGGCGTCAGATTGTGAGGGCAGTGATCCGGTTGTCTGGTGTGCGGGCGACGCCTGCCAATGCGGCCTCGAAGAGAGAGCCCAACTCGTGGATCTCTTGTTTCGGAATCAGATTCTGTCGAAAGAGCCACACGACTTCCAACGCCTCGCCATTCTCAGTAATTTCGCAACCGAGATGGAAACGGGCCGTGCCAGTGGAACGCATTTTGAGTTTAAATGCCATCCCTGGAACCGTGGCATATGGGACAGGATGATTCTGCAAGGCAAAGCGGACATCGAAGATCGGGGTATGCCCCGGCGACGGCAGATCGCCGAGTGCGCGCGTGAGCTCGACAAATGGGATCGCGTTGGCGAAGCAATCGACAGATCCCTGGTGCACAGTGCGAAGACTGTCGGAGAATGGCCGATCGTTTTCGATATGTCCGCGAAGTGGAACGATGCCCGAACAATAGCCCAT
>DATDAX010000204.1:0-4413 GCA_036525175.1 Terrimicrobiaceae bacterium | reverse complement strand
CCATGGCTTCCAGCCACAAGCAGGGGATGGCCACCTTGATCTGCCGGGAGGCGCGCAATGACCTGCACATCCTGACGCTCCTTGACCTTCACCTCGTTCACCCCAAGCAGGGCGGGCCATGGTGTGTCGAGCCCCGACACGATGGGATGAGACGGCATCGTTATCTCGGCGACAATGCCTTCAGGTGCTTCGAAGCGATCGTCATAGGGAATACAGGTAACAGGCAAGACCTCTTCGACTGCTGTCTTGTGCCAGCGGGCCCTGCCGTCGATCCCCTGAAACGAAAAGTAGCCGCCGATCATCATGAGCCCGCCGCCCCGGGCCGAATATTCCTTCAGGAGCTTGAGGCGGTTGGGGACCGTCTTTCCCTGAAGCCAGACGTCGGGATGCAGCAACAGCGTATTCGAACCGATATCGGACAGCAGAATGGCATCGTAATGTGTGAGCCCTTCCAGTGAGAGTGGAAAGTCGAGTGCCGCTTCATGCGCCTTCATGTAGGTCAGCTCGAATGGGCTGTCCTTCAGGGCATCGACGAGCGGTTCGGCCCCCAAGTGAAACGTCACGCTCGAGAACGTGTCCCATCCCTTTGTGTGATTTGCTGAAGTGATCCAGCTTTCGCCGACGAGTAGAATTTTCTTTTTCTCCATGGTTCCTCCAAGCCTCAAGCGGCGTGAAACACTTTCCGCGGATTGTCGATGAGCATGACAGAGATGGCCGCGTCCGACACGCCTGAGCACATAGGCATAGCCGAAGCCGCCATATTCGGCACCGCGTTCGGCGAGAGAGGTCTGATAGCCTGATCGCGGCCGGATATATCGACCGCCTGCTCCTCTTCCAGGACGTCTTTCTCAAGATGATGCTGAGCCACTTGCGATTTCGGCTTGATCACGCCCTCAGAAGAAGACTCGCCGGACTCAACGTCATCAGCGAGTGCCCTGTGCAGCCTGCACACCGGATAGAATTCCACTGCTCCGGGAAACTCATTCATGGACCTAACCGCCCTTCGGATGCAACCAAGGCGTCGCAAAGAGTCCAACGTGTAGCGTGAAGGCTCGCAGCCCCGCCGGCGGACCATGGTCGCGTTTCACCAAAGAATCAGTCGTTAACCAACAATAGCGGTGAAAGCGTGTTTAGGAACAAAATTCCTGAGACCGTGGAACTTGGGCGGCACTGCGAAGCCCGGCATTCAGAAAGGATTTCTCGGATGGGTCTTTAAGGAAAAGGCAGGGAGCTGCAAGAGACTTGTAACAGGCAGTCGGAGCCCGTGTTCCCCCCAACGCTCTCCCTTTCCGCAGCGCTATTCGTAGAGGTTGCTTCCGCGCGCTTCTTCAGACAAGTCGACTTCTGCTCCTTTGCGGTGCGGATGGCTTCATAGAACATTTCCTCAATTTCGGCTTCGTCGCCACCTTCGTTAGAAACACCCCGCGGGAGACGGTACGGTTCCGCAACCGCGCGAGCGCATCAGATACTTTGATCCATCGGCTCCGCCTCTTTGATTGTCTCAAGAGCTTCGCAATACGACCGCAAGGTGGCGCGAGCGTCAAATAGGTCATTGAGGGTGAGGAGTGGAACGGCGGTTCAGCCTTGAGCCAGAAAGGCATCGGCCTGCGGCCGGGTAAACACACCCGTGTTGCAGCCCAACGCCATGCACGCCGACGCGCCGATCGCGTTGGCGAAGCGCAACGTCCGCGCCATTTCCCAGTTCTCGAGCACGCCGACGATGACGCCCGCCGCAAATGCGTCGCCTGCGCCCGACGGGTCGACGACCTGCGTGACGAACGCCGGCATCTCGATGGTCTCACGACGATTCATCAGGAACGCGCCGCGCTCACCCAGAGTGATCACTACGGTGTCACAGCCATATCGAAGCAGTTGCCGCGCCTGGCTCTGAGTATCTGACTCGCCGGTCAAGCGTCCTGCCTCGTCATCGTTTGGCAGAAAGAAGTCAACGTGAGGCAGCACATCGGCGAGCGCAGACTGTCCGTCCGTTTGGTCACTTGGCAGAACGACATCGAGCACAGTGCGGGCGCCGCCTGCGTGCGCCAGCTGCAACAGCGCGCACAATTCGCTCGACCGCAGACTGGGCAAGGTGAGGTATCCGCCCAAGTAGAACACCCGCGAGCGATTGCTTAGGCGCGGAGCGAGATCGCTGCCAGCGAAGTCCGCATTCGCGCCAAGGGTATGAATGTAACGCCGGTCTTCGCCGGTGACAGAAAGGATCACCGTCTTCGACGTGCCGTGATTAGCTGAACGCGAGATGCCACTGATGTCTACATTTTTGCGTTGTAGATCCCGGATGATAAAATCGCCGAAGATGTCATTGCCGACCTTTCCGGCAACGACGGCACGCACGCCGAGTTTTGCAAGCGCTGTCGCGGTGTTGGCCGCGGAGCCGCCCGAGTTGGCGAGAAAGTCCTGCGTCGCCACCAATTCGCCCGCGACGGGAAGGCGCGCCAGTGGTGGGACGAATAGATCGGCCACCAAGACACCTGCACAGATGATATCAGGGGGAGCCGGGTATGAACTCACTACAGCCAACTGTATTCAGGATCGTCTCGCAAGCGAGACTAGGTCCGCAATGATCTCATGCTTCCGGGCCTCGTCGTAGCCGTATTTGATGGTATTGGTCACGATTTATGGGCCCGGCGAGCTTCAACTAGGCGATGCAGGATTGTCACGAGCGTGGCCTAGAGTCAGGCGCAAGCGCAGGCCGATTTGGCGGAGCTGGCCAGATAGCCAAACGCAAGCACGATGCCGGGGACCGGTGCGGTCGCACGTCGGAATGATCTGCACCGGTGAGACGTCAGGCATGCGGCAGATGCCGAACGGGGGGGTCTGCCTGCCAACGGGCGAGAGGGGGTGGAAGGCGCTGGTAGAATCGGGGAGTGATGACGAGAGGCGCCGAACGGCAGCGTCGCATAGCCCGCGCGCCCGGTCTGAGCTATAGCTGACTGAAAAGCTTTGTTCCGACTAAAAGCCCTTCCGCACCCCTCCCGCGGTCAATAGCTTGTTCATCCTCTTCCGAAATATTATGGAAGCAACATTCAATAAGAAGCGATTGTCGCTTCTCTAAGGCCAGACGCCGTCGGCGGACGCCTCTGCCGCTGTTGAGTATACCTGAAAGACTTCCAAAAGTCCGGTGACCTCAAAGAGTTGGCGCAATTGAGGGCTCAGGCCGATGAGAGCGAGGCGACCCCCGTTTCTGGAAACTTCCTGTGTGGGAACGATGAGAGCGCCGATGCCCATACTCGCGATAAAGGTCGTTCCACCGAAATCGACCAGAATGGAGCGCGCTCCCTCGTTGATGCGTCGCAAGGCGTATGCCCGAAAGGACTCGGCGGCGTCGTGGTCAAGTCGTCCAGACACGACAATGACAAGGATCTGCCCTTCCTTACGCTCGGAGATCTGCATGTGGCAAGATAATCAGGCATGATGAGCGGCGACAAGCCCGCTTCGATTGTGCCGCATCGCCGTGCTCCAGAGATGCCGGAGCTGGCGCCGGTGACAAGGGCGACCTGGCCCTCAAAATCATAAATCGGATTCATGTTCTCATTTCTTCTTTCATGCATGTTGGTTGGATTCAGGAGACGCCGTGGGCGACCCGCACAGCGCCTCATGGTCCCTCCTTCAGGCGCTCCTCGGTCTGCAAAAGGTCAGATATCAAACTGTTTGGTCAACGATCTGCATCTGCATTTCATTCATACGTCCACCGTGCACTGTGATTGCAGAGAAAGCAGTTTGGATCTCACTAAGATCGGCAGGTGCGAGCTGAACATTAATTGCTCCTAAGTTCTCGTTCAGGTGATCTATGTTGCGTGTACCCGGGATTGAGATAATCCATGGCTTCTGCGCCATCAGCCATGCGAGTGCAATTTGAGAAGGTGTTGCGTTTTTCTTTTCCGCAAATCTTCTGAGCAAGTCAACAACCGGCATATTTGCTGCAAGGTTTTCGGGACTAAAGCGATCGAACCCGGATCGAAGGTCCGTTTTCGGGTCGAGCTTCGTGTGAGCATCAATCTTCCCAGTGAGATAGCCCATTCCAACTGGGCCCCAGGGAACGAAGCCGATGCCTAGTTCCTCGCAAGTTGCCAGCACGCCGTTCTTCTCCGGGTCCCTTTCCATCAGCGAGTATTCGGTCTGAATCGCTGCCACCGGCTCGACAGCATGCGCTCGACGGATCGTTCGAGCACTCGCTTCAGAGAGACCGAAGTGCAGAACTTTTCCTTCCTTGATGAGATCCTTGATCGCACCAGTCACATCTTCGATCGGCACTTTTGGATCTACTCGGTGCTGGTAGTAGAGGTCGATGCGGTCGGTTTTAAGGCGCTTAAGTGACGCGTCAACCGCTTTCTTGATGTGCTCTGGTCGGCTATTAAGACCGCCTGAACCTCCTTCAAGGTCAAAACCAAATTT
>DATDAX010000203.1:0-6820 GCA_036525175.1 Terrimicrobiaceae bacterium | reverse complement strand
ACTGTCGAGCGTACCAAGAGTGAGAAGCGGAAGCTTTTCCACGAGCTGACGCAAATGCTCCAGACACCGCTGCGATGTGAGGCCCGGCATTTTGGTCTCCTGGGCGAGAGCGTGCGCCTCCCTGCCCGAGGCGGAGGCCTTCAGGAGGCGATTGAAGATCGCATCCATGAACTCCCCGGCCGCCTTGCGGGTGAAAGTCAGTGCCACAATGTGCTCCGCGGGAACTCCACGTTCGAGGAGTTCGATATAGCGCGTCGTCAGCCGATGTGTCTTTCCTGAACCAGCATTGGCAATTATGCGCTGGTGCCTGAGACCTGATCCGGCATCAGCGTCCATCCGGTAGCGTTCTTCGTCAGTTTCTCTTGAGCTTGGACCAGGCATTGAGACCCACATTACAGGCTCGGCCTTGCCGGGTCCAAGCGACAAAGGACGACCCCATGTCCCCACGGTCGACTATGGGGACAGTCCCTAAGGACTGTTCACCCTTTGGTCGACCTTGCCTAGCTTCACGACACCGGCGGCGGGGCCGCCGCCGCGACAATTTTAGGTCGCTCTAGTTCGTGGGCATGACGAACTGTGCGCCGGTCGAGGTGTCGCCTTCTGTGCCGGATGTGTAGGTCAGTTCGATGCTCGACGGTTCGCCAGCCGGCCAGCGCTGCATCACGCTCTTGTAGCGGGTGTAGAAGCGGATTCCCTCCTCGCCATAGATATGCTGGCTTCCGAAGAGCGAGCGCTTCCAGCCTCCAAAGGAATGCCATGCCATGGGCACAGGAATCGGCACATTGATGCCGACCATGCCGATCTGGATGCGCCGCGCGAACTCGCGGGCTGTGCCTCCATTGCGGGTGTAGCAGGAGACACCATTGCCGAACTCATGCGCGTTGATGAGCTCGATCGCGCTTTCGAGGTTTGGCACACGAACCACGCACAAGACCGGTCCAAAAATCTCCTCCTTGTAGATCTTCATGTCGGGTTTGACGTCGTCGAACAACGTTCCCGCGAGAAAGAATCCGTTTTCGTGTCCTGGCGCTTTAAACCCGCGGCCGTCGACCACCAGTTTTGCTCCGGACTTCACGCCTTCCTCGATGTAGCCTTCGATCTTTGCCTTGTGCACGGCCGTAACGACTGGCCCCATCTCGGCATCGGGATCCATGCCGTTATTGATCTTCAAGGCCCGCACACGCGGCTTGAGCTTTTCCACCAGCTTATCGCCTGTCTTGCCCACGGCCACGGCGACCGAGATTGCCATGCAGCGCTCTCCGGCGGAGCCGTAGGCAGCGCCGAGCAGGGCATCCGCCGCGTGATCGAGATCGGCGTCGGGCATGACCACGAGATGGTTCTTTGCGCCGCCCAGGGCCTGCACGCGCTTGCCGCGTTTTGTAGACTCCCTGTAGATATATTCGGCAATCGGCGTCGATCCAACAAACGAAAGGGCTTCGACGTGCGGATGTTCGATCAGAGCATCCACGGCCACCTTGTCGCCGTGCACCACGTTGAACACGCCATCGGGCAAGCCCGCGTCCTTGAGCAGTTCGGCGAGCCGTATGGACGGTGACGGGTCGCGCTCGGAAGGTTTCAAGACAAAGGTATTTCCGCACGCAAGGGCCATCGGGAACATCCACATCGGCACCATCACCGGGAAGTTGAATGGGGTAATTCCCGCCGCCACGCCAAGAGGTTGGCGCATGCTCCAATTGTCGATGCCGCCGCCGATCTCGTCGCTGTATTGACCCTTCAAAAGGTGCGGAATGCCGCAGGCGAATTCGACGACCTCCATTCCGCGAATAACCTCTCCTTTCGCGTCGGAGAAAACTTTGCCGTGCTCGCGTGTGATCAGAGCGGCAAGCTCATCGTGGTATTTCTCGATCAACGCTTTGAATCGAAAGAGAATGCGCGAGCGCCTGAGTGACGAGGTTTGCGACCAGGCGGGATAGGCCGCACGCGCCGCCGAAACCGCCGCATCCACTTCCGCAGTGGATGCCAGGGCGACCTTTGAGGTGACCTCGCCCGTGGCGGGATTGAACACATCGCTGGTTCGTCCACCGCCACGCACGTGCTTGCCATTGATGAAGTGCTCGATGCGACCGGTGTCACCAGCCGGTGGCGTCTCTTTTTTCTCTAAGGTTTTCGTTGACATAACGGGTAATCTTTCTGGTTGGAATTCGAAGATTGTTCAGGCTGCGGAGAAGATCCATTCGTGCGCCGGATCATTGTGGAAGTGCCAGACGCGCTTTGGACCTGCCATCACATTGAAGTAATAGGATTCATAGCCGTGGGGGACCACAACGGGGTGGTATCCGCGAGGCACAAGCACGACATCGCGGTCCTCGACCGCCATGGACTCATCAAGATCGCGCGAATCGCTATAGACACGCTGGAAGACGAATCCCTGCGGAGGATTGATGCGGTGGTAGTAGGTCTCTTCCAGCAGGCTCTCCGCGGGCACATTGTCGATGTCGTGCTTGTGCGGAGGATAGCTCGACGAGTTTCCACTGGGAGTCCTGACTTCCACGACGAGCACGGACTCGGCAGGCTCGTCTTGCGGCAGAATGTCGCACACGTACCGCGTGTTAGAGCCCTTTCCGCGCACGCTTCGCCGAATTGAGGCTGGCTCGATAAGGCGCACCGGAAGTTTGCCCTCAGCGGGGCCTCTGGCCACGGCGAGTTCGGCATCCGTCTTTGCCGTCACCGTGAGTTTTGCCCGCGGAGGAAGGTAGACGGCATAGGGTGAAACGTCTTCGAAGACGCTCATTCGTTGGCCGATTTCCTTCCAATCGAACCCGTCGGCCTGAGCGGAGACGATTCCTGTAAGAACGACCACGCAAAGCTCGTTGGAGTTGTCGGAGAAGGTCAAAGTATCGCCGGGAGCCAGCTTGTGAGCGGAAAAGCTGATATAGCGCCATCCCGCCGACTGCGGCGTCACCGAGACAATCTCTTGGGAATTCTTATTAGGCTTGATGACCAGATTCATGGGTCGTCGATGCTTAGAGTTTCTGGTTTTCCTTTCCGCGAACGTACGCGGCGCGGGCGCTTTTGACCGACTCGCTTGGCGACTCTTCGGGGACGGCGACTTCCCACCACCAACCGCCTTCCTTGGTGGTGCGGGTGTCATCGGTGTCGATGCAGATCAGGTATGTGCGACTTGCTGCGCGGGCCCGCTGGAGTGCGGCCTCAAGTTCCGGGATATTGGCGACCTTTTCGGAAAGGGCGCCCAGCGAAGCGGCATTGGCTGCAAAGTCGATATTTGGTGCGCCCTCGCCAAACTGCAGGCAGTCTTCAAGCATGTTGTTAAACGGCTTGCTGCCGCAATGCTGCTGAAGCCGGTTGATGCACCCGTAACCGCGATTGTCCAGCAACACAATGATCAGCTTCTTGTCGATCATCACCGAGGTGGCAATCTCGTTGTTGAGCATGAGGTAACTGCCGTCGCCGACCATCACAATGACTTCGCGGTCGGGGCGCGCCATCTTAACCCCCAAGCCGCCTGCGATTTCGTAGCCCATGCAGGAATAACCGTACTCCATGTGATAGCCCCCGGGCGTTGAAGTTCGCCAGAGCTTGTGAAGCTCCGCGGGAAGCGTCCCCGCTGCGCAGACGGCGATGTCGTTGGAAGTCGACTGCGGACTGGAGCGCTGCACGGCTCCGATGACCTCTCCATCGTAGGGCAATTCGCCAGACGCCAAGTCTCGACGCTGCGTAATCTTATCGACAGTGGAGCGCCATGCGTCGGCTTCGGTTTTTGCACGCTCGGTCCATGCGGCGTCGGCCTGCCAGCGAGGCAGGGCCTTGCTAAGGGCATCCAGCCCCAAACGTGCGTCGGCCTGAAGCGGGATGCCGCGCGCCTTGCCCGCGTCAAAAGGATTTGCGTTGAGGGAGACCAAACGGGCCTTGGGGAAGAGTGAGTTCGACCCGGTGGTGAAGTCCTGAAGGCGGGTGCCCACGGCGAGAATCAAGTCCGCCTCGCTGGCAAGCGCGTTGGCTGCGGGCGATCCGGTCACACCGACCGGGCCCAACTGCAGGGGATGGTCCCATGGCAGCGAGCTCTTGCCAGCCTGGGTCTCACAAACCGGAACGCCGTGGCGCTCGGAAAATCCGCGCAGGGCCCCGCAAGCGCCCCCATAGAGGACGCCGCCACCGGCGATCATCACAGGGCGCTTTGCAGCCATCACCGCGCGCACGGCACCGGCCAATTCGCTCTCGCTCGGAGGCGTCGCCCGAAACTCGACAACGGGGGTGTCGAAGAAATCGACAGGATAGTCAAAGGCATCGGCCTGCACATCCTGTGGCAGCGCAAGAGTCACCGGCCCGCAGAGCGCGGGATCGGTCAGTGTGAGCACAGCGCGCGGAAGCGAGGTCAGCAATTGGGAAGGGTGGACGATCCGATCGAAATAGCGCGAGACCGGACGAAAACAATCGTTGGCAGAGACGGTTCCGTCGCCGGAGGACTCAACCTGCTGGAGCACGGGATCAGGATCCCTGGAAACAAAGATGTCGCCGGGCAGGAAGAGGACAGGCAGGCGATTGACGTGCGCGAGCGCTGCCGATGTGAGGAGGTTGGTGGCCCCCGGGCCAATGGACGTCGAGCATGCCATCATCCTTCGGCGAAAGTGCGCCTTGGCAAAGGCGATCGCCGCATTGGCCATGGCCTGTTCGTTGTGCGCCCGATAGGTCGGCAAGCGGTCACGATACTGGTAAAGGGCCTCCCCGATTCCGGCCACATTGCCATGGCCGAAAATTGCGAAGACTCCGCCGAAAAGGGGAACAACCTCATCGCCCTGAGCGCCTTCGATTCGCGTGCGTAACCCCGACAAATAGCGTATCAGGGCCTGTGCCGTTGTCAGCCGCACGGTGCCGCGTTTGGCGGTGCTGGGGTTCTCTGCAAGGGTCATCGTCTCATTCATACTGCGTATTCCTCAAGGATCGGGGTGTTTGTCCTGGCCG
Source organism: Terrimicrobiaceae bacterium (assembly GCA_036525175.1). GTDB lineage: Bacteria > Verrucomicrobiota > Verrucomicrobiia > Chthoniobacterales > Terrimicrobiaceae > DASTFP01. The sequence goes on along the minus strand of DATDAX010000203.1, from coordinate 1,879 downwards.
ACTCGCTGGTCTGTTTGCGCGCCTGCCGCCAAAGGTTAATAAGGCTCTCAAATGTCTCCCGTGTGCGCGCTATCAGGGCCTTGTCATCGATTTCCCCTGCGAGCCACGCCATGCTGGGCTTCTCGAAAATGGTGCGGCCGACGGCGAATCCGCGACAGCTCTTCGATCCGGCCGCCTCCCGGAAGCCTTCGGCAAGTCTTTCCACCGGTGCACTCAGGCCCAGCAGAAGCACCCCGCGGCAATAGGGATCGCGTTCCGCAATTACCTCATCAATAAGACGCCACTGAGCGGCCGTCATCGACTCGAGCTTCCACCATTCCGGCTTGATACCCAGATCGTAGAACCGTTGCAGCGAGCGGTAGACGGTGTCGGGCTGCGTCCGGTCTTTTGGAGGGATCACTTCCAGCAGCAGTTCATGGCCGCTAACCCGGGTGGCCTCGTAGAGTGCGCGCACTTGGGCTTCTTGCTCAAGGCAATGCTCCGAAGGGTCTTCGGGATGATAAAAGACAAGGCACTTGGCAACATGCTCGCTCGGCCAGGAGATCAAATTGGTGCCGATCGAGCGGCCGTGTTCGAATTCGAGCGGATTCGAGCCGGGAAGCTCCACGGGTCGCCCGATCCACCAGCCACGCCCGGTGGCTGCGTTGAGCGCATCCTGCCCGTACGTCTCGTCCGCGAGGATGCCCAACTTGCCCGCGCACCCGGGTTCCTCGCGTTCCACCGAAGCCACTGCCTCAACTAGCAACTCCTTGAGCGCCGGGATTCGGCTCACCGCAGCCCCAGCCTTCCGTGCGAGCTCCGCAAACTGGCTGCGATGATCAAAAGCGAAGATGCAAAGCTCTTCCCAACGCGGACGCGGAACGGTCACGCGGTGCAGATGAGCCAGCATGCTATTCTGGCCCGGGCGCCGGACTTGCTCGGGATCCTCCGCGGCAGCCTTGAGAAAATAATCGAGCTCTACGGCGGTGGGCATTGCCGGAGCACACCCATGGCGGGCTACTACCAGCGCCCCACTGCCATTGCCCCGAGCCGCGCACTCCTCGTAATTCTTGCCCCGCAGCCACCCACTGAGAAACCCCGACATGAACGCGTCGCCGGCCCCCAGGACATTGAGCACTTCGACCTGAACTCCGGAAAAAGTGGGCGCGTCATCGATCGAAGCGGGGATCTCACCTTCAATCACCGAGCAACCGAGGACGCCGCGTTTGACCACAAGCGTCGCCTTGGTCACATCGCGCACGGCCCTCAGCGTGGCAATCAGATCCTGCTCGCCACCGGCAATTTCGAACTCCTCGACCGTGCCGACCACCAGGTCGAAAAGCGGCAGGATGCCCTGCAAATGCTTGGTTACTCCCTCGCTCGACACATAACGCACCTCACCCTCCGCCTTTGCTGTAAGACCCCAGAGAACCGGCCGATAGTCGATATCCAAAACGGTCCGCACGTCGTTGCGCCGCGCGTACTCCAACGCCTTACGGCTGGTCTTGTCCACCTGGGCAGTGGAAAAATGCGTCCCCGTTATCAATAACGCCTTGCTCGAGGCTATGAAGGCTTCATCAAAGTCGCTTGCGTCGAGAGCCATGTCCGCACAGTTCTCCCTGTAAAAAACCAACGGAAAGGTCTCCCGGTCCTTCAGTCCGAGCAATACAAGGGCCGTAAGGCGGTCCTCGTCCTTGACAACATGGCTGACGTCGCATCCCTCCCTGGCCAGCGTCTCAATCAGGGAGCGTCCCATGTGATCGTCGCCAACCCGCGTTAGCATCGCGGACTTCAGACCAAGGCGCGCGCAGTTGCAGGCGATGTTTCCCGAAGACCCTCCGAGATATTTCGAAAAAGTGCTCACGTCTTCAAGGCGCGAGCCGATCTGTTGCGCGTAAAG
>DATDAX010000202.1:0-3333 GCA_036525175.1 Terrimicrobiaceae bacterium | reverse complement strand
CGAGGGGCTCCCTGCCTTGAGTTTTTTGGCGAATGCCGGGAATTCCGAGAGCTGCGTCGGTGGTCTTCCTGTAACAAGCTTCTTGTTGTAAATTAATGAGACACACTCGAGGGCAAGAGGGTATCCCCACATCCGCTTCTTGTGCGTCACCGCATCCCAAGCCATGGGGATGAAGGCCGCCCTGAAATTGTCTTTAATCTTCAGCGGTTGTAACAGGCCCGCATCGGCCCATTCTCCGATTCGATCATTCGCCCAGAAGAAAATATCGGGACCCTTGCCGCTCTGGGCTGCTGCTTGGAATTTGTTGGTGATATCATCCTGGGTTTCCACTTTGACGGAAACGCCCATCTCTTTTTCGAATTTCTTACCGATTTCAGTTAAGGTCCGATAGCCTCTATTGTCGCTTATCCAGATGAGGAGTTCGCCATCCGTCCAGGCAAGTCCGTTAACGGCGGAAACGATCAGGAATAATCCGAAGAGAAGTTTGTTGCTCATCTTGTGGGAACGCTCGGTATAAACTTCCTCATCGCATATCCTGTACTGGATTCCGGCCTCGTTTTAAAGGTTATCCGTTCAGAGTATCAGCTCCGCCCCTCCCGTTTCTTATGGCTGTAGCAACATGGATTCAACACGGCAGTCGTCCGTACCAAAGTGGCGAAGATTTTGGCCGAGCCATGTGTTGGGAACCTTGATTGGTTGCAGCGATTTGTCGACAGCAGACACAAAAGATGCGCAGCTGAAAATCTCGCCTCGGTTGGGAAGTTGGCCCAGCTTGTAAGCCACAAGGCTCTCGTTTGCCCATCTGCAGGCGTGCACAATGTATTCGACAAACAAAGTAAAAACAATCATAAACCTATGGCACACAACATAAAGCACCTTAGAATCTAATTAATCATAGGTGTTTTTTGGGCGCGATGGCGTCCGGCCGGCCTGCCACCCTCGAACGCAAAAGCACAGCCGGGCTAAAACCCTCGTTGCAGGGGAGGCCCGTCCCCCGAGCGTGAAACGGCTTAGTCGAGCTTGGCCGGAGAGTGAGGGACGCCTCAAATCCAATGGCATTTGGATGAGATTCCAGAAACCTTGATCTGGATCAAGGGGTAGCATGGTCATGCTGGCCAATCGTTCTTGAAGCATTTATGTCTCTCGTACGAGAGCCAGTATGTTGCCCCAAAGGACCATTGACATCGTGAAGGCTACGGCTCCCATCCTCGAGGAGCATGGCGAGACCCTGACGGCCCACTTTTATAAGAGGATGTTCGCATATAACCCGGAAGTTGCACCGTTGTTCAATCCCGCCCATCAACGAGCCGGTTCACAACAGAAGGCGTTGGCGGCGGCGATCTGTGCATACGCCGCCAATATTGACAATTTGGAAGTTCTTGGGGGAGCGGTGGAACTCATTGCGCAGAAGCATGCATCGCTCCGCATTTTACCAGAGCACTACCCCATTGTTGGTGAGAATTTGCTCGCTTCAATTCGTGAGGTTCTTGGCGCGGGAGCGAGCGACGAAGTGATCGCGGCCTGGACTGAGGCATACGGGTTTCTTGCGGAGATTCTCATCGGCAGGGAACGGCAAATTTATTCCGTGCACGCCAAGACCCGGAATGGGTGGGTAGGCTTCAAGCGCTTCCGTGTGGTTCGAATAGCGCCAGAGAGCGAGGTCATTACCTCATTTTATCTGCAGCCCGCAGATGGCAGCGGATTGCCTCTGTTCAAGCCTGGTCAATATATCACAGTGCGCGTCCCGGACGCTCGCGAAGAGACGACCATGCGTAACTACAGTCTTTCCGACGCGCCTGGCGAAGACCACTTTCGCATCAGCGTAAAGCAGGAACCAGAGGGCTTTGTTTCAAATTTCCTCCATGAAAAGGCCAAAGAAGGGACCGAAGTTGAAGTAGGGCCTCCTTGCGGGGAATTCTTCATTGATTTGACGGAGCGTCACGAGCGTCCGCTGATGCTACTCTCGGCCGGGGTCGGCGTCACGCCGATGCTTAGTATGCTCTTGAGTGTGCTAAAGGTTCAACCCGAGCGCGAAGTCCTTTTCGTCCATGGTGCTCTTAATGGGCGAGTGCACGCCTTCCGGGAGTTGGTGCGTCAGTTGGAGGGTCTCCACGCGAACCTAAAAGTTCACTATCGTTATAGTGAGGCTTCACAGGAGGACAGGACCATGCGCTGGCACGACAGCGAAGGGTTCATCGACGCGGAATTGCTTGAAGGCATGCTGCCAGAGCGCGACGCGGACTACTACTTCTGCGGGCCGAAACCGTTCATGATGGGAATCTATCACAATCTGCTCAAATGGGGCATCCCCGCCTCGCAGGTTCACTTCGAATTTTTTGGGCCGCGACAGGAGTTGGAAGGCGCCGAAGCCCAGCCAGCCTGATGCTTACGTGTTGACGGAGGCAATGGTATCAGCCCGGCTTCGTGGCGCCTCCCCAAGAAGCTCGCGCATGGAAACCTCAAGTTGTCGCGGATTGAGGACGAGGATGGTTTTTCCTGTTATCCGAATAAGGTGCTTGTCACGAAGCCTGGCAAGAGTGCGGGAGAGCGTCTCGCTCGTGATGTTCAATTCAGCCGCAACGATGCGTTTGGGATGCTCCAGCTGAATCTCGATGGGTGTGCTTTCTTCTGAATTGGGGCAGTGCCGCAAGATCCAATGAATACAGCGTGCCTCCGCATCCTTAAGGGTCAAATCATCAAGTAGTGCGACCACCTTTCGTAGGTGCGCGCCCATCGATGCAAGCATTCGCAAGGCAAGCTCCGGACGCTTGCGCAGCTGGGCTACAAATTGGGTCTTTGGTATAAGGATCACCGCACTCGACGTTAACGCGCGCGCGCTTGCGGGATAGCCTTCGCTGGAGATGAGCGCTGCCTCCGCGAAAGAATCGCCGCAATGAAATACGTGAATGACCTGCACCTTCCCCGCGGCGCTGACGCGATGGACATTGATGACGCCGCGCTGCACAACAAAGAAGCCCTCGCATGTTTCTCCCTCGCGGAAGAGATACTCTCCTTTCTCGAAATGTCTCACTGTTGAAAACGCACTGATCTCCGCGATGTCGGCGGCAGGAAGCCCCGCAAAGATCCGCGAGCGAAGCAACGAATCTGCAATGATAAGGGGTTCATAACGGGACGTCTTCGCCATGGCTGGGGAAAAACTAATAATCTACCAATTAATTGATTCAGATCAAGGCCGGCGGGTGCCGGATGTGCATAGGATCGGGCTGTGTTCAGCACCTTGAACCTGAAGGCGCTCGGAATTGCGACGTTGGCGACATCGCTACTTGTAGTCGGGGTTTTCGTTGGTTCACGCAACTTGCAGAACTTCGACGC
>DATDAX010000201.1:0-4036 GCA_036525175.1 Terrimicrobiaceae bacterium | reverse complement strand
GAGGGCCTTTTCGTTCGTGAGGCGCAGCGCAACGTCGCGCTGTACACGCCCCAATATGGTTTGTTCGAGCTGCGCGCGAAGGGTCTTGATGATCCGGCGAACATGGTGGCGTTGTGGATGATCGGCTACGAGGACGAGCCAACACATTCAGCCGAGATTTGCATCTGTGAGATATTTGGTCGCGAGGTGGGTACGCACCGGACGCGTGTTGGCATGGGCCTCCATCCTTTCGGAGATCCTACGATCACGGACGAGTTTGGCGCCGAGTCGGTTGAGATCGACGCACGGGGATCGCACACTTACGCGGCGGAATGGACACCGAACGACGTCGCATTTTACGTCGACGAGCGATTGATAAAGGTGGTGCACCAGTCCCCTGCGTATCCGATGCAGTTCATGCTGAACATTTACGAGTTCGCCGACGGTCCCGAGCTACCGTCTGAACGGAGCCGCTATCCGAAGACGTTTGTCGTGGAGAGATTTCGTGGTTATCGGCCAATCGCAGGCCCCGGAACGCGCTCACCCGCCTTTCGTGCCGCTCCAGCCGTCTAAGCGAGAGATATAGTGCGTCAGAGTAGGAGGGAAATTCCTCCACGCGTCGTACAAGGCAGGAGCTCGGCAGCTTGTCGTGGTCGACTAGATTAGGGGCATACTCCCTTTGACGGCGTTGACGAACCTCCGATGAGAATCGTGTCAACGCTGCCGACTTTTCCACGCGACCGACGGCGACTGTGCTCAAAGCCAAAACTCAATGCGGCGATGCAGACGCCGGCAATGCTCAAGGCAATTCCCACCCACACCGGCGAAATGTAACCCAGGCCCGCCGCGATCGTGAGGCTGCCAAGGTATGCGCCGAGGCTGTTTGCAATATTGAGTGCGGAATGGTTCAACGCTGCAGCGATCGACTGACTGTCATTTGCGACGTCCATGAGCCGCGTTTGAATAGTTGGGGCGACTGCAGCAGATGCCAGTCCGATAAAAAACACACTGCCCAAAAGGCCTAAGAGGAACTGGGCGGTAAAAGCCAGGCTGATTAACGCGATGATCAACAAGGCGAAAAAGACAAACATGGCCTCTACGACGCTCTTATCGGCATAGCGTCCGCCCACAAGATTGCCGACCGTCATTCCCAGGCCAATCACGACGAGGACCCACGGGACGGCTGCCGCGGAAAGGCCGGTGCGCTCGGTGACAAGCGGCGCAACATAAGTGTAGACAGCGAACAAACCTCCGAATCCCACGGACCCAATCAGGAGAGTAAGCCAGACTTGCAATCGACCGAATGCCTTGAGTTCGCTGCGAATGGTGGCAGCGGCGTTTCCAGGCTGCCACGGAACAAGCATCCAGACCGCTGCGAAGGTCACTGCAAAAATGGAAGCGACGACCACGTAGGACGCACGCCAACCGTAATTTTGACCCACCCAGGTAATCGCAGGTACTCCGACCACGTTGGCAATCGTCAGGCCTGAAAGCACAAAGGCGACTCCTTGCCCGCGCTTGCCAGGTCCCATGAGAGAGGCTGCCACAAGGGATGCAATGCCGAAGTAAGCGCCGTGCGGCAGTGCCGCCACGAATCGCGCAACCATCACCCAGCCGAACGTCGGTAAAAGCGCGGAGGCGAGCGTTCCAACCGTAAAGGCCGCCAGCAGCCACAGCAGGAGATTCTTTCGCGGCCAGCCTGCCGCCGCGGCGGCAATGGTTGGCGCGCCGACGACTACGCCCAGTGCGTATGCCGAGATAATCCAGCCCGCTTGTGCATTGGCGCGCTCGTGGCTCCGTGCATAGACATCTGGAAGCAGATCGCTGGCGAGGTTCGGCAGCAGGCCCATCGCGACGAACTCCGTCGCACCTATGGCGAATCCGCCCATCGCAAGTGCCAGAAGGGCCAGCCAAATCCGGCCCGGAGATAGCCGGTCGCTCTCCGATTGGTCCGCGATTCGTTTTGCATGGCCTTCCCTAGCGATGTCTGTTCCCACAGAGGGACTCTCGCGATGCGACGCGATTCTTCAAATGGCATGTTGTTATTTGGGTGATAACATTTCGCTATGGCTAACGAGGAGAGAAGCTTGAAATAGTTCAACCCCGTTTTTGGCATCTTCCGTGAACGCCGGCTAAGGTTTGGCAAACGAGTTTTTCCGCAGTTGCCCGACCGCTAGGTTTAACTCGCGGATCTGCATGAAGACCTTGCCGCGAAACATGCAGCAGCATCAATTCACCGCTAAATTCTCGATCGCCTGAACTACGCGAAGGACACAGCTCTACGGTGTGTTCTACCAGTAAGTCGTCGGGACCGATCAGTCACGCGGAGAGGCGTCAGCCGCCGTTCGTTCTCGCCGACGCTAACGGCTATTACGGCGTTGCGGAGGCAACGCTTGCGAGAGGGCGAAGATTTTTCGCGGCCCAGGATTCCAGCGTGGTGCTGCCCGTGTTCAATGCGTCACGGGACTCAGATTTCGCGATGCCCTGCGCAATCGCAGAGAACATGGCGATCAACGCGTCTGCGGCGTTCTTGCCATAGCCGATTTGAAAGAGGCTATTTTGGTATTCTGCCGGTGGCAGGTTTATAAACTGAATTGGACGCCCTAACGTCTTCCCTAGGATGTCCGCCACTTCGAAATAGGAGAGATCCGCCGGACCAAGGACGGGAATTCCGTCGATACCTTTCCAGTCGTTGCGTGTGAGCCAGCGCACAGCGGTCCTGGCGATATCGTCCGAAGCCACCATCGGATGTCGAATATCGCCCGCCATAGGATAGTAAAACGTTCCTTCATCGCGAAGGGAGTTGATTTGCCAAAGGAAGTTTTCAAAGAATGAGCCGCAACGCAGAAAGCGAACGTGCGCGCCCGATCGCGCCAGAATGTCCTCCATTTCGCGAAGAGCCGTTATCGGTCCCGCTTTGCCTTCAAAAGCGCCTCCGGTTGCGGAAAGCGCAACAACGCGCGGCGTGCGTTCCCGGCGAATCGCTTCGTATCCCGCGGACGCAAAACGTCTGTAAAAGCCGTAATAATCCTCCGCGATGATGCTGTCGGGTTGGCACCAGAACATGGCGTCCACGCCTTCCAATGCTTTAGCGATCGTATTCGGGTCATCGTGACTACCTTCAACGATATCGATGGATCCCCTGAGGGACTGCGGGAGTTTTCCATGGTCTCGCACGATGACGCGTACGGACGTGGTGCCAAGTTCAACCAAGTCGCGCAACACGCGGCTGCCGATATTTCCTGTGGGAGTTGTGATGAGAAGCCTCATAACCCCAAGATTATCGCCATCGCTCAGTCAGGTATTGGACAAATTTGACCCCGCTCCGGTTCGGGCACGGGCTCCATCGATCCACGGATGTCGTGATATGCCGAGGGAGTGAGTCCGGAAAACTGGCGAAAGTCCCTAATAAAATGCGACTGATCGTAGTACCCGCACTCGAGGGCGAACGCACTCCAATCCACTTGCTTAATGCGGTGCAATTCGCCTAACGCTCGTTGGAAACGTCGAATCCGGCAATACAGCTTTGGCGTCACGCCAACGTAGCGGCGGAACAGTTCTATGAAACGGCGCGCACTCAAACCGACAAGATCTGCGGCATGGCCAACCCCCGGATCGGAACGCTGACTGAATTCCGCGAGCGCATGGCGGATCGCCGGATGCATGCCATTGACGCTCTTGGTTCGACGCAGCAGTTCTGCTTCCAACAGCCTTAGTCTTTCGTCAGCGTCGGAGGCGAGAGCGAGTCTTTCCCGGATCTCCTCCTCCTCCGCCGCACCCCAGAGCGTCCCGAGGGTCACATGGTTGTCGCAGAAAATGTCCGCCGGTATTCCAAACATCGAGAACGCTCCGCCCGGACGGAAATGGACTCCCATAATCCGTTCTTGCTGAGCCGTGTTGATCACGGTGAAGCCAGTTTGCACCCCCGAAAGCAGCGCGCCGCGATACGTTCGCCATCGTCCTGTCATTTCCGAATCGTAGATCCTGAGGTCCTCGTTCCGGAGATTGATTACCAGCTCCAGGGTCCCCGATGGCAAGACACGCTCGAAGGAATGTG
>DATDAX010000200.1:0-5419 GCA_036525175.1 Terrimicrobiaceae bacterium | reverse complement strand
TTGGTCATACTCATCTGCCTTGTGACTTTCGTTCCAGTTTCACGCAAATCATCAACCCTGGCAGTGTAGGTCAGCCGAGAGACAAGAATCCTGCCGCAGCTTACGCAGTTTGGGAGGATGGCCAGATTCACTTCAAACGGGCTAAGTACGATATCGAGGAGGTCGAACGCAGTTTCGCCTCATCCGGGCTGCATCACCACGATGTCAGGATGCTGATGGCGGTGTTGCGATCTGGCGGGTAGCTTGCGGTAGACGTCGTCGGCACAGTCAATCAGGTAAAACGAAAGATTCGCTGCTACGCTCACTTTTTGTGAGGAAGTCAAGCGACGACATAAATTGGCAAAATCGCGACGGGAGGGTAAGTGTCCATGCTGCTCCGTCTTGTAATGACCGAATCCCTTATTGCTCACGTCTCCCTCGTGCTCTGCGGAATGGCATTGATCTGGATCTTGCTCTATGGATTGATCGTTCAGCGGCTGAATTTGCGCCATCCAAAGAGATATGTTGCAATGCGAGGAACAGCTCGACTCCGAAAAAACAGCATCGATTGGCTGTTTTCACTTTTGCAGTTTCTATGCTTTGGCGAGCATCGCGAGCTCCAGGATCCGACCATGTCTGGCTTGTGCCTGCTTATTAAGGCGTGCACCGTCGCCATATTCCTTCTTTTCGTATTCCTAATGTTTGGTCCAATCTTCTTGCCGGGAGGACGGTAATTCCGTGAAGATTCTCGCGGTCCTGCAATGCCCCAAGGCATTTCGAAGTGGCAAGATCTACGAAACCTCCTCTCCAGGTGGCTCTTTTTGCGTTCTTTACACTTCATCTTCATTTAGCAAAAGCAGAGCGACAAATGATGACTTTTTACCGAAGCGGGGAACCGGGTGTTGCATGCGTAGACCTGGACTCTTGTCCCGTATTGACGCAGGACGCAGTTTGGATTGATCTCTTCGAGCCTTCGCAGGAGGAAGAGAAAACGATCGAAGCTGCCCTTGGCTTTGAAGTGCCAACGCGGGAAGAGATGCAGAAAATCGAGATTTCCAGCCGCCTCTACCGAGAGAATGACATCCTCTTCATGACGGCCACAATCCTTAACAAGGCTGATACGAGTCATCCGAAAAGCTCAGCCGTCACGTTCATCTTGGCTCCGCGACAACTCGTAACAGTAAGGTACGCCGACCCAGCCCCATTTCAAAATTTTCGCAAGCGGATAGAGGCAAGCGGCAAGCAGTACGATTCTCCGGGGAAAGTCTTTGAAGGACTCATTGACGCCATTGTGGAACGGCTCGCAGAGATTCTTGAAAGGGTGGGTTCGGCCCTCGATTCCGTCTCCCTCGAGGTATTTACCCCACCAACGACGCCTTCAGGAGGAAAGCCACAACGACACGACTTCGACAAGATTCTGCGCAGGGTAGGCAGGTGTAGCGATTTGATTTCGAAAGCCCGGGAAAGCTTGGTCAGCCTTCGGCGATTGCTTTTGTTTTTCAACGAAACCCCAAAGCCGGAATTGCATATGAAAACGGTGCTCAACGACTTGACCTCGCTGAGCGATCACGCCTCGTTTCTTTCGACCAAAGTTAATTTTCTTCTCGATGCGACGCTTGGATTGATCAACATCGAACAGAATGGAATCATAAAGATCGTCTCGGTCGCGGCAGTGGTCTTTCTTCCGCCAACCCTCGTCGCCAGTGTTTACGGGATGAATTTCGACGTGATGCCCGAACTGAAGTGGGTGCTAGGTTATCCGTTTGCAGTTTTCCTGATGATCTCGACGGCAGTGCTCCCCTATGTTTTCTTTAAGCGCAAAGGCTGGTTGTAACTGCGCGGCGGAGAAGCCATCCCAAAGAGGTACGCGTGAAATTCGTGTCGCTCGCCATGCAGGGACGGATTGGCTATTAAAATCTGAGAAGCCTTCGGGGCTAGAACGCCGGATCAAATCGCCGCCTTTTTCCGAGGATGCTTCACTGATACGGCCCCACCGTTGATCATCACTCACGCTGAGAAAATTTCGATTGCATAAGCCGGGCCTAGGACAGAGGTTGCGCCAACAGAATTTTTTCGTATGGCGTCAACTGCTGGAAGCGCGACCGAGGCGGCACCGAACGTAGAGGCGCCAGTGCCGGAAGTCTTGTCCATCGACGAGGGTAAGACGAGTGTTCGCAGCTTTTACCGTCTTGAAAGCGGCGGTCTGGTTCCCTGCGAGCCCAACGCAGCCGAGATCATCACCTACACTTCGCCAACCATCGACGACGAGGCCGAACTGCAAGAGGAATATAAGATCGATTACCACACGCTTCAGTCCTCACTCGATCCGGACGAGCTCTCGCGACTGGAAATAGAACCCGATCATGCCGCGATCATTTTCAAGCGCCCTAAGAGCTTCTGTGCCGGCGACAATTTCCTGTTGAAGCTGACTTCGACGGGCGTCTTCCTCTACGAGAATTATCTGGTCATTGTGATGGCAGACGACTCCCCGATCTTCGAAGGCCGGGTTCCCTTTCCGGTGAAGTCAATCCATGATCTCATCCTGCGCCTGCTCTATCAGGCAACAATGCATTTCGAAGGGCACCTGAAGGCCATCAACATGCTGGCCGACTCCCTCGAGCGGCGGATCAACACCTCTCTGGAAAACAAGTATCTTCTCAACATGTTCGCGCTGGAAAAGAGCCTTGTCTTTATTCTGAACTCGATCACCTCGAACGGCTCATTATTGGAAAGAATGAAGGCTTTATCCGAGAAGCTCGGTTTTAACGGAGATCAGGTCGGAATTCTCGAAGATCTCATCATCGAAAACCAGCAGTGTTACCGGCGCGCCGAGATTCACACCCAGGTCCTTGCCAACCTCATGGGGACGCGGGCGTCCATCGTCGGCCACAACCTTAACCATCTCATCAAGAAATTCACGATCTGGACGGTGGCGATCATGCTTGCGTCGCTTGTTGTGGGACTCTTCGGTATGAACGTCGCCCTGCCTCTTCCGATGGAGGAGGCTCTCTGGCCGTTCTACCTTATCATCATTCTGGCTCTGATTACCGGGGGAGCCATCTTCTTTCTTCGCCGGATAAATAAGTGGTAGTTAGTCGGCCTTAAGGTTAGCGAAGGTCGCGAGCTCAAGAGACCTGATGACCCAAGAGAATGTCTTGCCACTCGAGGATACTGCTGGTGACGACGCGCAGCCGATCGCGATCGAGCTCGAAGCCCACGACGTGTCCCGATTCGAATGGTGCGATAAACAAGCATCGTCAGGATCGAGTACCATGGGAGGGGCAATCGCTGATGGTTGGCCCGGGCAGAAGCGGTCATGGAGAAAAGATGCGACCTTGAAATGGATCCCTCAAGTCACTTCGAGACTTCACGTTTCTGTGCGCTAGGCTAGCGTCAACGAGGTATGTTCCGAGAGCTTTTTGGGAAAATTCATCCTAGAGTTTTTCTCAAAGCGGCGAAGGCCGCGGAGACGAGCATCTCCGAGCACGAGCAGCGATTGGTTGAGCTTTGCCAACCGACTAGCGAGGAAGCATTGCGGCGGCTTGGGGTTGGAGAGAATGGCCTTTCGGCGGAGGATGTGGAACAGGCGCTCCGCCAATACGGCCCCAATGTTCTCAGTCAGTCGAAAAAGACGGGCGTTGTCGTGGAAATCATGCAGCGGTGCAAGAACCCACTGGTCATCCAGCTCCTCGTGATCTGCGCGGTTTCGCTCCTGATGGGAGATGTTCGCTCTGCGACCGTTGTCGGGGGCATGATTGTGCTGAGTGTGGTGCTCGCGCATGTGCAGGAGCACCGTTCCAGCAAGGCCGTCGAAAAACTTCACGCAATGGTGGAAACCACTTGCCTGGTCGTGCGCGATGGCAAGGAATGTGACGTCCACATGGCCGAAATCGTGCCGGGAGACATCGTTGCCCTCCAAGCTGGCGCGATTGTTCCGGCGGATCTCCGCTTGATCAGCGCGAAGGACTTCTTCGTCAGCCAGTCTTCGTTGACCGGCGAATCCATGCCCGTGGAAAAGCATGCGGGGCCGTCAGAAACCACTGGGCGCGGAATCATAGACCTACTAAACGCTTGTTTCCAAGGAAGCACTGTGTTGAGCGGTACCGCTCGCGGGGTGGTTATCAATACGGGGAGCACCACTCACTTCGGTTCCATCGCGGAAAAGCTTTCCGGGGAGCGGGTCCAGACCAGTTTTGACCGCGGCATCGCGGGATTCACATGGCTGATGATTCGCTTCATGGTCGTTATGGTCAGTATCGTCTTCTTGATTGTTGGACTGACGAAGCACGACTGGTCCCAGGCGCTTCTTTTCGGTCTCTCGGTGGCCGTTGGGCTTACGCCGGAGATGCTACCGATGATCGTAACCGTCAACCTTGCCAAAGGGGCTATGGCGATGTCGAAGAAGAAAGTCATCGTGAAGCGTCTGAACTCGATCCAAAACTTCGGCGCAATCGACATCCTCTGCACGGACAAGACGGGAACTCTTACGCAAGACCGCGTTATTCTCGAAAAAGCCGTCGATGTGACCAACCGAGATAGCGACGATGTTCTGCGCTACGCCTATTTGAACAGTTATTACCAGACGGGGTTGCGCAACCTGCTGGATCGCTCGGTCCTTTCACACAGCGAACTGGACGTTGAACACGGTTGCAAGAAGGTGGATGAGATTCCTTTCGATTTTCAACGCAAACGCATGTCCGTGGTGGTGGATTATGAAGGCGACCACGTGCTCATCTGCAAAGGCGCGGTGGAGGATATTTATAAGGCATGCACTCATTACCAGGTGGACGATGAAATTAATTTGTTGATTGATGTGATCAAGGATGACCTCCTCGAAGAATATGAGGATTTAAGCCGCGACGGGTATCGCGTGCTCGGGATCGCTTACCGCGAATTTCCGAGAACTAAGGATACCTTCTCGGTGGCAGACGAAACCGACCTTATATTGCTTGGATATATTGCCTTTCTGGACCCACCAAAGGGCTCCGCCGCCAAGGCCATCGCCTCCCTTAAGCGGTTCGGTGTCGCTACCAAAATTCTGACGGGTGATAACGCCCTGGTGACACGAAAGGTCTGCAAGGATGTGGCTTTGGATGCCGGGGAGATCATCACCGGCGACAAACTTCTTGGATTGAATGAAGAGCAACTCGGCGCGCTGGCGGAAAAGACCACCGTCTTCGCCCGCTTATCTCCCTCTCAAAAGGAGAGCATCATCATCGCTCTCCAAAAGCGCGGCCACGTCGTTGGTTACATGGGCGACGGCATCAACGATGCGCCTTCAATGCGGGCTTCCGATGTGGGTATTTCGGTCGATACGGCGGTTGATGTCGCAAAGGAGTCGGCTGACATAATCCTCCTTGAGAAAAGCCTTCTCGTGCTGGAGGACGGCATTATCGAGGGCAGAAAGGTATTCGGTAACATCATCAAATACATTCGCATG